>JBHIWP010000397.1:0-5441 GCA_041987425.1 Promineifilaceae bacterium (SeqCode) | reverse complement strand
GCAGGCAGCCGAATCGAAAGCACGTTGTCGCCCAGCAGCGCCTGGAACGGCACGGCAAAATAATGATATAGCGGTTCGTGCCCGTACCCCTCGCGGAAAAAGAGGGCATGGTAGCCGTTACGAATAAAGAGCGCGATGTCGGCATCCAGCACCTCGTCCTGGGCCAGCCCTGGCGGCACGTCATGCAGCAGCACCAACCGGAAAACGGCCGCAAGCAGCAGCACGGCCGTTCCCCACCACACAAATCTTCTTTTCGTAAAAACGTTAGCGTAGGTCATAGATGTAAATCGAATAGCCAATGCGGTCAGCAGGTTCGTGCGCCCGGAACCAGGCATAGACGTGACGTGCTGGCCAGTGGCTTTCCCACAGGCTGCTGGCGCTAATGGCATACAAACCCGGCTCAGGGCTTTCTGGATTAAACGGCGGATCGTTCCACAGGCCAAGAAATTCTGGCCTGGGAAAGCCAGGGAGTGGTTCAAAATTTAGGCCATAATACGCTGGATCGGCCGTGCCAAACCAGCCTAACTTTATCGTTTCCTCTCCGTTTTCCACCATCCAATCCTGCAGGCGCAGCAGATCCTGGCCCCAGTCGTTGCTGCTGTCGGCCAGGAGCGAAGCGCCGTTGGCCGGACCGCCTGCCACCAGATTGAAGTAGCTTAAATAGTGGGGACGAATCCACAACGTCGGCAGCAGCACGCCAAGCGCCAAAATCGACGCCACCATCTTACTGCGGCCGACATCTGCACCGTGCCACCAGTGATGCCGCTGCTGACTTGCTCTGACAAAACACAGCGGCAAGCCACTCACCGCGACGATGATCAGCGGCAAAATGGGCAGTAAATGGCGGTAGCCAATATTAATGTCGCTAATTACGCTGACGATAAAGTATAAAATGGCGGGAATGAAAAGAAAGAGCAATTTGGGGCGCGTGGATGGCCGTTTCCAGCCCAGCCACACCACGCCCAGCAGCCCAAGCAGCAGCACCAGCGGCGTCTTCACCAAAAAAGCCACTGGAAAAAAGAGCAAAAAGCCCTTATCAGACGATTCGCCCAGCAAGAAGGCCATGCGCCCGCCCCGGCTCACGTTCACAATCTGGTCTACCCCCGCCCAAAACGTAGGCATTGGCCCGCTAAGCCCATTCAGTCCGGCAAAAGCCGCCGACGGAAAACGAAACGCCCCCCACTCAAAGCCAAAAATCACCCAGACCACCAAAACTGAAATCAGCCCGGCCACTCCCAACTGCATCAACCTTCGTAAACCTCCTCTGCCCCTCTGCGCCTCTGCGTTAAAAAGTGGCAGCAAGGCCAAAATTGCCAAAACCGGCACAAAAGTGAGCATGGAAAGCTTGCTGCCCAAGGCCAACCCCAGCCCAACGCCCGCCGCCAGCCAGCGCCGCCAGGCCCAGCCCGGCACAGACCACAGACGCCACATAAGCAGCAGCGCCAGGGTGATAAACAACGTACCGCCCAAATCAGTCGTCACCAGACGGCCGTGCGCCAAAATATTGGGCTCGAACAGCAGCATCAGAAAGGCAAGATAGGCAGACGGCCGTCCCCAAAATTCGCGGGCAAAGTGAAACCCTACCAGTGCCAAACCCAGCGTCAAAAAGACAATAGGCAGTCGCCCCAAAAAGATCATCCGTGTCACGTCCTGGTTTGCCTGCCACAGAAACTGATCGGCAAAGATGTACCAGTAGACGTCCGGGGGCTGCTGCTGCGTCCAGCTGGGATGGTCGAAGGGAAGTTGCAGGTCGGGCAGCAGCAGCAGTGGCAAACCGCTCAGGCTGTTCACCAGCGGGGGATGCTCCAGGCTTAGCCGGGGGTCGCCCGTCTTGACGAAGGCCGCGCCCCGCGCCAGATGGTTTTGTTCATCCATCGTGGGGCTGTCCTTCACCATGCTGTCTAGCGCCAAAAAGAAAAACAGCCAGACGGCCGTTACCACCAGACCAAGACGCGCCAACTTTTTCTCCATAAATGCCATAGGCGGCTGATTATAAGGGTCAGTTCGGCAAAGTGACAACGAAAGTGCCATTCTTTACCATGTGCAACCCCACCGCAAAGCAGATAAAATGACGGCCGTTCACACAACCATTATGCAATCGCCTTCACAAGCCGGACTTTCGCTGCATAAAAATTGGACGCTGACTGGCCTGATCGCGCGGATCTAGCAAAACAGCGTGCCGTTCACCAGGAGTAGTAACGATGACTGAAAAAAAGCTGCAAATACCGTATCGTTCACAATGGGATAAAGATGCCAAAGATCATTCCAGCGATTGCGGCCCCACCAGCGTCGCCATGCTGCTCAACGGCAAGCGCGTAGCCATTACCCCAGATGAACTTTACAGCTACATTGGCGTCCGTCCCAAGTTCACCTTCATTCCTGATCTCAAAAATGCCGCCTGGGGAGCCGGGCAGCTCACCCTCACCTACAAAAGATACGCCAACGCCAGCCAGGCGCTGCAAGGCCTACGCGACAATATCGACAACGGCCACGCCTTCATCGCGCTGGTGAAGTACAAGCCCTGGGTGAAGCTCACGGGCAACAAGTTTGAATTTGGTCACTTTCTGGTTGTCACCGGCTATAGCGCGGATCACGTCTTCGTGCACGACCCGCTCTTTGGCCTGTGGGCGCAGCGGGCCAAAGGTGAATATTTCCGCTTCACTAACAAGCAATTTTTAGAAGGCTGGGGCGGCTTCCACTACACGGAAAATGAAAATTTCGGCTGCCTTATTCCCGATTTCAGCTATCCGCTTGTGGGCGCGGCCGAAGAAGCAGCGGATATTTCTGATGATGTGAAAAATGAAAGAGAAGCGGCACGTATGGCAATTTCCGTTGATGGCGAGCTGCACCGGCGCATTTTGTCGTTGGCGGCTTACGAAGGAGCAGCCGCGCCGGATTTAGATGATGGGGAAACGGCCGTCTACTGGCTGGAGCACGTTGGCAACTGGGGCAAAAAAATAGCGGTCCATATGGTGGTACACGGTAACACCTACAGCGGCATTGCCCGTCGCTATTATGACGATTCGCTGCGCTGGCGAGCCATCCAGGTATACAACAATCAGCCAGACGCTCAGCTTTACGTTGGTCAACGTCTGGAAATTCCCCTACCCGCCGCCGCTCAAGAAGAGGCTGCCGGTCCCCGCACAGCAGCGATAGCGCACCCCAAAGTGAAGGTGCCCCGGCCACAGCCGCTTTAACCGCCGCCGACCTCCCGCAGGTTTCGTAAATGACCTGAATCAGGTCAGGAAACTGCGGGAGGTTTCTTCTAAACCCTATGCGCAAACATCTCGGCACCCTCATCAAAATAAGCTTCACCTTTCTGGCATTACTGTATGTTTCTACCCAGGTAGACCTGACCGACACGGGGCAGCGCCTGCTGGAGGCACGTATCGGTTGGGTGCTGCTGGGCTTTGTGCTGGTGAACAGCAGTCTGGTGGTGCGGGCCTACCGTTGGCTGCTGCTGCTGCGCGCCATTGGCGCTCCCATCAAGTTTGGAAGGCTGGTTTCGCTGTACTTTGCCGCCAACTTCTTTAACTCCGTGCTGCCCTCTGGCTTTAGCGGTGACGTGGTGCGCGCCGTGGAAGCAGCCCAGGACGTACCTGCCAAAACGGCCGCTGGCACGGTGCTGGTCGATCGGGCTACCGGGCTGCTGGCGCTCTTTATGATTGGCCTGGCGGCCCTCCCCTTCCGGCCAGCAGAGTTCCCCAGCAGCCTTCTCTGGCAAACTGCGGCCGTTTGTCTCCTCGGTCTCATGATTGGCTTTGTGGTGCTAGAAGGGCGGCTGGTGCGCCAGCTGGGGCAGCTGATGCCCGCATTTTTGCAGCCGATTTGGCAAAAAGTGGATGGCGTGATTGGGGCGGTGCAGGCATGTGGCTGGACGGCCGTATGGCAGGCAATCGGCGTGTCGATCCTCTTCAACCTGATGCAAATTGGCTGGTTTGCCGCCGCTGGCCTGGCGTTGGGCTACCAGGTGCCCTTCAGCCATTACTTTCTGGTAACGCCTTTTCTCTCGTTGGCCATCCTTCTGCCCTCCATTGGCGGGCTGGGCATTCGTGAAGGGCTGGCTCCCCTGCTGTTTGCCAGCGCCGGACTAAGCGACGAACAGGCCGTAGCCCTCACGCTGCTGGTCTTCGCCATCGAGCGCATTTCCGGCTTCCTGGGCGCACCCATCTACATCTTCGACACTCTGCGCCGCAGCCGCGAAGCTGCGCAAGATTAAAACAGGCGAACCTCTACCCACTCGCCAGCGACCAGCCCCCCTTTATTGAGCGGCACTTTAATAAGCCCATCAGCATTGACAAGCGTGTAAATGAGATTGCTTTTGCCAAAAACCGGGGTAGCCAGCAGACCATCGGGGCCGTCCTCCAGGCGAGCAGGTACGTAATCTTCCCGGCCGCTTTCGCTGGCAATGTTTTGGCTGAGCTGCGCCCATACCAGCCCCCGGCGCGGCATCTCCCTGGCCCCTTGCAAATGATAAATGGCGGGCACGCCAAACATGTCGAACTGCACCATGGCCGAGACGGGGTTACCGGGCAGGCCCAGCACCGGTTTGTTGCTCACCGCCCCCACAATGGTGGGCTTGCCGGGGCGCGTCGCCACGCCGTGCAGCAGCACGCCCGGCTGGCCCAGGCCATCAATAACCTGTACCGTCATGTCACGCGCGCTGACGGAAGAACCGGCTGAGATGACGAGCATGTCTGTCTCGGCCAGCAGCTTGGCAGCAGCCGTTTTCAGGGCGGCCAACTTATCGGGAACGATTCCGCCCAATACCGGCACGCCCCCGGCCTGCTCTACCAATCCGGCCACGGTGTAGCTATTGATGTCGCGAATTTGCCCCGGAACGGCCGTTTCCTGCGGCGCAATTACTTCATCTCCGGTAGCCAGAATGCCCACGCGCGGCTGGCGCGCCACGGCCACCGTCATAATTCCCAACGCTAACAGGCCGCCTATGTCCTGCGGCCGCAAAACATGCCCCGCCGCTAAGATCTCTGCTCCCAGCTGCACGTCTTCCCCAACTTGCAGCACGTTTTGCCCCACCGCCACCGACTTCAGCACCTCAATCTCAAATGGAAATTGAGGAGAGTGGAGAGTGGAGATTGAAGACTGATTACCGCTTACCGATAACGGATTACTAACCAACTGCGTCTGCTCAATCTGCACCACGGCGTCGGCCGAATCGGGAATCATGCCGCCGGTGTGCACAATGGCCGCCTGGCCTACGCCCAGTCCGACGGCCGCTTTTTGCCCCATGGCCACCTCGCCTACCACCTGCAAAAAGGCGGGCAGGCTGTCTGACGCACCAAAGGTGTCGGCGGCGCGAACGGCGTAACCGTCCATAGTGCTGCGGCGGAATTGGGGCAGGGCATGCGGAGCGGACACGGCCGTTGCCAATACGCGGCCAGTGGCATGTTGTGTGGCGACTGTTTCGTGGGGGAGAACGG
>JBHIWP010000396.1:0-5469 GCA_041987425.1 Promineifilaceae bacterium (SeqCode) | reverse complement strand
CCCAAAACCCCAAAACCCCGATTAAAACAATAATATATTTGAAATTAATTATTATAGATTTCACTTTTTGATTTTCTTCTTTCCTTTGCCAATTCACTTGCATCACTCCACTCACATAATTTATAGTTAGCCTGTGCAATACCTTTTTTTCTATCAGCTGCCATAAATTCTAAAATTTTATGGGAATAATAAATTGGAGCTGGCATTAAACTTTCAGTTTCATTACATGCATAACCAAACATTACACCTTGATCTCCAGCTCCTTCATCCTTATTGCCTTTTGAATCAACTCCCATAGCTATATCTGACGACTGAGAATGTAGATAAATTTCAATATCAGAATTTTTCCAATGAAATCCTTTTTGTTCATATCCAATATCCTTAATACATTCTCTAACTTTTTGTGTTAATTCGTCTTTTTTTATTTCGGGTCCTCTTGTCTCTCCTGCCAAAACAACTTTATTTGTTGTGGTTAAAGTTTCACATCCTACTCTAGAAAAAGGTTCCTTTGCTAAATAGGTATCAACAACCATGTCCGATATACGATCACAAACCTTATCCGGATGACCTTCCGAAACAGATTCGCTAGTAAATAAATATGTTTTTTTATTCATTAAATTTTAAGTTTTTTAAAAATTAAAGTTAGAAATATATACAACAAAATTATTAAAAAAAATATTTTATTTCCATAATTTGAAAATAAAGTTGATTTATAAAAATAAGGAAAATGTAACTCAATATTACCAGACTCTCTCGTATTAATTGATTTGAGCACTTTACCATTGGGATTAATAAAAGCAGAAATTCCCTTGTTGGCAGATCTTGCAATAAAAACTCCTTCTTCGATTGATCGATAAATTGCTTTTGTAAAATGCTGATGTGGACCTATTGATCGACCAAACCAAGCATCTTCGGAAATATTAACTACTAGATCGGGAAATTGATTTTTTTTTTTTATTTTTCCTGAATAAATTATTTCATAGCAAATTAATGGTAAAAAATTTATGTTTTTGAAGAGTTAAGGTTTTAACACCCGCAGCTATATAAAAGATCGCTTTGCTCTTGGGGTGACCGATTCGTCGAAAATTACGTAAAAAGACTTCACTTTTTGGCTCTTGTATGGCAATGATAGACGCTCGGCAACTAGTGGCCTTATTTTTAACTTTATACTGGCTTTTGACCCGCAGGCTGCCGTTGTGCCCGCGCACAATGCCCAACACTGCGGCTAGGCCCAGCCCTCTGCCCGTTCCTTTTGTGGAATAAAAGGGGTCAAATATGCGGCTTAGAGCCGGTTCGTCCATGCCGTGGCCCGTATCGGCAACTTCCAGCAATACATAGTCACCCTCGGCGACGGTCTCATTGATGGACCGCCATTGATCAATCTGATTAACGGTAAGCCGGTAGGGGCGAGTGGTGATAGTGATGGTGCCTGCCTTCGTACCGATAGATTCGGCCGCGTTTAGGAGCAAGTTCATGATGATTTGCTGAATTTGCGCGCTGTCTGCTTTGATGTAGGGCAGGGGGTCATGCAGGTTAGTTTTGAAGGTGATATTGGGCGGCAGGGCATCCTGAAACAGATGCAGGTTTTGGGTGATGAGGTAGTTGAGATGATTCAATTTAACCTCGAAGTGGCCTTGTCCGGTGTAAGCCAGCAGCTGACGAGTGAGCAAAGCTGTGGTTTCTGTAGCCTGTATTGCTTTGTCTAGATTACCGTGGCTGGCATGGTCTGGACTCAACCTGGCTTTGGCCAGAGCAATCTGGCTCATCATAGCCACCAGTAAGTTGTTAAAGTCGTGTGCCAATCCGCCTGCCATGATGGATAAACTTTCCAGCTTTTGGGTTTGCTGTTCAGCTTCTTCTATCTTTTTACGGACAGAAATATCGCGGTAGCCGCTAATTTGGGCCAGTTTCCCCTGGTAGTTGATGGGATGGCTGACGACTTCAATTGGAAAAGTACTGTTATCTTGACGGATACCCAGGGCTTCTATGGTCACTTTTTGCTTTTTATCGAGGAGCTGCTGTGCGTCGCCAATGCTTTCTGGTGCAAAAAACGCTGTTGAATGTTTCCCTAAGACTTCTGACACGGCCGTATAGCCAAACATTGTAGCAAAATTAATGTTTGCTTGCTGAACAATTTGATCAATACAAATGATGATGCCTTCGAAGGAAGCCTCCACGAGCGTGCGGAAATTTTCTTCCTTTTCGCGCAGCGCTTCAGCGGTTTGCTTGATCAGGGTGATGTCGCTGGCTACGCCCAAAACGTATTTGCCATGTTGATGCCTGGTATTTAGCGGCCGTTTTACGATGTGGAGCCAAATTTGCTTACCATCCAAATCAGTAAAAGGCACTTCAGGCCAAACTTTTTCTTTTTGTGAGGCCAACACCTCTTGATCCTGTTGGGCAAGCTCGTCCAGCTCTGCGGTATTTGGGTTAAACTTTCGCCCAGAATATCCTTCCAGCTCTTCTGGGGTCGATTCATAAAGCCTGGCAATCGCTTCATTGACGATGACAAAGCGTCCTTCATCATTCTTCACAAAAATATAGTGAGGAATGGTATCAATAATTTGGCGCAAGAAAGCGCTTTGCTGTTCCAGGGCGGCTTCTGTTACCTCTCGCTCTTTGATCTGGTGGCGCAGCTGCTCATTGATGGCGGACAGATCGGCCGTTCGCTGCCCTAAGGTTTGCTGGATTTGGGTAAGGTGGTGCTCGTTGAACCGAAGCGTGGCCAGGGTAAAGCGCAGCGCATAATAGGCATGGCCCAGCAGGGAAAGGGAAATGAAAAATTGGGCAAAGTTGCTGCCAGACGAGCCCGTAAAAAAAATGGCTGGCGATTCGTAAATAGGAATGCGCTGGGTGCCCACAGCAAAAGCCAGCACAATAGCGGTGCCAAGGCAAAGAATGGTGTAGAAAAGGGCTGCGCGCCCCCGCAGCAGCAGGGTGGCCATAAGGATGACAAGGATGTAGGCACCCAGGGTAGGCGTAGAGCTAATGCCAAAGGCCCCAATGTAAAGCGTGAGGGAAAGCCATAAAACGGCCGTAAAGCCATGTGAGGCCATCAAAATGCGATCGGTCCGAACCAGACCTGCACCAACCAGCAACAATATCGCATAGACAATGGTAAGCAGAATAGCGCTGCCGGTGAGATCATTCCTTAGTAAGAACCATACGTCACTAACAACAAGAGAAACGGCCGTTATGCCAAGCAGCTGCATAAGCAGTTTGCGTGGTAAAAGCGCCTGGCTAAGCGTTTGATCAGACGAAAAGAATGTGGTTGCTTTTGAAGGGCCCATGTGTTTTCTCGTAAGTTTACACAATTTTCTAAGCGGAGCGGCGATTTTGCCCCATATTGTATCACTTAGGTTAAAGTTAGAATGCCGACAGGTGGCCAAACGATAATCTGCTTCAAAGTTTGAAGCTGTTTTATAGACCATTGTCTAATTATCTGTTGGCCTTGCTCCTGATCATTGTTAAACTACTGGTCGGTCAACCAATTTTGGGCATGGTTCAATACTTATTCACAAGAATAGATGAACCAAACTGGAGAAAAAATGCATCAAGAACAATTAGAGCTGCCCCACTGGGATTTTAGCACTGTCTTTTCTGGCCTGGAATCTCCTGAATTTGAAGCTGAGTTTCAGCACGCCGTAGAGGCAATTGCGGATACAGTCAGGTTGTTTGATCAAAACCAAATTAATCGGTTGGATACGGCCGTTCCCATGGATGACAATCTGGTCTCCTTGCTGGAAACAATTATCAACCGGCTGAACGAAATTGATGAGCAAATTCACATTCTGCAAGTTTATTTGCAGGGGATGTTGACCACTGATTCCCGCAATACGAAGGCACAGGCGCGCAACAGCGAGCTATTGCCACATCTTTCGCAACGTTCTTTGCTCAGTACCCGGTTTGCTGCCTGGATTGGTTCTTTGGATGTTGAGCGGCTGTTGGAAAAATCGGCCGTAGCCCAGGCCCATGAATATATGTTGCGGAAAGCGCGGGCCGAGTCACAGCATTTAATGAGTCCTGAGCAAGAAGATTTGGCAGCAGAACTGGTGCTCACTGGCGGCAGCAGTTGGTACCACCTATTTAACAATTTTACGTCCCAGTTAACTGTGGAAATTGAGTACGGCGGAAAGGTCGAAAAAATGGCCCTGACTGCGGCCCAAAATTTGGCTTTTGATCAGGATCGTGCGCTGCGGGCGCAGGCCCATCAGGCGGTCTTGGATGTATTGGCAAATGCGGCCGTTCCGCTGGCGGCTTCTCTCAACAGCATCAAAGGGGAGACCTTAACAATCACTCGGCGTCGCGGCTGGGAATCGCCTTTGCAAATGGTTCTGTTCGATAACGCCATTGACCGTCCTACATTGGACGCAATGATGACCGCCACGCGGCATTCGTTTCCTGACTTTCAGCGCTACCTCAAGGCGCGGGCACGGGCTTTGGGCCTGCCCAAGCTAGCCTGGTACGATAGATTGGTGCCGCTGGGGCAAGGCGAGCAAAGCTGGGCCTACTCAGACGCCACTGACTTTGTGACAACGCAGTTTGGTACCTATTCTGCAAAGATGCGTCGTCTGGCCGAGCGGGCCTTTGGCGAAAACTGGATTGATGCCGAGCCACGCGACGGCAAGCGGGGCGGAGCATTTTGCATGTCGCTTCGGGGCGAAGAGTCCCGCATTCTGACAAATTACGAAGTAGGTTTCTCTGGTGTGAGCACGCTGGCACATGAGTTGGGTCACGCCTACCATAACTTATGCCTGGCGGCCCGTACGCCCTTGCAGCGTGAAACCCCTATGACCCTGGCAGAGACCGCCAGCACCTTTTGCCAAAAAATTGTGGAGAATGCGGCGCTGAAAACGGCCGGTCTCCAGGATCAGCTCATTATCATCGATGGCGTGTTGGAATATGCAGCGCGGGTGGTGCTGGGAGCCAGCAGCAACTTCATGTTTGAAGAAAAGCTTTTTGCCAAGCGTCAGGAGCGCGAGCTTTCAGTTGAAGAACTGTGCGAGCTGGATGAAGAAACGCAGCTAATGTCGCTGGGCGATGCCTTGGAAGAGGGCTCGCTCCATCCTTACCGCTGGGCTTATGTGCCTCACTACTATGGGTCGACTTTTTATAACTTCCCCTACACGTTTGGTCTGCTGTTTGGCCTGGGGCTGTATGCCCAATACCAGGCAGAGCCGGAGCCTTTTAAGAAGGGCTACGATGAATTGCTGTCTATGACCGGCATGGGCAATGCTGCTGACCTGGCCGCCCGCTTTGGCATCGATATCCGCACGCCCGATTTTTGGGAAGCCAGTCTGGATGTGCTGCGGGCGGACGTGGATAAGTTTGAGCAGCTGGTTGATGAGATTAGTAATTGAGTAATTTTGTAACTAGCTACCTGACACAAAATAAAAAGATGAGATGACAGCCAGCAAACCTGTTAAATTAGAAGTAGACCATTTCAAAATAACAGGAGTTGCCAATGAC
>JBHIWP010000395.1:0-5471 GCA_041987425.1 Promineifilaceae bacterium (SeqCode) | reverse complement strand
GGCTGAAGCACCGTTTAAAGGTGCTTACCGGCGGCCCCCAAGATATGCCAGCCCGGCAGCAGACGCTGCGCAATACCGTCGATTGGAGCTATAGTCTGCTCACCCATTGTGAGAAAACTTTGTTCAATCGCCTGGCTGTGTTCGTGGGAGGCTTTACGCTGGAAACGGCCGAAGCAATCTGCAACTTAAATACGCTCTTGGCCAAGGGGCTTTTGTCTGAGACGGCCGTACAAGAGCGCGATATAGATGTCTTGGAAGAAGTAACCTCTCTTCTCAACAAAAGCTTGTTGGTGCAGCAACCTGCCGACGATGGCCAGCTGCGCTTTAGGATGCTGGAGACCATTCGGGAATATGCCCTGGAGCGGCTGAAAGACAGCGGCGAGTTGGAGCTGGTACAGCAAGAACATGCCCATTACTTTGCCGCCCATCTAGACGAGATTGGCATAAATTTTCATTTCTATGCAGGACTTCAGCTCGAGTGGGCCGAAGCTGAACACGACAATATCCGCGCCATGCTAGCCTGGAGTCTAACTAAATCTGGGGAGATGGAGCTAGGGCTGCGGATGATTGGCGTTTTGTACTGGTTCTGGTATCAGCGTGGCTATTTGAGTGAAGGTCAGGCCTGGTGCCAACGGTTCATGGCCTCATGCAGGGAAAGGCACCGTACGGTAGGTTGGGCTTTATTCTTAATGGGCAACGGGTCGCTGGCGCTTTGGCAGGGTGACCTTACTGAAGCAGATCAGTGCATGCAGGAAGCCATCGCCATTTTCCGCGAGTTGAATGATGAACGGTGGCTGGCAATGGGCCTGTTGGGTTGGGGCGTATCGGCCCTATACAAGGGCAACACGCCTGCGGCTCAGGCCATATTTGAAGAAACATTGGCCATCAGCGAGCGCCTTGAGCTTTGGTGGATTATTGCTGATTCGCTGTTGAACCTGGGCAACGTAGCGGCCGCTCATGGGGATTATGCGGTTGCCCGGAGCTGGTTAGAGCAGGCCGCAGCTCTGGCCAAAAGCTACGATGCCATCTGGTTAAATGCCAATGTCTTAAATAACCTGGGTGAGTTAGCGCGGGTTGAGGAAAACTACAGGCTAGCCCAGCATTGCTATGAGGAAAGCCAGACCTTATTTAGAACCATGGAAGCCAAGTCAGATGTGGCGCGTTCGCTGCACAGCTTGGGATATGTGGCTCAGCACCTGGGAGATTTCCAGCAGTCCGAAGCAAATTTTCGCGAGAGCCTGAGCATGTTTCAGCAGCTAGGTAACAAGCGCGGCGTGGCCGAATGCCTGGCTGGTTTGGGTGGCCTTCTTGCTGCCCAGGGCCTGCCGCAAGAAGCTGCTCAACTCCTGGCCACGGCCGAAGCACATATCTACTCATCTGGCGCCTCGTGGTGGCCAGCGGATCAGATGGAATTTGAGCGTAACCGGTCTCTCATCCAGGCGGCTTTAACCGAGGAAATCTTTGCCGTAAGCTGGACTGAGGGGCAGGCAATGTCCCTGGCACAGGCTATCTCGTTAGTAACGAGCAAGGGTAAGTAAGCGCCCGGGCTTGTTGTGAAGGCCCACATCATTAATATCGATCTCTTGGGGCTGGGAGTGGCGAAGGGCAAAATATGTTAAAGGAATCGGTTTCCAGCAGATTGCAAATTCGCTTGCTGGGTGAATTTCAGCTTCTTTATAACGACCAGTCAATTGTGGGATTGCATGCAGATCGGCCGCAATCACTGCTTGCTTTTTTGCTGCTTCATCGTGGAGTTCCCCAGTCGCGCCGTCACCTGGCTTTTTTGCTGTGGCCAGATTCTACCGAAGGTCAGGCGCGCACAAATCTGCGTAATTTGTGGCATACCTTGCGCCGGACATTGCCGGAGGCCGATACCTATCTTTTAAGCGACAGCGCAACTGTGCAGTGGCAGCTTCAAGCCGATTACGATCTGGATGTGGCTCGCTATGAGGCTGCGCTAAAAGAGGCAAAACAGGCAGGCGCTCCTGACCTGATTCGACGCTGCCTGGAAACGGCCGTTTCCCTCTATCAAGGCGATCTGCTGCCAGGGAATTACGACGACTGGATTATACCCATCCGTGAAGAGTTGCGGCAGAAATATCTGGCTGCGCTGCACCAGCTGGTTGCACTGTTGGAACAACAGCAGGCGTATCGGGAAGCTGCTCGCTACTGCCAGATTTTGCTTCAGCAGGATCCATTTGACGAAACGGCCGCTATACAGCTGATGCGTCTGCAGGCGCTAAATGGCGACAGGAGCAGCGTTCGACGCACCTATGAGACGTTAGTTGGGGTGCTGGAGCGAGAGTTGGGTGTGGAGCCAGCGGCTGCAACCCAAGAAGCTTATTCACAGCTTCTGCGATTAGACTTATTGCCAACGCCACCTATACCTGCTGTCGCTGAGTTACCGGAGTGGCGGCCCCAGCCCTTGCCAGTTCCGGCAACGCGCTTTATCGGCCGTGAGGGGGAATTGGCCGAAATTAATCAACGGTTGAATGACCCTAACTGCCGCTTGCTCACGTTATTAGGTTTGGGAGGTATGGGTAAAACGAGGCTGGCTTTGCAAACGGCCGTTGTCCATCAGGCAGCTTTTCCAAACGGGGTGGCCTTTGTGGCACTTGCTGGTTTGCAAACGGCCGACCTCTTAGCGCCGACCATTGCCGATGCTCTTCAGTTTCGTTTTGCCGGGTCGGCTGAGCCCACAGAGCAACTGTTCGCCTTCCTCAGCCAAAAGGAAATGCTCCTCGTTCTGGATAATTTTGAACACCTGCTTTCTGCAAATGGCGGAGGATGTAGCGGTGAATGCTGGGTGGGCGATCTCTTGCAGGCTGCCCCAAAGCTGAAGCTGTTGGTCACCTCTCGCCAGCGGCTGGAGCTGCAGGAAGAGTGGGTTTTTGAAATACAGGGGATGGCTTTGCCGCCGGTTACCCGCGATATCTCGCTAATTGATAACAGCGCAGTTGCCCTCTTCTGGCAGAGCGCAGTACGGGCAGATAGTCACTTTGAGCCGTCTGATGAGAATTTAAAAGACGTCGCCCACATTTGTCAGTTAGTGGGAGGCATGCCCCTGGGAATTGAATTGGCTGCCTCCTGGGTGCGGGTACTTTCCTGCGCTGAAATTATCCAGGAAATCGAGCGTAGTCTGGATTTTCTTCAGGCCGGAACCCGCAACGTGCCCGTGCGCCATCGCAGCATAGAAGCCGTTTTCGACCACTCCTGGCAACTGCTCTCCAACAGCGAGCAGCAGGTGCTTACTCGTCTATCTGTTTTTCAGGGTGGCTTTACGCGGGAAGCGGCAGAACAAGTGGCCGGGGCAGATCTGGCCACGCTTTCTGCGCTGGTAGATAAATCCCTGCTGCAGCGCGCAGCCGCAAGCCGCTTTGCGCTGCATGAACTTGTGCGGCAATTTGCTGCTTCGCGGCTGCATAAAACAAAAGAAGTGGAGCAAGAAACACGTAATTTCCATGCCGTCTATTACCTTACGCTGCTGCAAAACTATGAGGCACAGCTGCAAAGCCACCAACAAAAAGCGGCTATCGTTACGCTGACGGCCGATATCGATAATATCCGTCTGGCCTGGGAACAGGGGGTTGCCGAAGAGGCCTTTGCTTTACTGCGCCAGGCAGCCTATCCGCTTTGGTATTTTTATGAACTGCGCAACTACTTTCAGGAAGGTGAAAGGCGCATGGCCAGCACGGCAAGGTTTGTACAGAGTCGTCTGGCAGAAGACGCAGGGGAAACTTCTGCCGTTCGCGATGAGATGATTGCGCTGCTGGGCGAACTGTGGGCCTACGGTGGTTTTTATAGCATTCATCTAGCCAAAGGCCAGACGGCGCTCGAGCTGACAACGGCCGCGGTTACGCTACTTCGTCCTGTAAATGCGCCACGCTCCCTGGCCTATGCCCTTTGTTTTCATGTACTAATCCTACGCACCAAGAGCAACTATGAAGAGGCAATAGCGTGCAGTCAAGAAGGCCTTGTTTTGAGCCGCGCGCTGGGGCAGCATTGGCAGGAAGCGCTATTTCTAGTTACGTTGGGAGCAATAGCCCATAACCTTGGCAATTATGCACAAGCCTATGACTATCTAAAGGAAGCAATAGTGGTCAGCCGCACCATTGGCGACCCGCGGCATTTGGCATTTGTAGGCAACGAATTAAGCCGCACCGCGCAAATGTTGGGGCGCCCTGCCGAAGCAGAGAGCGTGCTAAATGAAGTCATGGTGTTGACTAAAGAAATTGATGATCGCTTGGGAATGGGGATGGCGCTGGAGCAATTGGCCCGCGCTGCCCAAAGTGCCGGTAATGATGAGCGGGCCCATGCCTTGCTTGAAGAATGTGTGGCAATGTATGCTAAAAGCGGCGATGTGTTTCATCATTCGCAGGCTTTAAACCATTTTGGACATTTTTTGCTTGCCAGGCACTACAATGAGGAGGCACGGCAATGCTTTTTGCAGGCCTGCTGGCTGGCCGATTCTATGGGTGCCAACTTGCCAGTTGTGAGCGCACTTGTTGGCATAGCCCGGCTGCAAGGCCAAAGCGAAGCATGGGAAGAGGCGTTAGAAGCCGTCAGCTATGTTCAGGAACATCCAGACAGCAGTCCAGACGTGCAGAAAAGTGCGGTACAGCTTGAAAGTGAGGCGGTGGAACAGTTATCGCCTGCTCAGGTGACCAGGGTGCGTGCTAGAGTGAAGGAACGGCCGTTTACAACCTGGCTGCATGAAGAAGTTTTGGGGAGTAACGGCCGTTATGCTACCTGACCACAAGAAGACAGGCAAGGCGTTAATTTGCCTTGCCTGCCAGAAAAGTGAGCTCTACTTGCCCTGCGGCGGAATATTGTGATTGCGGCGGAATAAGTTGGTTGGGTCGTACTTGGCTTTGACCGCCGCGAGCCGTTTCCAGGTCTCGTCGGGATAGGCTTCGTGCACGCGCGCTTCGCCTTCATTGCCCACAAAGTTCACGTAAACACCCTTGCTCGGAGGTAAGTCAGCCGATGCTTTGCCAACCCACGCGTCGAAGAAGGCGCGATCATCGTCGTTTTCAAACTGGGCGATGAAGTTAGCAAATACATGAGCCGAGCGATGTGCGAACGCCGTTGCCTCGGCAGGAACGCGGGCCATGGCGCCGCCCAAAATGCGAAACTCACCAATGAACATCTGCGCAGGTGAGGTGTGCAGGTGATCCAGCATGATTTGCGCCGTCGCTTCATCCATCTTGTCAATAAACTTTGAACGCACCGCAAATCGAGCACCTTCCTCTGGTGCTGGCAAGTAAATCTCTGCATATGGCATAGGGCCAAGCATATCTACAATGGGTTCGGCCAGGTGGCGAAATGGCTCAAGCACGCGCATGCCCTCTTCTACATCACCAGCGTAGGCCATCATTGCTAAGGAGACAATTTTCCCATGATATTCTTCTGGGATGAAAGGTTCCGGCGCGGCAGGCATGGTGTAGACAATAGTCGAAAGTTCCTCTGGT
>JBHIWP010000394.1:0-5491 GCA_041987425.1 Promineifilaceae bacterium (SeqCode) | reverse complement strand
CGGCCGCATCCCACACGCGCACCAGATGGTCCGTGCCGCCAAGCGTCAGCAGCTGCGTCTCGTTGATCCACTGAATGGCGGCGGTTTGAAAATGGCCGGGCAGTTGTTCTTGCTCGTCTGCGGCATTGACATTCCACAGCCGCACCGAGGCCAGATCTGCGGAAACAATGGTGCTGCCATCTGGCGACCATTCAGCCAGGTCGATGGGCTCGCTGTGCCCGGCGAAGCGCTGCACCGGCGACTGGTCCGACACGTCCCACAGGCGCAAAGTCTCGTCATCGCTAATGGAAAGCAGCCAGTTGGGATTGGTGGGCGACCAGCTCAGGCGGCTTACTGTTGAGGTGTGCCCGGCGAGCGTAAAGGCCAGACTGCCCGCATCGGCCGTGCGCGCCTCCAGGTTGCTGCCTTTGACCAAAATAAGGTGGCTGCCGTCGGGGAACCAGCTAATGCTGTTTACGCTAATGTCGCGGCGCACCAGGTTTCCGCTGGCCACGTCCCACCACATCACCAGAATGCCAAAGCCGCTGTGCAGGGCCAGCTTGCTGCCGTCTGGTGACCAGAGGACGGTATCGACATTGGTGCCCATGCCGGTGAAGCTGCCCAGTTCGTTTGCTGCCAGCGGCGATTCGCTGGCGATTTGCCAGAGACGGCCGGTGTCGTCGGTGCTGCCGGAGGCCAGCAGGTTGGCGTCTGTTGGGGACCAGGCCAGGTCGGTGATTCGCTCACGGTGGCCTTCCAGCACCAGCGAGGCGTTCCAGCTGCCAGCCAGCCAGAGGTGAATTTGCCCATTTTGCAAGCCTGCAGCAAGGAAACGGCCGTCTGGCGACCAGTGCAGCTTTGTTACCGGACTGCTGGCTTCCAGCAAGTTTGTAAGCATGTCCTCGTCTCGCTGCCACAGCGTCAGGCCACCAGTGCCAGAGGCAATCGCCAGCAAGTTGCTTTCGGCCGACCAGGCGGTGAGCCTGGTGGTGTCTGTCAGCAGCGCCGTTTCTTGCAGGGGGAGCAAATCGGGCAGACTGTACAGATTCAGGCCAGTGCTGCCGGCAATGGCTGCTAGCTGCCCATCTGGCGAAACAGACAGATCTGACAGTGCGCCAGCGGTTTGTAGGCTAAGTACGGCCGTAAGCCTGTCCTGGTTATTAAAGCCGAGGCTGGCCGGGGTGGGCGTTGGCGGAATGGGCGTCGGGGTAAGCGTGGGCGTGGCGCTGGGAACGGTCGTTGGCGACGGTGTGAATGTTGGCGTTTGGGTTGGTGTGAATGTTGGCGTGGCCATGGGTGTAAACGTAGGGGTTGGCGTGGGGGTGAACGTTGGCGTAAACGTGGGCGTGGGCGTAAACGTGCTGGTGGGCGTGAGGATGCCAGCGGCGATCAGGGCATCGGGCGCATTTTCCGGCGCAATCAGGCCGCGGTTAAGCGCCCAACTGCCGCCGCCGCCCAGCAGCAGCAGCACCCCAAGGATGCCGCCCAGCCAGACGCCCCAGCGGCGCTGCGTTTGGCGGCGGGCAACCTGGCGCACGGTTGATAGCTCATTAACGAGAGAAGCGGCCGTTTGAAAACGCTCAGTGGGTTCTTTGGCCAGGGCTTTGCTAACGATATCGTCGCAGCCGGGCGGCAGATGTTTGTGCTGGCGGCTGATCCTGGGAATGGGGGCCATGATGTGCTGCATCATCACCTGAATCGGCGTTTCCGCGTCGTAGGGGCGGCTGCCGGTAAGCATTTCATACAGCACCACGCCAAGCGAATAAATGTCGGAACGACCGTCTACCGCCGCGTTGCCCTGCGCCTGTTCCGGGCTCACGTAATGGGGCGTGCCGATGGCTTCTTCGCCGGTGAGCGTAGCGTGGGATTCGCCCAATTTGGCAATGCCAAAGTCAGAGAGAAACGGACGGCCGTATTGGTCAAACAAAATATTGTCTGGCTTGAGATCGCGGTGGACGATGCCCTGCTGATGGGCCATGTCCAGCGCTTCGGCCACGCCCTGCAAAATGGGCAGCGCCTGGGGCACCGTCAGCGGACCGTTAGCCAGCTTATCCTTCAGCGATCCGCCCTGCATGAGGCGCATCACCAGGTAAGGCTGGCCTTCCTGATGGCCGTAGTCGTACACTTCTACCACGTTGGGATGCTTGAGCCGGGCGATGGTTTCGGCTTCGCGCTGGAACCGCTTGAGCAGGTCTGGCTGGTCTAGAAACGCCTGCGGCAGCACCTTCAGGGCCACTTCGCGCCGCGTGAGCGGGTCGTAGGCGCGATAAACCGTCGCCATGCCGCCTCGCCCCAGTTCCTGCTTAATTTCATAGCGACCGATTGTTGTTGGTGTCACGTTGTCAATTTTCCTGACAAAATCACAGGTAGAGCAATGGCGCGCCATTGCCCTACGGTCATCATTAATGCGTTCCCGCCGACCCACGATCCGCCTTCGTGCGGTCGTTGGCAAAGCGGTCTAGCGTGAACGGGGCGATCAGCTCGGGCGTTTCGCCGGTGGCGATGAGCTGCGCCATCTGCTCGCCGCCAGCGGGAATGGCTTTGAAGCCCCAGGTGCCCCAGCCGGTGGTGATGACAAAGCCATCCACAGGCGTTTTGCCCATGATGGGCGAATAATCGTCGCTCATGTCGCACACGCCGGTCCACTGGCGCAGCACGCGCAGACGGCGCATGAACGGCAGCAGCATAATGGCCCGGTGCGAGCAGCTCTGCAAAAAGTGATGGCCGGAACGGTACGAATAGCTAGGCTGGCGGTCGATTTCGGCCCCAATGAGCATTTCGCCCCGCGCCGTTTGCGAGACGTAAAAGAGCAGGCTGGTGGAGGCGACGATGGGGTGGAATTTTTGCTCGTAATGGTTGGTGACAAAGGCCTGCAGGGGATGGGTGCGGATGGGCAGGCGCAGCCCGGCCATCTTGCCCAGGCTGGTGACGTGGCCGCCGACGGCGCTCATCACAATATCAGCGTGCATCGGTCCGGCGGTGGTTTCTACGCCAATGACCCGGTTGCCGGATTTGATGAGGTTGGTAACGGCCGTATTCTGATGCACGTGCACACCCCGCTTCATGGCGCCTTCGGCCAGCGCCCAGTTGACGCGGTCGTGGCGGGCCGTGGCCGCTTCGGGATGGTAAGAGCCGCCCATAACCGGCCAGACGCCGCCGCCGCTCAGATCAACTTCAGGGCAGATTTCGTGAATCTCTTTGGGGGTAACGTACTCTGTCTTGGCGCCAAAGGCGGTGTTGATGGCGGCGCGTGCTTTCTCCTGGCGAACGGCCGCTTCGCTGTGCGCCATCCACAAAATCCCCTTTTGCTTGTGCATGATCCAGCGATCCGTTTCCTGCTCCAGCGTCTGGTACAGCTCCAGGCTGTGCTGGTAAAAGCGCACCGCCTCCGGAATGCCGTAGTTGGCCCGGATCACGGTGGTGTTCCGTCCCGAATTACCGCCGCCAATATATTTGCGCTCCAGCACGGCCACGTTGGTGATGTTGTGCCGCGTCGCCAGATAATAGGCTGTGGCCAGCCCGTGCCCGCCGCCGCCGATGATGATGACGTCGTAATTTTTCTTGGGTTCGTGCCACTTGAAGTTGACTTGTTTTTCCTGAAATTCGTTCATGGTGTGTCTCTTTGAAATAGGACGCAGATAAACGCAGATACACGCTGATTTTTTCTTTTAATCTGCGTAAATCAGCGTTTATCAGCGTCCCATCCTTTTAATCTTCCATTCTCTCGGCAAAATCATGGGCGTACGGCGCGGGGACGATGAACAGCACCTGCGCCTCTTCCAGCCAGAGCTTGGTGGGGATGCCGGCCACGGCGCCCTGGGCGAAGGCAGGACGGCCGTCTGGCAATTCCCAGGTGCAATGTCGCTGCAAAAAATGTGCGGCCGTTTCGTGGTCCAGCCACGTTCCGGCAAAGCCGCCCTCGCTGATGACGATGGCGTGCGGGTCGTGGGCCAGGATGACCGACTCGTCCTGCAGCGGCGGGGTGACAAAAAGCTCGTCGGCGGCAAAGCGCAGCGCCAGTGAGCTTTGTGGGACATCGGCGGCGTCCAAAGCGTTTGGTTGGGCGACAATCCTTGTCGCCGCTATGCGTTTAAGCGCGGGCACGGCTGGCCTCCTTGTCGTAAAACGGCACGGGCACGCGGCGGGCGGTACGGCCGTCTATCGTCACTTCTTCAGGCAACACATCATCAAAATAATAAAGCCAGCCCATCATCACCGTTTTGTTTAGGATGGGCGACCAGGTGCTGGAGGTAACATGCCCGGCAAAGTCGCCGTTGTAGCGAATTACCGCGCCTTCTATGGGGGCTGGCTTACTGTCCATTTCCAGGCCAACCAGCATTTTGTCCAGCGGAATCTTGTTGGTGCGGATGACGGCATAACGCCCCAGGAAGTCTGCTTTGTCCAGCCTCACGGCCCATTCGTGGTGAATGCGGCGCGGCGTGGAGTCGAAATCGGTGTCCTGGCCCACAAGGATGTGGCCTTTTTCTAAGCGCAGCCGCACCAGCGCTTCCAGGCCGTGCGGCCGTACGCCAAACTCTTGCCCCAATTCCAGCAGCGTGCGCCACAGGTGCACCGACTGTTCGGCAGGGTGGTGCAGCTCGTAAGACAGCTCGCCGGTGAAGCTGAGGCGGAACACCTGGCAGGGCACGCCCGCCACGGCCGTTTTCAAGTGGCCCAGCCAGCCCGGCGGGTTTTCCAGGCCCGCTTTTGCCAGCAGCTGTTTGGCCAATGGCCCGGTGACGTTGATGGCTCCCAGGGTCATTGTCTGGTGCAAAATGCGCACGTCCATGCCCCAGCTTTCGGCCCAGTCGCGCAGCCACATCTCGCTGTGGCTGACGCCGCCGCTGGTGAAAGTGAGCGTGTAGCGTGTATCGCTTTCTTTGCAAATCAGGCCGTCGTCGAAGACGTAGCCTCGTTCGTTGAGCAAGAGGACGTAGCGGGAACGGCCGTCGCGAATCGTAGACACCTGGGTGGGGTAAAGCCGCTCTAAAAATTCCAGCGCGTCGGGGCCGGAGACGATCATCTTGCCCAGCGTGCTCACGTCCATGATGGACACGGCTTCGCGCACGGCCCAATATTCGCCATCGGGATCGCCGTAGGTCCAGGGCCGCCACCAGCCGCCGCTGCGCTCCATCTGCGCCCCCAGGCGGCGGTGCTCGGCGTCCAGGGCGGTGCGGGCGGTGGCGTGATGATGCGCCCCTGCTGCCACTTCGCCCATGGTGAGCTGCCGGGTGACGGGGCGGGCGGTGAACGAGGGCTGGAGCACCTTGCCTTTTTGCAGCAAGAAGCTGCGCAGGTAGGGCAGGCAAACCGACCCCTGGCAGGTGCCGGTTCCGGCCAGCGTGGCCCGCTTGACGAGCTCCATTTCGTGGAAGCCCTGGTCCCAGATGGCATTCAAATCGGCCACAGAAACACCTTCGCAGGGGCAGATGATGCCTGCTTTGGGGCAGGGCGGAATGTCAGAGTCGCGGGCGGCGTCGCCTACGGCGCGCACGGGCAGATCGTGCTCCAT
>JBHIWP010000393.1:0-5501 GCA_041987425.1 Promineifilaceae bacterium (SeqCode) | reverse complement strand
GAGCCGCCACGCGCTCTACCAATCGCTCCGGCAAGAAGCGCGTCCATCTAAATTTGGGATGGGTATAAATAAAACGTGGCGAAAGTGGATGAATGACAAAGGCAAATTTGTTAATCCCCGCCTCTTCAGGCTGCAAATATTTAATGCCTGGCTTCCAATCCATCTGGGCCATCAAATTGAGATAGGTGTTTTCTGTAAGCTGGGCCGTTTTGTCCTGCCTTAGAGCTACAAGACACGCTTCAAAAACGGCCGCTCCCAAATGAGCCAGTTCGTGCCCCAGCGGGGGCATGGTGGTTACGATGGCAGAGACACCTCGATCCCGCAAATCGGCAATATCTTCCTCTGTAGCCATTTCTGTAACCACGATTGTGCGCTTGAGCTGCCGCGGCGCATAGCGGCGAATGCCGCCCATGTCGCCCGCCAAAATGTCTGCCCAGTCAAACAGTTTTGGGCTGCGCGGCCTTGTTGTCTCACCCGCCTGGGGGAATAAGCGGCGAAAAGGATAGGCCCGAAGCTGGTTAAGCGTTGGCTCCGCGGCCCGGGGCAGCGTTTCTGCACTGCCAACGCCAGGAATGGGAGGCAGAGCAAAATAAACAATGGGGTCGGCGTAACGCATCGACTCTGTGTATTGGCTTAGGGCTTGAGACAAACCATTGTGGTTCAGCCCGGGGGCCATGAGCACGCGCTTGCGGGACCAGATGCCGGGTTGAGCCTCATCGGCCAGACGCACGGCCCACCGTTCCATCGCAGCACGCACGCCAGAGCCGTCGACAACAGGTGTTTTCTGGGCAATCTCAAAGAGTGGAGCCGCTGCGGGGTGATCGACTTTAGCTTTCCCCAGGCGTAACGTTTTGGCAACGCCTGAGAGGGCAATGACCGCTACCTGTCCATCTAACGCCTGTATGTGAGCGGCCATTTTGTCCAGGTCACCATCACAACCAAGATGGTGAATGTGAATGGTACTCCCCAACAGCTCGACATGCTCGCTCTTTTCAGCCGTTCCGTAAAAATGCAAAGCGGCAATTCTTGTGCCGGTGTCTACCTGCTCAGCCATAGACAGTCTCCTTTACCCTTACAATTTATGGTTCTAAAGCTTGAGGCGCGACTTGATTATACTCGTTTTAACGCGATTTTCAGAGCTTTTTATTTGTAAAGGTTTAAGGACCGAGGTCTAGCTCTACGATTTCACCGTCGCTGGTGAGCTGTTCAATGCGCAGCGCGGCCGTTTCTAACTGCACATTACACTGCTGGGCCAGCTTTTGACCCTTCTCAAATAAATCCAGCGATGCTTCCAACGTCAGGTCGCCAGACTCCAACTGGGTAACAATCTTCTTCAACTCGGCCAAAGCATCTTCAAACGATAATTTTTCAGCTTCTTCGCTCATTTTACTGCTCCATGCGTCAGGGCTGGAATCCCTGCCCTTATTAGTTTTCGGCGCCCTATCCCCTTATTCTTCTTTGGACTGCTGGCCGCCTTCAGCGTCAGAAACAACGGCCCCAAATTGGCCATCACGCACCTGAATGATGAGCGAATCGCCCGAGTTAACGGCCGCAGGCGTGCGAATAATACGGCCGTCTGCACCGCGCACAATAGCATAACCACGCTCTAACGTCGCTTTGGGGCTAACGGCCGTTAACTGCGCCTGCAGCAGGTTCAGATGATGCGTAGCTGCATCTAAACGCCGCTGCATAGAGCGATCCAGCCGCGCCAGCCAGCCGTCTAGCTGCTGACGGTTGCTGGCAATGCCCAGGCGCGGGCTCAAATGGTTGAGCGACCGGCGCAGCGTTTGCACCTGCCAGCGATACTGCCCAACTCGCTCTAAAATAAGGTTTTGCATTTGCCGCCGGACGGTCGTGAAATACGGCCGTAGCTCACTTACATCAGGCACCGCCAGCTCCGCTGCGGCGGAGGGAGTCGGTGCGCGCAAATCGGCCACAAAGTCGGCAATGGTGAAATCGACCTCATGCCCCACGCCGCAAATAATCGGATGTTGGGCGGCGAAGATAGCCCGGGCCACGTTCTCGTCGTTGAAAGCCCACAGATCCTCCATCGAGCCACCGCCACGGGCCAGGATGATCGTGTCGATGTCGTTACGGCCGTCTAGCCAACGCAGCGCCTGCACAATTTGTGGCGGGGCCTCATTTCCTTGCACCAACGTTGGGGCAATGAGTACGGAAACCAGGGGATAACGACGGCGCAGCACGTTAATGATGTCTCGCAGGGCGGCCGCGTCGGCCGAAGTAACAATGCCAATCTTGCGCGGGAATGGCGGAATGGGCTTCTTGAATTCGGCGTCGAAAAGTCCTTCGTCGGCCAGCTTTGCCTTGAGCGCCTCAAAGGCTGCGGCCAGATCGCCCTGACCCAGCGGCGACATCCGCTCGGCGTAGAGCTGGTACACGCCGCTGGCTTCATAGACGGAGATACGGCCGTTCACCACCACGGCGTCACCGTCCTGGGGCGAAAAGCGCAGACGTTCCGCTGACGAGCGCCACATCACACACTTGAGCTGTGCTTTGTCGTCCTTCAGCGTAAAGTAGAGGTGGCCCGACCGGGCACGAGAAAAGTTAGAGATCTCCCCGCTCACCTCCAGGTCTTGCAGCCGGTAATCGATCTCAAACAGTTCCCGAATATATTGCGTCAGTTCAGAAACGGTCCAGGAATCAGGAGAAAAGTTGTCACTGCGTAGAAATGCCATTTTTTAGCCACAAATTGCGCAAATTGCTTTAAACATGTTTGCCCAACTACTTTTCCTGCTGGGCACGCCACTCATGGTATTCTGGCACATCTTCGCCCACGGACCAAAAGAAAAAGTAGGCGCCCATCGGCCCCATGAATTTGAACTTTTTGCAAAACTGTTTGGAGCGTTTTTCGTACGGCTCGCCGTCCAACGTGCGCAGGTAATTGTGGAAGGAGCCGTGCTCGGAGATAATGTCCTGGCAAATACGCGCATTTTTAATGGTGGCTTCAATTTTACGGCCGTTGCGCACAATCCCCTTATCCTCCAACAACCTCTCGACATCAAGCGGCGTGAAGGCCGCCACTCGATCCACATCAAAATGGGCAAAAGCACGCTGAAAACCAGGCCATTTGCTGCGGATGACCTGCCAGCTAAAGCCAGCCTGAAATACCGCCTGGGTAATCTTCTCAAAATAGCCTGCATCATTTTCCGGCACGGCGCGTGGGGGAACTTCATATTGAGTTTCGGACATAACTTTCTCCAGGGTAGTCGGGTTTTACCTAGAAAATTAGAACATTCGCTCTAATTGTAAGGCTGGTAGCTACATGTTGCAAAAAGTAATTTTCTTGCTGAAGCCTTCTTAAGCTTATCTTGTCAGCAGTTCTAGCTCCATGCTACAATCGCACCAGTTCACAATGGAGGTGAAGATCTGGAAAGTTTAGAATTAGCTCATTTGTTGGTAGATACAATTATAGACAAAAAGGGCAGCGATATTGCGCTGCTAGATTTACGCGAGCAAGCAGTTTTTGCAGACTATTTCCTTATTTGCAATGGCGAAAATGAACGCCAACTACGGGCCATGGCCAGCAGCATTGCCCAGGACGCCAAACAGAAAGGAAGTGCCTTAGCCATAAGCATAGAAGGCTCACCAGAATCTGGCTGGGTACTGGTCGATTTTGGTGATTTGCTGGTTCATCTTTTTTCGCCCGATATGCGCGAATACTATGACCTGGAGGGATTGTGGAACAGTGCCCACGTGGTGATGCGGATGCAGTAAACGGCCGTTTGCCAAAATAAAAAAGCCTGACTTCATAGCTGTGAGGTCAGGCTTTTTGTTTTCCGCTATCTACTCGCGAATCCAACTTTCGGTCGCGCGGTCCCAGGTGACAAGTTCTTCGGGCTTGAAGAAGAGATTTGCTTCTTTAACGCCATTCTCCGGGCTATCGGAGCCGTGAACCAGGTTACGGCCGATTTCCATGCCAAAGTCGCCCCGAATGCTGCCGGGAGCTGCTTCCGCTGGCTTGGTGCTGCCAATGGTGGCACGGGCAGCATTGATGGCGTCTTTACCTTCCCACACCATAGCCAGCACCGGCCCAGAAGTAATATAGTTAACCAGGTCTTTGAAGAACGGCCGTTCCTTATGCACCGCATAATGTTGATTGGCCAATTCCTCACTCATCTGAATAAATTTCATGCCAAGCAACTTTAAACCACGCCGCTCAAATCGGCGCACAATCTCACCCATCAGGCCGCGCTGCACGCCGTCCGGTTTTACTAAAATTAAGGTACGTTCCATGTGTATTGCTCCATTTGCTAATAAATTTTGACGCAAAAAAAGACAGCTTGCTCAAGCTTCGCTGCCTTTTCAAGTTTGTAACTCACTTATTCAATTGTCACTCAAACAGCCTGATTCCGCAAACCGCTGCTTACATCTGATCCAGAGCGCTGCGATAAGCCGCCAGTGCCTTCTGCAGCTGGCCGTTGCGCATGTAGGCATCGCCCAACACCTGGGTCAGTATCGGTGCTTGTGGATACGCCTGAGATGCCTGCTCCAGTTCGGCAATGAGAGACATCATGCCAGAACCTTCGGCTACCAGTTCCTTGTATTGAGCAATTGCATCCTCAATACGGCCGCCTGACAAAGATTCTTGGGCCAGGCTAAGTTTCGACTCGTCTACACTATATGCCCCGGAAGATGGTTCCAGCACCGGCTCAAACAAAATATCCTCGTCTACTTCTTCGTCGACAGGTGACGTTTGCAAGCGGGTGTTTAACGGGCCTGTATCGGGCAAAATAATTTCATCGGTAGAAGTGGTTAAGGTCGCTTCTTCTTCGGCAGAAAGCCAGGTATCTACATCCACCTCGGGTAGGGCACGCAGCCAGTCAGTTTGCCCCACCATCTCGCCCTTTGGCTCTTCACCCAGCCACTCTGGCAGTTCAGAATCGATGTCTTCATCTTTTGCCACAATTTCAGCCGTATCTATGTCCAATGAAACGGCCGTTTCCGCCTCATCTTCCTCCGCCTCATCCGGTTCAGCTCCTGCCTCCTCCATTTCCCGGGCCATCCATTCAGGAATTTCAGGCTCGCCTTCGGCATCAGTTACGGAGGGCAGCTCTTCCAGGGCTGCCCCTTGCCGGGCAGCTAGCTGTTCCAGCCAGGCCATTGCTTCGTCACTGTCATCGGGCACGTCAGCGATAATATCTGCCTCAATCACCTCGTGTGCCGCTTCACTTTCTGGGATATCTGGCGCTTCATCTTCGGCCACTGGCTCTTCGTCAGGCTGCGCGTCATCGGTTACGTACACGGCATCTTCGCTGGGCTTAATGGGCGGCGGCTCCATCTCTACAGCCATCTCCAGATCATCTGCCAGAAGCTGTTCTAACCACGCTTCCGGATCATCTTCCATAGCGCCCAAATCAAAAGCATCATCAGCCTGTGCTTCCGCCACCATCTCCTGCTCTTCAGCCAGCTCTACTTCTTCGGCTTCAGCTTCTAGTTCGGGTTCTTCTGCCGCCACCAAAGAGGCGTCATCCGTTACATAG
>JBHIWP010000392.1:0-5530 GCA_041987425.1 Promineifilaceae bacterium (SeqCode) | reverse complement strand
GTGCCCCAGGTGACGTGAAAGCGGGGCACTGAGTTACCGTGCCCGTGTGCCTGCCCGCCACCGCGCTCCGCCCAGCCCACAATGGGAAACCAGCGCATCCCCTGGGCATACAGCCAGGGGCGCATCTCCCCGGCGGCAAACTCAATAAAGGCTTCAGCCACCCGCCGCGGCCATTCATCTTCTGGGCGGTCGAACTGGGCCGACCCCAGCCAATCTTGCCAGGCCAGTTCCGGGCTGTCTTGAATACCCATGCGCCGCTGTTCCGGGCTATCCACAAAGAAAAGCCCGCCCAGCGACCAGAACGCCTGCCCACCAATAGAGTTCTCGCCTTCCTGCTCCACGATGATGACACGCTTACCCGCATCCCCCAGCTCCGCAGCAGCCACCAACCCCGCCAGCCCCGCCCCCACAATGATTACATCGGCCGTTTCCTTACTGCTCATAAGCCCTCGCTCCAGACTAATATAGACCTGACGGATGTTACACACACAAATGTAAAAGATAGAACGCAGATAACTTGGTTAAAACAGATGACCTCTGATTAAATTAGACCAGCTAAAATCCGTCCCCATCCGTGCTATCCGCGCCATCAGTGTTCGAAATAGACCTAATACGAAACTTTGCTGTCTAATCACCCGATTACATCGAGTTAAGGCACAACAATAATGGTTTGCAGGCGTACCCGGTCGCCCAAATCGCTGTTGGGACCGCTGGCGGGGAGACGCTGGCGCGTACGCAAAAGGTAAAGCCCCACCTGCAGCTGATATTCACCCGGAGGTATGTCGGCCAGCCAGGAACGGCCGTCCACAATCATCTCGCCTTCATCCCAAAACGAGGTTGGATACAGTCCAGCCAATGGCTGACCGTCCTGCCCCGTCACAAACTCTCCCTCGGGCGTTAGTAGATGAACAAAAACGGTGTAATCTTCGCTAACGGCCGTTTCCGACTGCCAAAACAGCGTCATGAGCAGGGGTT
Source organism: Promineifilaceae bacterium (SeqCode) (assembly GCA_041987425.1). Classification (GTDB taxonomy): domain Bacteria; phylum Chloroflexota; class Anaerolineae; order Promineifilales; family Promineifilaceae; genus Leptofilum. Next base: position 4,555 of record JBHIWP010000392.1, on the reverse strand, counting down.
CGCCCAATGATACCACCTCCGGCACCAGGGCGTGGCTGAGGACAAGGCTCTGGCCAAAAATGGTGCCCACGGGTTGCGCCTGGGGCGGAACGGCCGTGGCTGGCGGCGGCTGCTTCAAACGGGCAATAGAAACAGTGCTGTTTCCCCCATCGTCCACAATCGGCAGAGGCGCATCGCTGTCTGGCAGCAGCAGGGAAAGCTGCACCGTGTAGGCCGCAGGCGCATCTTCCGGTAGGGGCAGGACGTAGGCATCACGGACCAATTGCCCTTCCTGCCAATTGCTCGTCACCGTATAGCCAGGCGTGGGATTTATTTCTGTTTGCCGGGGAACGCCGTGACCATCCAGCAAGGTCAGGCCCACGCGATAGGAAGCAGTAGGAGGCTGGAGCGCCTGCCAGTACAGGGTGAGCCTGTTGGGCAGCTCCGTTTGCACCCCTACCAGCCGAATCTCGTCATTAAAGTTGCCAGCGGGCGGTGCAGTTGTGTGGGGAAGGGGAATACGGCCGTCAACCGGATGAACCACCAGGGGCGAATCAACACGGTCCAGCCAGCCGATCTTGCCCGCGAGCAGCACTATTAACAGACCTAACATCAGCGACCCGGCAAAATCGCGCCGTGACTTCTTGAATAAAGTAGACTGTGCCAAAGGCAGAGGATTGGAAAACTGCGCTCTCTCCGCAGTAAAAAAAACATGGTTTGGCTTTTTCCACAGCAAATACCCGCTAAATAACAATCCCGCCAGCGACAAAAAGTCTGCCAGCCAGCGCACGGGCGTGCGGCCAAACTGCACCGCCAGCGTGTGCTGCCCGGCCGGAACCGTGAGCTGTAGACGGCCGTTTTCATCCGACCCCAATGGCAAGGCGGCGCCATCCAGCCGCGCCTGCCAGCCGGGGAAAACGTGGCTGGCAAACGTAAGCGTTTGCGGGCGGGAAAAATTCGTCTGCCAAACGGCCGTCCACGGATTGCTTTGCAGCAAAGTGAGGTCTGTCGGAGAAACGGCCGTCAGCAGCTTGTCTGCCAGGGGTGATCCTTCTGGCACAGCCGGGCCAGCGGGCCATTCCGTTACGCGCGCATCGCTGTACTCCCCCCAGGCGGTCAGCCCAATGATCTGGTACCGCTGCTGAACGGCCGTGACGTCCGCCAGCGTTGGCTGAGCGGGTAGCCTCTCCCAGCGCGGCGGATACAAATACGGCACAAGATTGACATAACTAACTAAAATCACAGTCGCCAACCCGACCCAATACCAGCCCACACCGCTCACTGAATACTGCCCACTGATTACTGAATACTGATTACCGCTTACTGATAACTGACTACTGATTACCAAACGCAACCCCGCCAGAGGCAAAAAGAACGCAGGCACATCCAGCAGACGCCAGGGAAACTGCAAGGCGCGCAGTGGACCAGGCAGGCGCCAGAGCAATTCCGAGGCGGGCAGCGTGAGCAACAAGACGCCAAAACCCAACAGCCCGGCGGCGAAGAAAACCACATCCCGAGCTAAAACGCTCTCCTCTTTGCGCCGCCCCTGCCACAGTGACCAACCCGAAACGGCCGTACCCCCCGTCCCCATCACCAAAGCCATCAACCCGACCGTTTTGGGCAAGTAGGCGCTGCGCAGACCGGCAACGGCCGTTCCTGGCCAATCCCACAGCGCCGTGAAATGATCGCCGTAGAAAACTTTGCCAGCTTCAGCAGCATAGCGTGTGAATTGAACTTCTGTAAGGGCAGGCAGCCAGGCGAAGGCAGCCATTGCCAGCCCCAAACCAAACCTACTCCGCAGAGCCAGCCAGCGCCGTGTTTTGGCTGCTTGAATTCCCCCAGCCACAGCGCCCCACAGCAGCAGCGGACCCAGCAGCAGCAGGCTGGCGGCCGTGTGGGAAAGCATCAGCAGGGCAACGACGATTGCGCCAACAGCCACGCGCCGGGCAGACGGCCGTTCCAGCACGCGCCACATCATCCAGGCCACCAGGGGCGCAAACGCCAGCGCCAGGCTGTTTGAGGTGCTGCCTCGGCTGTAGATTTGAGCGGCAATATGAGGAGAAAGGGTGAAAACGGCCGTTGCCAGCAATCCGCCCACCGTGCCAGCCAAAGCCCGCCCCAGCCCAAACATTCCCACTGCGCCCAACAGCAAGCACAGGGCAAACAGTAAATTGATGGCAACACCTGCCTGCTGCCCCACTAGCCAGTAAAGTCCCGTTAGCAGCCAGGCACTCAATGGCGGATAAAAGGTAAAGAGCGGAGAGCCGTAGCCATAAATCAAGTCTGGCTGCCAGCGAGCTAGAGGAATCCCGGCCGACCACTGCGCATTCACCAGCGGAATGCGGAAATAGTGTAGGAGCAAATCGTCGCCCTGCGGCGGCAGCCCCCATAACGGCTGCGCCGCCAGTGCAGTAATGAGCAGCACTGCCAGCCAGGGCCAAAGTCGTCGCAACCTGTCTAAGCCAAACATGGCCGTAATGGTAGAGCGGACACGGAGAAAAAGCTATTACGAACCAAACGAATGAACAAACGCCTGGTATTTCCCCGGAAACTTTATCGTAGTTAAGCGATTTTGAAACCAGATTCCGGGGCATTCACGTTAATGGTTAACCATTTACCATTTACAATTAACCATTAACCCGCGTTACCCAAAATGTGCTGCCTGCGCTAAACTGGTAGGCGGGAGTGATTGTGTCCCGGTGGGCGCCCCAGTCTTCAAAACTGGTGGCCGGCTGCGCCGAGCAGGCGGCGGTGGGTTCGACTCCCATTCACTCCCGCCTCACTTGCTAATTGCTGTTTTGCAAAATGATGTCCTGCACGGGCAGGCTGCTGGGCACGCTGGCTGGTACATAATGGTCCAGGTTCGCAACGCCCGGGTCGGTTAGCGTGTGCAGGAAGGCAACCAGCGCCTTGACCTCGGCATTGGTGAGGTCGCGCTGCGGGGCCAGCGCCTCATCGACGTAATCCAGCATCTCTGCCAGCAGCGCGGGATCATTCTGAAATGTATCCACAAGATCAGGATGCAGGTGCTCAATGGGGTCATAGTTGAGCAGAGAAGTTTCTGGATCGAGGTGGTGCAAAACGGCCGCTTCCAGCGTGGCAAACGCGCCATCGTGCATGTAGGGGCCGCTCACGGCCACATTGTGCAGCGACGGCGTGCGGAAGGCGTACATATCGGCCTCATCTGCGGTTTCGCGCCAGCGGCCCAGATCCAGCGGCGACTCGTCTCCCTTGCCAGGCCCCACCTGGGGCACGGCCAGCGTGTGTGGCGTCTGGTCAGTTAGCAGACTTCCGCTGTGGCAAGAGGCACAGCCCGCCTCGCCGTAAAACAGCAGCGCGCCTTCCTTCTCCAACTCGTTTAGCGCAGAGGAATCGCCATTGAGGTAGTTATTCCAGGGGGAGGCAGGCAAAGAATAGGCATGAATTTCAAAGGCAGCAATAGCGTTGGCGGCGTGCGCATAGGTCAGGTCTTCTACGGCTACGTCCGGGTATGCGGCCTGGAACAGCGCTACGTATTCCGGGTAGACCAGCAGGCGGTCCATCAGCGCAGACCAAATACCGGCTAAATCATCGGCCGCAAAGAGAGCCAGTTCATTGGGATTGCCCAGCGCGTCCACATCGCCCGCCTCGCCGCGCATTTCATCGGCAGAGGTAACGGGGAACATCGCCTGGGCAGCCAGCACGTTGTCCAACCCGGCCAGCAGCTTTTCGCCAGCAGGCGTATGGAAAATGCCGTCTTGAACCGTAACGCGATTGTCCCAAAACATGGTGGTCCATTCGGTAGAACCCCGGTTAAAGACTTCGGGCGCGTTACGAGGAATGAAGGAACGGCCGTAGCCAATCTGCCTTTCTGGCCCCAATCCCTCACCACCTGTGCCAATGGACACCGGCAGGCCGTCGCCGCTGCCCTGTGAAGGATGGTGGCAGGTGGCGCAGGATATATCCCGGTTACCGCTCAGCACTTTATCAAAAAAGAGCATTTGCCCCAGGGCAACCTTTGCCTCGTCGGGGGAGTTGCCTATGTCTAAAGGTGTAACGGCGTGGCTGGCCAGCGCCGCTTGCAGCTGTGCCTCTACGTCTGGCGACTGTGCGCGGCAGGCGATCAGCAGCAGGCCAGCAAAAATTAATGCTATCGTGAAAACCTTGTTCTTGTACATTTCTATTCCCCGATATGCCACTTTTTGTGCTTCGATTAGAGTGACAGACAAATGAACTTTTGAATGTGGTATTTAAATCAACTACTGTAATCTAAGGGATTTTTGGCAATAAATTTAGATGACTTTTCTCTCAATTTAGTGGGAATCGGGGGAGAATTCGTCCTAATTCAGGCCGGGCGCGGTACAATGGGCGCGTTATGCTCACTTTGGATAAGCAAAATGCGTGGCGGGAAGCGTATCGCGCGACGCACCCAGGCTGGCAGCCAGCAACGGAACTATACGCCGATCTGGTGCGCCAACGGCTGGCACCGCAAGCTGCTTTCCCGCCTTGGACGGAATGGGCGCGCCGCCGACAATGGGCGTGCAGAGGACGAGGCGCTGCCATCCCTGTTGAGTGTCGTGCAGAGCAGCATCTCCAT
>JBHIWP010000391.1:0-5567 GCA_041987425.1 Promineifilaceae bacterium (SeqCode) | reverse complement strand
GCGTTGGCGCTGCTACGGTGTCTAGCTGCGCTTCTTGCTCAGGTTCGGGCAGTGGCTGGAGCCGTTTGCGGCGGCGCAGCTCGTCAATGGTGAGGTTACTCACAACGCGACGGCACCAGGTGCGAAACGCCTTGGGTTCATGGCAGTTGCGCCGCTGCTGATGGATACGAATCAACGCCTTTTGGGCGCAATCCTGTGCCAGTGCTTCCTGGTCTGGCTGCTGCTGGGTGAGGTAAAAGGCGATGCGGTAGAGGTAGTCCCACAACACCCTGTACGCCCTGGCTTGAACGCTGCTATCGGTGCTGCCGCAGGCGTGATACAGTGCTGCACTATCGATCAAGGCTTCTGTGGTAGGCTGGTTGGTCATAGGAACAATTGTAAAGGAGAGGGAACAGTTTTCCCAAACGGCCGTTTGCCCAAGGAGATAAAAATACACCAAATTGAAAGAAGAGGCTGCTCAAATATCTCTTCAAGCAAATCGTATCAATTGGGAAATGATTTAAGGTGCTGCCCGAAACTGGGCGCGAATTTGCTCCATGCGCTGGCGGTTAATGCCGCCATCTCCATAGCCCAGCCGTGCGGCGGAGCGAAAGTGAATGAGATGGCTGGCCGGATCGATATAAAATTCCACATCGTCGATGAACTGCCAAACGGCCGTTCGCGCTTCGGCATGAATATAAGTGGAACTGTCCGTGATAATGGTGAATTGGGGATCTGCCTGCAGGATGGCCAGGATTTTGCCATGGGCAGTGGCCGCTTCTCCATCAAAATTGATTGGAGCAATCTCGTGTTCTTCGTTTGTGGCTTGGGTAGAAACACAGTTGGGGCTTTGGGGGCAGGGGGACAGACGGCCGTTTTCCACCCCTAGATTATTCGGTTGTGGACTTAACCGCTGCACAACCAGGCGCAGGACGAAGAAAGCAACCGCTCCCCCTATGGTGAGCCAGAGCATAAATCTAAGCAGTTTAGGCATGTTTTTCCTTGTTGTACTTTGCAGGTTTCCGTAACATACTTCACTGAGTATAGTAAAGAAGGTACTATTCCAGGAGAATTGTCATATTTGCCTAATCTCTTTTTAGCCAGAAAGCGATTAGTAGCGCTAGCAGGGCAACGATTGCAGAGATAAGAAAGGTTTCAGTAAGAACAGTCACGGTGACTTCGGTGAGGCCGTCCGCCAGGGCTTGCTGGTAAGTGGGATCGCTCAGGGGCAAGTTGGGCAGGTCGATAAGCTTGCGCAAGATCTCGAAGCGGTACAGCCCCCAGGCGGTAAGGCCAGACAGGCCGACGCTCATGCCCATCAGGCGCAGCACAATGACCAAACTGGAAGCAATGCCGCGCTGATCTTCCGGAGCGGCGTTGATAACGGCCGTGCCAATCGGCGCAATTACCAGCCCGAAGCCAATTCCCAACACCACCAGGTGAACAGCCATCGTCTGGTAGGGCGTGTCCACCAGCCAGAACCAGCCCATCAGCCCCATGCCGACGGCGCAAAAGAGCAGGCCAACGGCCGTTACCGGCCGGTAGCTCACTTTCCCCGTGAGCTGGCCTCCCACCCAGGCCATCACGGCCATGGCTCCCGTCATGCCGCTGAGCAAATAGCCGCTGGTGAGTGCGGCCGTTTCCACATCAAATTCCAGCACGTTGATCAGCAGCGGCACGTTTACCATGGCGATAATTAAGATGCTGCCCACGAGAAAGTTGATCAGGATGGCGGGAGAGAAGTTGCGCCGCTGGAAGAGGCTCAGATCGATGAGCGGTGGTGAAGTTAGCAGGTTAAGAAGGGGACGAGATGATAAGGTGAGAGATTGTGAATTCTTAAGCCGGGTTTGCTTGCCGAGGTAATATTGAATAGCCAGGAAGATGAGAAAGGTGATAGCAGCGATGGCGTAGAGCAGGCCGGTATTGGTCGGCTGACTGTCACTTTGCAGCTGGGCGAAGCCGCCAGCCGCCTGCACGTCGCCGCTGTTTAGCAGGGCAATGTTGAGGCTGATGAGAGAGACGGTGAGAACGGCCGTTCCCAGCCAGTCGATTCTTTCTCGCGTTTTGGGTTCCGGCAAATCGCGCAGCACCCACCAGGCCGCAGCAATACCCAACAGGCTAAGCGGAATGTTGAGGTAGAACTGCCACTGCCAGCTCAAAAAGCGAATGAGCAGCGCGCCGTACAGCGGCCCCCACACCCAACCGGCCGTGTCGATGGCCCCCAGCGCGCCCAGGGCCGAAGCACGCTTCTCACGCGGATACACATCCCCAATGACGGCCATAGCCACCGGCACCATCGCTCCACCCCCCAGCGCCGTCAGTACCCGCCCGACGATGAAGCTGTTCAGGTCAGGCGCAAACGGTACCCAAATAGACCCGGCCAAGAATAAGACAAGCGAACCAACGTATACGGCGCGCCGCCCTAAAATATCGCTCAAACGGCCGATAAATGGCATCACCACCACATAGGCAATCAGGTAGGCGTTGACAATCCAGGCGGCCTGATCCAGTCCATCCGGCAGGGGAATTTCCAGATCAAAGATAATCTGGCGCAGCATGGTGGAAACCACCGTGAGGTCGTCGGCGGCAATGAAGACGCCAAAAGCAACAACAAGCAGAATGGTGGTGGCAGAAGTAGAACGACGGGGGGTGGAAGGCATAGAGAAGGTAATTGAGTAACTGGGTAATTGCGCAATTACCCAGTTACTTTATGTTAGAGGAAAAAGTCCTTTAGCGCGGCGGAAATATCGCTGATGATGAAATGCCAGGGTGTATCCGGATCGCGCCGCACCAGCATGTCGCTGCCCTTAATTTGCAAAAAGCGAATGCCTTCGATGACGGCCATCGCCTGGGCTACCGGGGAACCTTCTTCAAGTTCTTCTGAAGAATGATAAACTTCCGGCTCCCCTTCATTAAGACGCAAATTCGTGTAGACAGCCAGTGTGCTGTCGTCATCGCTCAACTCTGTTTCGATTTCAATATATTCAGAAATTATAACAATGATAGGCGCAATGGGCAGATGTTTTGTTGGTACAGTATAATCAGTGAGTCAGTGTCCACTATTCCGTTATCAGTACGATACTGGTTACTGGCCTACTGAAAACTGTTTACTGAAAAGAAGGAGTTTAGCCATGAATAAACTATTTAGCTTCATGGCCGGGGCAATGTGTGGAGCGTTGGTTGGTGGCGTAACGGCGCTGTTGCTTACCCCTGCCTCAGGTAATGACTTGCGTAATCAAGCTATTGATCGTTGGGAAACGGCCAAGCATGAAGCCCAGCAGGCGCGTGCCCAAACCCGTCGGCAGCTTGAGGCGGAGTTTGAGAAGATGAAAAGCGGTATGCGGTGATCAGTAAACGGTGATCGGTTAGCGATAAATTTCGAACGGTACTGATTACCGGTTACGGATAACGGATTATCGCTTCCCAATTTACTGTTCAACCGTAAGCCAATAAGTCGCTGTTTCGCTGGTGAAGGCGGTTTGAGGCATGATAACTAAGACGCCACCCCCTTTGCCGATGGGAATGGTCCACTGCCCTTGATTGCGCCCGTTGAGGAGCAGGGGCGTAACGGTGGGGTTTGGACCTTCTTCAATGAGCAAGACGCTCCACTTTTGTGGAATTTGCCATCCAATTTGCAGAAAGCCATCGGCCTGCCAGCCGTCGCTGCTTACTTCCACATCGGACTCATACCCCAGTTCAGGAATCGCAATGTCATCCAGGGCAAAGCCGCGCTCGGAGACACCGCTGTCTGAAAGCACTTCGAAGCGAATTTGAATGGTTTGCCCCACGTAGCTGTTCAGGCTAATAGATTGCTTAAGCCAGCCATCGACGGCGTCATTACGTTCGGCAGAACGGCCGTTATAAGCCGGACCAAATTCGCCAGAGCTGTAGTGTGAAGGCAGCAAGATTTCCCAGGTTTGCCCACCGTTTGTAGAGACTGACACGTAGGCATAATCGTAATCCGCTTCTAGCTCATACCAGACGGCGTACTTCAGCGTCGCCTGGTCCAGGCCGGTGAGATCAAACGTGGCGGTGAGCTGAGCATTTGTATCGTCAATGCCGGGCGCGTACCAAACCTGCTCACCACTCCGCGGTGGACTATCGAGAAGATCAACGGCCGTATCCCCAACAAAGGTAATAAGCGTGTCTCCCCGTAAATCGCTTAAATCAATGTAATGAACGCCAAACTGCTCCATCTCTTCCAGCCGCTCCAGAGATGCTTCTTCTTGTTCTAGCTTGGCGGCAATGTAAGGGCGGCGAATGTTGAGGGATTCGTAGTAATACGGCCGTTCCGCATTTTCATCATCCAAATAGTTGGCCGCGGCCCAGGCGGCAGTAAATCGTTCCAGCGAAAGATCCGGCCGATAACCTTGCAGAATAGCCCAAACGCTGGCCATGCCATTAGCAGGATGGCGTATCAGCTCTCTCGTTGCCGCTTCCCCTAGCTGTTCCCATATATAAACCGAAAAGAGATAAGCGCCAGCATAATGAGCATATACTTGATCATCCTCATAGTTCCAGCTATTCAGGCGAATATCTGGCTGCTCCAAGTAATCGATGCTGGGTGCTGTATCGTCAAACCCGGTGTACAGTTCGGCCAGCTGAGAGAGTCCCTCATTGAGCCAGACGCTCTCGCTGGGGTCCAGATACCACTGGATAAGATGTTGCACCTCATGTACCAACGTACCGTAGTATAAATTACTGCCCAGCGTTAGCTCCCCCATGTTCATATAGATAATTTCTTCTTCGTTGGAGTAGCGGTAGAGAGAAGAAGGATATTCATCTTCCATGTTGAAGCGGCCTAACTCGTCACTGGCTCCATTGACCGTATGAAGCACGGAAAAGTGAGGGTCGCCGTCAATGCCAGGAGTCCATACTTCGCCAAAGAGCTGGACCAGCTGGGGATAAAACTCAGTTTCAAACCTTTCAGCCACTTCCATAAGGTCAGCCTGGTCCAGCTCCAGCTCATCTTCGACCCAAAAGTAAACGTGTTCAGTAACAACTATTAATGTGGCCTCAATTTGAGTAGTGTCGTTGTAAAACGATTCTCTGTCACCAACGCTGTAGGCATCCTGAACAAGTGTGCGCGGCCCTAAATCGGCGTTCCCAAGGCGAACGGCCGTTTCATAATAGTCGTGGGAAGGATAATTGCTGCTGTACAAAAGTGTCAGATCGCTCTCGGCACGAGCAGGCAGCGTGCGTTGGTCAATTTCATTGGGGATAGAGGCCGTGATACTTTCGTTGGTAACCAATCCAGTGGCATTGGGTGACTCAGGCGTGGCCGTGGCTGCGTCTACCGGCGTAGCTGTTGGTAGTTCAGCGATAACGGCCGTGGGCGTAACCACGCCTTCACGCCCGCCTTCGGGCACCGGCGTTGGTTCTGGCTCCTCTTCAGGCTCGCGGTCCCGACGCTCTGGCGTGGCAGTGCCAAATTCCGACAAAATCTCGTCGCCATACTCCACCCAAACGTAATATCCTGTGCCCAATGTCAAGCAGCCGAGGCACAAAAATGCCACCAGGCAGCCACCAATGATTAGCCAGACGCGCCGATTATTGTTTTGGGGTTCAGTCGTAGGAGTGTAAGGTTC
>JBHIWP010000390.1:0-5589 GCA_041987425.1 Promineifilaceae bacterium (SeqCode) | reverse complement strand
CAAGCCCAGCAAGCGGGTATTGCGAAATAAAAAGCCCACTACGCTAATAAACGTTTGATCTTGCCAGCTATCAAGCTCAGTGCCCTGGGGGACAAACGGCCGTAACACCGCCGGATCGATGTGATAGTTTAACATGACCAGGTAGCGCCATTCGGCCGTTAAAAAACGTCGTGGCTGGCTCATTGCTTCTTTTCCACCTCATGCTCCATCTGCTGTACCTCCGGTCCCAAGATTATGCCCCCGTTGTTTAAAGCAGCAGTATCCACCGTTACAGAGTGATAAGCGGGCAGAAAAACGGTAAAGGTAGTTCCGCTGTTGATCTGGCTACTCACCTCAATTCTACCTTGATGCCGCGTAACAATCTCTTTCACAATAGCCAATCCCAACCCCGTACCTGGAATATTTGACTGACCCGTCTGATGTCCTCGATAAAAGCGGTCGAACAGATGAGGGAGTTCAGCCTGATCAATGCCCATACCGTTGTCGATTACTTTCAGGCACACCATGGATTCGCTCTTTACATGGCTGGTTTCTACCCGAATTTGCCCACCTACATGATTGTAATTTATGGCATTTGTCACCAAATTAGTTACAAGCTGCTCCAGCTGAGTTTTGTTTCCTTTAACCTGTGGCAAATTTGGCCGAAGCCGCACGCTCAAGCGCAGGCTGAATGATTCTGCCCGCGCCTGGTGGCCCAGCACCACCTCCTCCACTACTTTGTTGAACTCCACAGGCTCCACCTGCGATTCTGAATGACCAATCTCCAGCCGAGACAGGTCAAGCGTCGCTTCAACCAGCTTATTCAGCCGGTTAGCCTGCTGCTGCAAAACCGAAACATAATGGTTCCATTTTGCCGGATCGCCGTTTTGCAATAGATTCAGATAAATACTCAAGTTGGCTACGGGGGTGCGCAACTCATGAGAAACATCGGCAATAAACTTGGTTTTTAGCTCGTCTAACTCCTGGAGTTGCTCATTGGCGGTTTCTAATTCATAGGTGCGGTTGGCAACGCGTGATTCCAGAGTCTGCATTATCTGAATGCGCTGCAAGCCATTGGCGACAATATTGCACATTGCCTTGAGCGTATGGATTTCATCCTCAGCAAACTCATAGACGACGTCCAGGCCCAGGTGAATGACGCCCAACGTGCCTTCCTCGCTAATTAGCGGCAGCGCGATAGTAGATTTGAGATCGCCTATTTCACGCGGTTCGCCCGGCTTAAACTTTCGCTTTGGATCTTTGGTTAGCTCAGATGCTATGTGCAGTTTGCCGGATTGGGCCACACACCCGGTGATGCCTTCCCCCAGCAAATATTGAATTCCCTTCGGATAAAAGTCAAAGGGAAAACTTGCCTGAGAAATAAGGGCCTTTTGCTCTTCGTCAAGAATAAAAGCGACGCCAATTCGTGCCGATAAAACTTCTACCATGGCCTGCAACACTGCTTGCAGCACGTTTGGCACCGTATCTGACGAGCGCAGCGCCGCAGAAACCTTGCTAAGGGCTTCTAATTCTGAAACCCGCCGCTGAATTTCGGTAAATAAGCGGGCATGCTGCAAGGCGAGGGTTGCCTGACTGGCAAAGGCAACAAGCCGGTCTTTGTGCTGTGTTTGATAAAAACCGGGCTCGAATTTATCAAGCATAAGAAATGCGATTGGTTCATCGCCTGCAACAAGCGGGATGCCCATCCACGAGTTTATGTTGTCACCTCTCTCTACCCACCCTTCCGAGTTATTGGTGTTGGAAATGAGCAACGGCCGTTTTGTCTCATACATCTTCTTTAGCCCTAGCAATTGCTCAATATCCACTGGTTCAACCGGTTGCGTGTCGGCAATCAGTTCACCGCCCTCTTCATACCTGCTGCGCCGGGCAAGCGTTGCTAAGCCATTTCTTATGAGGACAATATTGGCCACATCATACGGTACAACACGAGCAATTTCCTCCAGAATACGGTCCATGACCTGCTCAAAATCCAGTGTGCTAGTAATGGCCTGGCCCGCTGCCTGCAGGGCCTCTAGCAACGTGCGCTGCTCGTGTTCTGAAGCCAGCAGCCGACTTTTGGCAATTGCCAGGGTCAACTGTCGCGCAATCTGCTCGCCCCACCTCACTTCTTCCGCAGTAAACTTACGCGGTTGGTTAAAGCCAATCATCAACGCACCTATGGTTTGCTCATCGGCAATCATGGGCAGGGCCAGTAAACTGCGCGTGGGAAAGTGCTTGATAACATCTGTACTCACGTAGGGTGACTCAAGCACATTTTCAATCGCTATGGCTTGCCGCCGTTTCCAAACCTCCTGGGAAAGTGAAGGTTCCTCTGGGCGCAGCTCATGTGTGGGCAAAAGGCTTTTGTCAAGTCCGTAATATGCCAATGGCTTGATCTTTTTATCCGTCTCATCCCAAATAGAAATGTAGCAGCTATCGGCCTCAAACACCGTTACCAAACGTCCGGCCAGTGCAGACAGGTCGGTATTAACATCAAACGTACCAATTGCAGCCTGGGTAATATCGTTTAGCAGGGCCTGGTTATAGGCGTATTGCTCAATTGCTTTGTGCGCTTCCGTAATATAAGCCTGGGTGCGCCGTTCAACGGTTAAGTCCTCAATCGTGCAGGAGGAGCCAATATACAGATTGCGGCTATCATAAACCGGGCGAATATTTAGCAACAGCCAGCTTTTTATATCGGCGTTGTTCTCATTAGCCGATGAAGGACGATCTTTCAGAATAATTTCTTTCTGATATGTATGCTCCGGTTTCAACCGCAGAGCAGCCTGGAGCTGGAGCAAGTCTGTCTTATTTTCCACAGTTGGCAGCATCAGCAGCAAAAGTTGGGGCAAGGTGACTTTGTGTTTATCTATCCGCAAATCCAGGGGCAACAGCTGGGCGGCAAACGCATTTGCATCTTTTAGGTACAGCTCCTCATCAAAGACCATTAGCCCGATGGTGACCGTATCTACCACCTGCTTTGTCGCCAGTTCTATGGGTGAAAAGAGGCGATATGTACTCACAATCCAGGCGGTGCCAAGGGCTGCGAAGAGCGGTGCTAACATGCTGCGCAAGGCCATGGGTATGTTTAATTCAGGAACGTAAAGCAGCCCAACAGAGAGGGAAAGGAACAGCAGGATGCGAGCGGCGCGCCGTAATCGCTCTGGCAGCGTTTTTGACAGGGCGAAAAAAGCAATGGGTATCACTAAGAGACTGTTTAGGATGGTAATGTAGGCGGCGTAAAAGAATTCACTGAAACGGCCGTTTAGCGCCTGGGCAATCGGCACATATCCGTCGGAATAGATAGCTGGGTCAAATACAAAAAAAAATGCCGTCCCCGCAACGCCATCAATAAGACCAATAGCCCACGGCAAGGCCGCCAGCCCCAAAAAGAAGAGCGTAATAGCACGCAGGTAACGCCAGCGAGGCTGAAATGAATACAGTACCAGCAGCCAAAGCAGTGGCGTGGCAGCCATTGTAGCCAGGGCATGTATAAGAGAGGCGCGAAAAATGGTGCTTGCGTCGGCGGCAGTGCTGGCTACCAGGACGCTGTAGGTACCAACGGAGAGCAGCAGCATATACCCAGCGAAAAGGCGATTGCCAGGTAGCTTAGGCTGCAACATAACGATATACACCATCAGCACCAGCTCAAGGGCAATGATGATAAAGGCAGCAGAGTAAATTTCGTCTAAGGGCGTCATGGGCTAAGATTCAAATGATTTTTCACCAAGAAAGGTGGTGAACCAACTTTCTTGCTAATGTTGTCAGGACTATTGTTTCGGCATCATTATAGCATCGTCGCACATTTATTTTTGTTTGTATCCAGTGAAACTTGCTGTTTTTAATAGTGAATTGGTTTCATTTTGTACGGCCGTACGCCGCACATGCCGCTTGCTAGCAATACCTCAACTGCATTATGATGGAGCCCGTGTATCCCATTTTGACGCGCTTAGGCCCCTTTTTTATCTACAGCTATACGGCCGTCTTTGCCGTTGGCCTGCTGCTTTGCTGGGCCATAACGTGGCGCGGTGCAGGCCAAAAAACAGTGCCCGGATGGCAAGAGGCGGCGCTTGCGGCCCTGCTTGCGGGCTGGTTAGGGGCCCGCTTCAGCTTTGTCGGGCTAAACTGGCCCTATTTTGCCGAACGGCCGTTTGAGCTGCTGCAGCTGTGGCAGGGCGGGCTTACCGCTTTCGGCGGCCTGGCGGGCGGCCTGCTGGGTTTAGAGCTGTGGTGCAGGGGGTATAAGCGGCCGTTCCTGCCCTACGCGACGCTCTTTTCTCCGGGGCTTTTGCTGCTTATTGTGTTCGGCTGGGCCGCCTGCTGGGCGGAAGGCTGCGCCTACGGTGCACCCACCACGCTTGGCCCGCCGTCGGCCGATTTACCAGACCATTTTGGCGTTTTTGCCGTGCGCTACCAGACACAGGTACTGGGGATTGGGCTAAATTTACTGGCTTTGGGCCTTGTGTTGTTCTGGCAAAAACGCTGGGGAAACGGCCGTCTCTTTGCCCTCACGCTTTTACTGGCCAGCCTCATCCACCTTGGCCTCACTTATTTGCGGGGGGACGCCGCGCCCGTTTTGGCTGGCTGGCGGGTGGACCGCTGGCTGGCGCTGCTTTTCGCCATTGTGGGACTATTCCTGTTACAATACGGCCGTTTACAAACGAGTAAGCAAGTGGGCAAGAGTGCAAGTGGCAAATGAATTTACAACACTTGCAAACCTGCAACTTGCCAACCTGCACACACAGCCTATGAAACTCAAAGTCGGACTCGCCCAAATTACGCCCAAACTCGGTAACCTAGAAGCCAACCTGGAGCGCCATCTCCAGGCCATCGAAGAAGCCGCCGAAAGCGGTGTAGAGCTGCTCATCTTTCCTGAGCTTTCGCTTACCGGCTATCGCCTGCGTGACCTGGCCTTCAGCGTAGCGATTCAGCCCACCTACAAAAATCCAATCTTTGCCCGCCTGCTGGATGCCAGCCGAGACATGGACCTGGTGGTAGGCTTTGTGGAATCAGACAAGCGCCAGAAGTTCTTCATCTCCGCCGCCTATCTGTCTGGTGGTGAAGTGGTGCATCTGCACCGAAAAGTGTATTTGCCGACTTATGGCATGTTCGATGAAGGGCGCTACTTTGCCTGGGGCGACGCCATTCGCGCTTTCGACACGCGCTTCGGCCGTGTCGGCATCCTCATTTGCGAAGATTTCTGGCACGTTAGCGCGGCCTACACGCTCTGGCTGGATGGCGCCGATATTCTCATCCTCACTTCTTCGTCACCTGGGCGCGGGCTGGCAACGGAGCAAAAAATTGGCAGCGCCCGCTGGGTGGAGCACATTAATCAGGCATACGCCAGCATGTTTACCAACTTTGTGCTGCACACCAACCGCACGGGCTTTGAAGATGGCGTCACCTTTTACGGCGGTTCCACCATCTTCGACCCCGAAGGCCATCTGCTGAACCAGGGCGCCTATTATGAAGAAGCCATTGTCACCGCCAAGCTGGATTTAAACGACATTCGCCGCGCCCGCATCCGCCTGCCCCTGCTGCGCGACGAGCGGGTAGGCCTTACCCGGCGGGAGCTTGGCCGGATTTTGAAGGATAAATGAGAGGCAATTG
>JBHIWP010000389.1:0-5592 GCA_041987425.1 Promineifilaceae bacterium (SeqCode) | reverse complement strand
CAACGGCTGGAAATCCCCGGCCATCTTCCAGCCTATACGCGCTGCCCTTACTGGACAGACGGGCGGCCCACCCCTGGCCGAGATCATGGCCATCTTGGGCAAAAACCGCACTTTGCAGCGCGTCGCCAATGCGCTACGATTGTAAGAAAATTTGCCATGGAGTTTGTATGTCACTGAAAATCTACAATGTGCTCACCCGCGAGAAAGAAGAATTTGTGCCGCTGGAAGACGGCCGTATCAAAATGTACGTCTGCGGGCCCACCGTATACGACCATTCCCACATCGGCCACGCCAAAACGTACGTCGGCTTCGATGTGATTGTGCGCTACCTGCGCTACGTCGGCTATCAGGTGCTATACGTGCAAAACATCACCGACGTAGGCCACATGCTGGCCACCGGCGAGGATCGCATTTTGCGCAAGGCGGAAGAGCTTTCTGCCCTGCCCATGCAGGTGGTAGAAACGTATATGCGGGGCTACTTTGCCGATATGGACGCCCTGGGGGTACAGCGGCCAGACATCAGCCCGCGCGCCAGCGGCCACATCCCGGAGCAGATTGCCATGGTGCAGGAGCTCATCAACAAAGGCCACGCCTACGAGGTAGATGGTTCAGTCTACTTCAGCGTCACCTCATTTCCTGAATACGGCAAGCTCAGCGGGCGCGTCATCGAAGAGCAAGAAGAAGGCTCTCGTGAAGCGGTTCGCAGCGAAAAGCGCCATCCTGCCGACTTTGCCCTGTGGAAAAAAGCAGAGCCAGAGCACATTTTGCGCTGGCCCAGCCCCTGGGGCGATGGCTTCCCCGGCTGGCATGTAGAATGCTCGGCCATGGCAAACAAATACCTTGGCGCAACCTTCGACATTCACGGTGGCGGCATTGACAACATTTTCCCACACAACGAGTGCGAAATTGCCCAAAGCGAAGCGGCGCACGACGAAACGTTTGCCCGCTACTGGCTGCTCACCGGCTCGCTTACGCTGGACGGGGTGAAGATGAGCAAAAGCCTGGGCAACACGCTCACCATCAAAGAGGCGCTGGAGCGCTGGCGGCCGGAGGCCATTCGCACGTTTATTTTATCCAGTCACTACAGCAACCCCATCGACTTTTCTGATGAGGCCGTGGAGGCAGCCACCAAAGGTTGGCAGCGTTTGTGGGGAGCGGTAACGCTCGTAAGAGAACAGCTGCGTACGGCCGTATCCGGTGAAATAGCCCCTGCCGTTCAGGAACTCATCGACAAAACGAAATCCGCCTTCATCGAGAAGATGAGCGATGATTTCAATGCACCGGCGGCGCTGGCCGTGCTGCAAGACTACACCCGACAGGTAAACAGCCTGCTCAATGAGCAGGGGCCGCATTCCCAACAATCCCTGGCCGCGCTGGACACGCTCTATCGTGAACTGGGCGGCACCGTGCTGGGGATCATCCCCGACGAAGCCGCGCAAGACAGCGACGCCGAGCGCGAAGCCGGTCTCATCCGCCTGCTGATTGAGCTGCGCGCCCAGGCCCGGGCCAATAAAGATTGGTCCACCGGCGACAAAATCCGCGATCAGCTGCGCGATTTGGGCGTGGTGCTGGAAGATCGGGCGGATGGCACCATTTGGAAGCTAGGGTGAACGGTGATTGGTAAACGGTAAAAGCAACTGATAACCGATTACCGATTACGGATAACCGATTACCGACTACGGACTACCGATGACCGAAATCCTCATTCGCCGCAACACCGTTTTAGAAGCCCTGCGCGGCAGTCGCCGGGAGCTGTTTACGCTGTGGCTGCAAGACGGCCTGGATAAAAAGCTAGTGCAGCCGGTGCGCGAGGCGGCGCAAAAGCGTGGGGTGCGCATTCAAACGGCCGATAAACAGAAGATCGGCCGTTTGGCCAAAGACCACAGCCACCAGGGGATGGCGCTAGAGGTGGGGCCGTACGTATACAGCGAAGTAGACGAAATCTTGGCGCTGGCGGAACAGCGCGGCGAGCCGCCTTTTTTGCTGCTGCTGGATTTGCTGCACGGGCCGCAAAACATTGGCAGCCTGCTGCGCACGGCCGAAATTTGCGGCGTGCACGGCGTCATTGTACAGGATCGTCGCGCCCCGGAGATTACCCCCGCCGTGGTGCAATATTCCGCCGGAGCTGCCGAGCACTTGCTCATTGCGCAGGTGACGAATCTGGTCAACACGATGCGCCAGCTGCAGCAGCACAACGTCTGGCTGGTGGGCATGGATCTGGCGGAGGATGCCCAATCGCTACAGGAAGTCGATTTGAACATGCCGCTGGGCATTGTGGTAGGGCACGAAGGCCAGGGAATGCGCCGCCTGGTGCGCGAAACCTGCGACATCCGCCTGATGCTGCCGCAAAAGGGGCAGGTAGAGTCGTTGAATGCGGCCGTTGCTGGCTCGATTCTCATTTACCAGGCGTGGCAGGCGCGGGGGTTTGTTTAGGTGTACGGCCGTTGCAAATGACCGTCTGAAGAATATAAAGCTCCAAAATACCCGAAAACAGAAGCGAGAAAAACAAAAAATGGATCGAGGGCTGTTGCGCCAGCTGCTCCGCACTTCCTTTAACGAGGCAGAACTTAGGGATATCTGCTTTGAGTTAGCCATCGACTTTGAAGAGCTGGCCGGGCAAACCAAGCTGGACAAAATCCGTGAGCTCATCAGCTACTGCGAGCGCGGGGGAAGGCTGCCAGATTTACTCACTCTATGCCAGCAGATGAGACCCCATGTATCGTGGCAAGACGCAGCCCAGCTGCCTGCGGCTTCAACAGAGCGCGAGAAGCTGGAACAGGCCATACGTGCCCTGGAGGCCCAGAGAGCAACGTTAGGAGATGCGATTGTCAACGCCGCATTAACTCCCCTGCAACAGCAGTTAGAGGCACTTAAGTCGCCAAAACTGCCCCCACAGCGCAAACAGATAACGGTGCTCTATGCCCGGCAAGCTGGCTTCACCATGATGTATCAAACGACGGACCTGGAAGCGTTGAGGGACCTGATGCACAAAGCCTGGGAGCGGCTCGATACGGCCGTTACCCAGCAAGGTGGGTGGGTTAACGGCCGTACCGGCGACCAGATGACGGCGCTCTTTGGGGCAGCCACAGCACACCCCGACGATCCGGCCCGAGCAGTGAAAGCCGCCCTGGCGATGCAGGCCAGCCTGGCTGAAATGAAAAAAGAACACAATATTCCTCTTTCCATTCGCATCGGCATTAGCACCGGCTCAGTACTGCTGGAACAAGTCGGTGCCCACGGTGAATTTTCGATCATTGGTGATACGGTCAAGATTGCCAGCAGCCTGGAAAATCAGGCCCCGTTTGACAGTATTCTTATAACGGACAGCACTTACGACCAGGTGCGCGGCGTTTTTGACATAGCGCCTGCCGATCCAGTTACTCTCAAAGAAGGGGCAGAGCCACTCCCCTGCTATTTGGTACGCGGTCTGAAAGCCGTGGCCTTCAACGTCGAGCGGCACAGCATCGCTGGCATCACCACGCCCATGATAGGCCGCGACCTGGAGATGAGCCAGCTCACCGAAGCTTACTTCGCCTCAACTGAAGATAATGAGCGGCAATGGCTTACCGTTACCGGCGATAGCGGTTTGGGCAAAACCCGCCTGCTGGATGAATTCTTCGATTGGTTAGAACTGCGGCCAGAAAGAATCAGAATATTCCGCGGGGAAGCATTACCAGAGACGCAAGGCACACCTTATGGCCTGCTGCGCGATATGCTGGCTCGCCGCCTGCCAGACCTGCAAAATGACGCTGACAACCCGCTGCCCAAAGCACTGGAAACGCACCTTACAGAGGCGCTTCTTAATGACCCCAGTGCCCAAATGAAAGCGCACTTCATCGGCCATCTGTTGGGTTTTGGCTTTGCCGATAGCCCCCACGTGCAGCCGGTAGCGGCCGATGCAAAGCAGCTGCAAGATCGGGCCACACTCTATCTTGTTGAATATTTTGGAGGCATGACCCAGTTAAGACCAGTTGTCATCTTCTTAGACAATCTCCAATGGGCCGATGACAGCTCGCTCGACCTTCTCAACAGGCTGGCGTTGGCGCTCAGTGGCAAAAGAATGCTTACCATCGCTGCGGTGCAGCCCGACTTTTGGCAGCGCCGCCCCCACTGGGGTGAGGGGTACGACTGGCATACGCGACTTCTGCTTCAGCCCTTATCTCGTCGCCAAAGTCGGCAGCTGCTTGGCGAAATCTTAAAAAAAATGGATCACCCGCCTGATTTCCTGCAGGAAAAGATTCTGAATAACGCCGTGGGCAATCCACTTTATCTGGTAGAAATTGTCAAGATGCTTTTGCGGGATGGCATTATCGTCGAGGAAGGTGAGGGGTGGGTGCTGCGCGCCGAGGAAGTAGACCAGCTACGCGTGCCTTCAGCGCTCGTTGGCCTGCTGCAGGCGGGCGTGGACGCTCTGCCCGTTCCAGAACGCAGCGCGCTGCGCCAGGCGGCCGTAGTGGGCACCACTTTTTGGAACCGTACGGTTGCTTTTTTAGCGGGAGATGCCACAGGAGAGCAAATCGAAACGACGGATCGGGTGCTGGCCCAGTTACACCAGCACCAAATCATCTCGCGCCGGGAAGCCTCCCGGTTTGTTACGGCCGATGAATATGCATTCCGCAACGTGATGCTGCGGCAGGTAGCCCAGGAGTCGATTCCTGGGCGAGCGCGTCAGGTATACCACGGCCTGGTGGCTAAATGGCTGCTGGAACAAAGCGGTGGACAGGCCGGGGAAAATGCGGGGGAAATCGCCGAGCATTTAGAGCGCTCCGGTCAGAAGGAAAAGGCAGTTGCCTGGCTGCAGCAAGCCGGGGATCAGGCAGCCGCTCGATTTGCCCATGCGGAAGCGGCCGCTTACTTTGGCCGGGCGCTGGCGCTAACGCCTGACGAAGATATACAGACGCGGATTACGCTACTCCTGAAGCGAGAAACAAGCCATCATCTCCGGGGAAAAAGGGCTTTACAGGAGGCCGACATAACGGCTCTAGAAAGCCTGGCCGCCCAACTGGGTGACACCGTTCTGCAAATCCGCGTGGCCTTGCTCCAGGCACGCCTTGCCAATGCCAAAGATAATTATCCGGCAGCAATTGCAGCTGCCGAACACAGCCTGGCGCTGGCGCAAAGGATCAGTGACGCTTATTTTGCGGGCAGTGCTTACCTGGCCTGGAGCAGAGCATTAATAGGGCTGGGTCGATACGATGAGGCGCGGCACTATTTAGATGAAGCATTGGCCCACGCGCGAACGGCCGTACAGCCTAAGCTAGAAGCGGATTCCTTGCAAAGTCTTGGAAGGCTAGCGTGGCTTCAAGGAGATTTCTTGGCTGCCAGCGATTTTTTTCAAAAAACGCTATCGTTGTATCGTCATCTAGGAGACCAACAGGGGGAATCGACGTCCCTTAACAGTTTGGGCGCAGTTGCTCAGCGTCTATGGAACTTCAAGGATGCTCACGCTTATTTTGAGCAGAGTCATGTCATCAATCAGAACAGGGGTAATCGCCTTGCCGAGAGCATTTCACTTGGAAACCTCGGCGTTATTGCTAATTATGAAGGGGATTATGCCGGAGCAAGAACATATATTGAGCAGTGCCTGGCGAT
>JBHIWP010000388.1:0-5600 GCA_041987425.1 Promineifilaceae bacterium (SeqCode) | reverse complement strand
TATCATTGAGGTTTAGAGATGAGTGATGAAACGTTATTAGCCCCCATCCATCCTGGTGAAATTTTGCTCGAAGAATTTTTGGAGCCAATGGAGATCAGCCAGTATCGTTTAGCAAAAGATATTGGTGTTCCGCCGCGACGGATTAATGAAATTGTGCAGGGGAAACGAGCAATTTCCGTTGATACTGCATTGCGACTTTCCCGCTACTTTGGCCTTTCGGAACGATTCTGGCTTAACCTGCAAACTCGATATGATGTTGAGATTGAGAAGGACAAACTAAAAGATCGTCTAGAGCAAGAAGTAAAAGTATTAAATTCAGCCTAACATGACCGGCACATCATTCTGAGTGAAACGAGGAATCTCTCCAGAAGTAGCAGAAAGATTTCTCCCTTTGGTCGAAATGACAGTTTCGGGCCTTTCTTCGTCTGCCCAATCAAAGAAGTCAAAATCAGCATAATGTCGCGGCGCGGCCGCTTCGCGTATAGGAAAATCAGCGTGCTATTATTCTTTTAGCTCCTAATGTAACGCAATTCAGTTTGCGGATTGCTGAGGTACTCAACGCCTTTTTCCGTGACCAGCACGTCTTCTTCCAGGCTCATGATGCCCCGATTGGGTACGACAACGTGCAGTTCCAGCGTGAAGATATTGCCCACCTCCACCGGCAGCTCGCAGATGCCTGCATATCGCTCCCAGCGTGGCCCAAGCACGGTCGCTCCGTCGTGCGCCACGCGGCCCAGCAGGTGACCAAAGGCGTGCATATACTCCGGATAGCCATTGTCCACAATGAAGTCGCGAGCAGCTTCATCTACCTGCCAGCCCGGCGTTCCGGGCGTTAGCAGAGACTCCCCGGCCTTGATGGCCCCATACACCACGTCGAAGGCACGCTGCACCTCTGGCGGCGCTTCGCTTTCGCCGTCGTCCAGCATGTACCACATGCGCTGAATGTCTGAGCAGTAGTCGTTTTGCTTGATGCCTAAATCCAGGTGCAGCGTGTGCCCTTTTTCCAGCACGACATCGCCAGCCGCCGCGTGCCCCACGGCCGAATGCGGACCGCAGGTCACAATGGGGTTGAATGGTTTGGGCCAGGCATAGCCCAGACCCATCTCGTCGATACGGCCACGCACAAAGTCGGCAATCTGGCGCTGGGTCATGCCCGGTTTGGCAAACGCTTCCACCTTGTCGAAAAGGGCTTCGGTGGTGGCGATGGCCTGTCGCACCCGCGCCACTTCTGCCGGGCTTTTGCGACCGCGCAGGGCGGCAATGATCTTCTCGGCGGAGACGAGCCGGTCGGCAAAAGGCGTGTCCGCCAGGATGTTTTGCAAGCTGCGGTACATGCCGTGGCTCAGACCATCGGCGGCCACGTCGTTTTCGGAGTAGTTAATAGCGATGGAGCGTGGTGCTTTTGCTGCCAGCACCTTGCGCAAATGTTCGGCAATGCCCTGATCATAGCCGATGATTTGCTCGTAGACGCCGAGCTGCTCTACGTTTTCGCGGTCGAAACGGCCGACAATAGCCACGTGCGTTCCATCCCGGCAAAGCATAAACGCCGACTGCCAGGTAACGTCTACGTCGGCAATCAGCTCCAGCGCTGGATCGGGCGACAGGGTGGTTTCCCGGACAAACGTTAGCCAGAGATCGACGTCAAATTCGTTAAGAATCTGGGTAGCCTGGGCGACTTTTTCCCGAATCAGTTCCTGGTTATTCATGCTGGTTACTCCGTTAAGATGGGTTAGAAATGTGAGGAATTATACAGGGGAACCAACGCTGCGTGAAACGCGATATGTGGCCTGAAACCTCGCTGATCAATCTTCTCTTACTTTGGAGATTAAGGTGGGTAACTTCGAGGTGTAGAAATAGAACGCGGATGACACGGATAAGACGGATATTCGCTGAATTTAACCCCAGGAGAAATCCGTGGCTACCCACGCTATCCGCGTCATCTGCGTTTCAATCAATAAATATTTTCTGGTGGCTGTTGCCCAATTAAGAGCTTAAATCACAACCAGAATAGCCCAATCTCGAGGCAATATTACTAAGTTAGCGAATGATGAACGGCAGGTAAATCTTCAGATCATCATTGAGAATATTGCCATAAGCAACCGTGGCCAGCATCGGAGCTGGATCGCCGTTACTGATGCGCACCGCAAAGCGTTCATCTGGTTCAGCTTCAGTATCGCCATACACGGTGATGTCAATATTTTGGGACGTTTCACCGGGATTGAAGGTGAGCGTCCCAGTTGTGGCCTCGTAGTCGCTGCCTGCGTCTGCACCGGTGTCGCCAAAGCCATCTTCGGTCGTGTAGTCTACAGTGATGGGAAAGCTGGCCGGGTTGGTGAGGTTGACAATGAAAACGGCCGTTCCCTCGCCGCTGTCTCCTTCTGCAATCTCTGGACCAAAGGTGAGCGAGATGACGGCCGTATCGTCATCGGTAATGGTGCCCGTGGCCTGGCTGTCCACAATGTTAGCATTGCTGGCATTGGTCAGGTTAACAACGAACGTTTCC
This sequence comes from Promineifilaceae bacterium (SeqCode), assembly GCA_041987425.1. Lineage (GTDB taxonomy): Bacteria > Chloroflexota > Anaerolineae > Promineifilales > Promineifilaceae > Leptofilum. The sequence goes on along the minus strand of JBHIWP010000388.1, from coordinate 3,097 downwards.
GCTGACCCTTCGTCTGTGTCATCGCCATTAATGGTGACTTCGATGGTCTGGCTAGTCTCGTTGGGGCCAAACGTAAGCTGACCATTGGCAGAGAGATAATCACTGCCTGCGGATGCGCTGCCGTTGGCTGTCTGATAATCAACTGTGACGGTATCGCCGGTTGCCGGGGAAAGCGACACGGTGAAGACGGCAGTTGTTGTGCCGTTATCACCTTCGTCTACAGTTTTGTCGGTGATGGTGAGGCTGCTCAGGCCATCATCATCCACAATCGTGCCAATGGCTTCGCCGTCGATGATGTCGGCATTGCTGGCGTTGCTCAACGCGACCGTGAAGGTCTCGTCTGGCTCATCGTCGCTGTCGCCATTTATGGTCACGGTGATGGTTTTGCTTGTCTGGCCGGGAGTGAAAGTGAGCTGGCCGCTGGCTGTGTTGTAGTCGTCGTTAGCAACGGCCGTGCCTGCTGCGGTGGCATAGTCCACCGTCACGCTCTGGCTGCTGGCGGGCGTCAGCGTAACGGTGAACACAGCGTCTGTAGTGCCGCTGTCGCCTTCGGTTACGACGTGATCGGCAATCGTGAGCTGATTTTGGGCTTCAAAGGCACCGATGTCGCAAACGGCCGTGCTGTCATTGTCGCCATCAATGGGGCGAGAAATGCCGCGCTGATCCGTTGCGGCACAGCCACTATTGTTGCCCGCATCAATGGCCGGGCTGCCTGGGGATAAAGCATGGGTAAGCGTTGCGCCACCGTAATCGCCCAGCGGGGCCAGCAGCGGATCAACAAATTCCAGGTCACCAGCACTGTCAAAGTCGCAATAGCCGTCACTGCTCAGGTTATTGCCAGCCGTGCTCCAGCTGTCGTTGGAAAGACATTGCCGCCCGTCGTTTTGAGCCACAATGCTGTTTTGGATTGTGAGCGTACCGCCGCTGATGTTAGCCACCCCGCCGTATCGGCTGCCCCCGGCGCTGGTCACGTTGTTATTGGCAATGGTGCTGTTGAAGACAGACGCCTCGACCGCGCCAATATTGGCCAGGCCCACATAGTCCTGGGCGCTGTTCGCGCTCACGGTGCTGTTGGTAACGGTGATGACGCCGCCATTGTTCAAAATACCGGCTCCGTAAGAGATTGCTTCGTTTTCATAGACGGTGATGTTGTTGAGAACGGCCGTTCCGCTCCAGATAGCCACGCCGCCGCCAATTGTCTCTGCATTATTGCTCTGAACCGTGCTATCCGTGAGGGTTGCCTGGCCCAGCGAATAAAGGCCGCCGCCCTGAACGGCATCGTTGTCTGAAATGATGCTGTTTGTCATGGTCAGCACGCCATTGTAGTAGTTGTACACGCCGCCCCCTACGGAGTCAGCGGTATTGTTCGAGATCACCGTGTTGTGCAGAGTAAGATGGCTGTTGTTGAAGATGCCGCCGCCAGAATTCGAGTTGCTGTTCTCGGTCACGATGCTGTCCTGTACGAGCAGCGTGCCAAAGTTCAGTATACCGCCGCCGCCAATGGTGTCGCTGCCGTCGCTGCCGTTGCGAATAGTCATATCGGTGATGGTGACCACACCGCTACTTTCCAGGGCTCGCCCGCTCATATTGCCATCCAAAACAGTGCTGCCCGCTCCTGCGCCATTTAGCGTCACATCCTGCACAACGAGGTTTTCGGTGTAGGTGCCCGCGGCAATTTCAATGATGTCTTCTAAAGCTGCTTTGCCGACCGCTCCGCCGATGGTGGCGCAGGCAGAGCCAAGCGCCAGGCAGCTGTTGCCGTCGCTGCCGGTGGCGGCATTGACATACCAGGTGGTGGCAAGCGGAGCGGCAAGGGAGGTACGCCCGTTTTGCAGCCACATGACAACTGAAAATAGTAAAGCCATGCTTATAAAAATGGTGCTAATAAGGGATACTGAAATCGGTTTATATTTGGACACAACGTTCTCCTTAAATTGAATAAATACGCTAAGAAGCAAGCGTACAGGTGGAACGATCCGAGAACGATCAACCAGAGAGTAGGGTAAAAGTAGATTGACAAACGGCCGTATTCCTGCTATTCTCTCTTTCAGACCGAACGGTCTCAACGAGGTCATGATGCGTAAAGGTGAACAAACCAAAGAATACATCTTGCAAAAAGCAGCCCAGCTATTTAACGAGCGGGGCTACTACGGCGCTTCTATGTCTGACATCATGGCCGTGACGGGCATGGAGAAGGGCGGTATTTACAACCACTTCAAAAGCAAGGATGATTTGGCGGTACAGGCCTATGAATATGCCATCGACCTGATGCGCCAGGCGTTTGCTCAGGCTATTAAGGGCAAATACCATGCAGTAGAGCGCCTGCAGGCAGTTGTGGCTGTTTTCCAGAAGATTCCCAATGGCTCACCTCTGGGGGGAGGCTGTCCGGTGGTGAACACGGCCGTTTATGCCAGCCACACTCACCCCAAGCTGCACGCCTACGCCCAAGAAACGATGATCGAGTGGCAGGACTTCATCCGGCGCATTGCGCAGTTGGGCATCGAGCGCCAGCAGCTTAAGCCGGAAACGGACGTGGAGATGCTGACGACGCTGCTTATTTCCACATTGGAAGGGGCCATTATGCTTACTCAGCTACACAAGGATGAGAGCTACATGGACCGCGCTATTGTTCATCTCACTAGCTATCTGCAAAGTCTGGCTCTACCTGAAGTGTAGAAATTTTTTTGCAATAAAAACAGACCGATTGGTCTCTAAAAGGAGCGTGTTATGGTGCAAAACCAGGTATTAGAAAAGGTTCTAGAAAGTACGGCCGTTGTCCGTTTTCAAGATTGCGATCCCTTTGGGCACCTCAACAATGCCCGCTACGTTGAATACTTTATGGATGCCCGGACTGACCAGCTTCAGGCTGCCTACAATTTTGATCTGTTTGCAGTGGGCCAGGAGCTGGGCTGCAACTGGGTCGTTAGCAAAACGGAGATTGCCTTTTTGCGCCCGGCGGGTGTGCGAGAAAAAGTGCTCATTCAAACGCGCCTTATTTTTGCCAACGAGCGCAAGCTGGTGGTTGAAGGCATCATGTTTGATGAAAGCGGCCAGCAGATGAAGGCGCTGGCCTGGGCTGAGTTTACTTTTGTCAGTC
>JBHIWP010000387.1:0-5633 GCA_041987425.1 Promineifilaceae bacterium (SeqCode) | reverse complement strand
TCCGCTTGTCCATCAGGTATTTGTTGAAGTACAAAACTTAGTTGTCCCACCCACGGCTTTATTTCAACCCAATATCGCCTGGCGTGTCTTGCGCCACAGCCTGCGCAGCTAGCCAGTGCAAATTAATTTAATTTATACAAAGGCTAACAGTAGGGTCAACGTTATCACGCTGGCAACGGTAGAAAAGAGTACGGCCGTTGTCACAAAATCCGGCAGCAACCCATGTTCCAGGGCAATGATAGAAGCCAAAACGGCCGTAGGCATCGCCGCCTGAAAAACACCCGCACCTCGTTCGACGCCCGTCAGGCCAAAAGGAATAACAATCAGCAAGCTCAGCGCGGCACCCCCCAGCAGGCGGATACCGCTGGCAATCCACACATCCCGGCTAAGCCGAATCTGCGTAATGCTGGCGAGCTGTACACCCAGCGCTACCAGCATGGTGGGCACCATAGCTGCCGCCAGCAGCCCGGTGGTGCGGCTGACCAGCAAGGGCGGCTCAATCCCCAAACCGTTCACCAGTGCGGCGGGCACAAGGGCGATGAGAGCGGGCGTCTTGAGAACGGCCGTGAACGCCGCCAGGCTTCCTCCATTGGTCCAACTGGCCGCCCCCACCCCAATAACAAAAGCAATCACGATAATAGCTAAAAAATAAACGGTAGCTGGCAGTAAGCCTTCTGGACCCAAGCGAAACTCAATAAGCGGCAGGCCAAAGTTACCAACATTGCCAAAGGTGGCAATGAGAACGTAAGCGGCCGTCATTTGCGCGCTGCGGCGCAGCACTTTGGCCACGGCAAACCCCAGCGCCGCACAGGCCAGCTCCACCACCCAGATGAAGATCACCATGCGCCCCGCCGTCGCCACGTCAAATTCGGCCGTGGCAATCACGTTAAAAACGAAGCAGGGAATAAGGATGAAGTAGGCAAACCGCGATAGAGTGCGCGCGTCCAGCTCCAAACGTGGCCCCACCACATAACCAATCAGCACCAGAGCAAAAACCGGCGTAATCACGTTGAAGAAAATTTCTACTAATTGGGCAACCATGTGGCGGATTGTATCCGACTCTCCTCTATTGACGATCTGCTGGCGCTGCGCCCTGCGTTATCTAACGACTTGAAGACGGCCGTTTCCCATGCGTTTTTAACAAAAGACTCACCAATCAAAAACGGCAAGAGTTTCTATGCTGTGGTATTATGTGCCACTATACACAACTGAAAACAAGGGATAGTAGCTTTAATGACGATAACGGCCAAGCAAACAAAAGAACAAATTCCAGTAGCCCCAGGCTTGCCCATTGTAGGCAATGCCTGGCCAATGGCCACAGACATTGCAGGCTTTTTGACAGAACAGTACAAAAAGCTCGGGCCCGTTTTTCGCGTGCGCGCCCTGCAGCGCGAATTTGTGGTGCTGGCCGGAGTAGAGGCGAATCTGTTTTATGCCCAGGAGAGCAGAACGCTGTTTCGCTCCAAAGAGTTTTGGCAGGAGCAGGATGAAGAGTTTGGGGCAGAGCGCACGCTCATAAGCATGGATGGGGACGATCATACCCGCTTGCGTAAAGCGCAACGCCCTGGCTACGCTCGCTCTAATTTGTTAAACAATCTGGAAACGGCCGTCAGCATCGCCAAAGAGGAGCTAGCCACCTGGCCGCTTAACCAGCCCCTGCCCGCCGTTTATTCTCTCCAGCGCATCATCACCGAGCAGCTAAGCATCATTGCCGCCAACCATTCCGCCAAAGAAGATCTGGATCAGGTGATTACGGCCGTTCGTACGGCCATTGCCACCCGCGTCACCAAACAGCGCCCGGCCTTCTGGCGCCATCTGCCAGCGGTTCGTCAGGCCAAAGCTCGCTTCATGGAAATTGGGCAAGAAGTTAAAGACGCCCATCAGCCTGAGTTGCGCCAGGGGCAAGAACCGGACCTGGTTGATGCCATCCTTGCGCTTCACCAGGAGGATCCCGAATTCTTGCCTGAATCTGACCTCATGTCTGCTATATTGGGGCCATTTATTGCCGGGTTGGATACGGCCGCAAGCACCACTTCCTTCATTCTTTATGCCTTGCTTAAATATCCAGAGCTAGCCAGGCAGGTAACGGCCGAAGCCGACGAGCTCTTTGCCAATGGCACGCCCACCGCCGCTGGTCTGCGCAATTTGGACGTTACCCATCGCGTGGCAATGGAAGCCATGCGCTTGTGGTCCATTGCCCCCGCCCTTACCCGCACGGCAAACCATGACTTTACGTTTGCTGGCTACACGATTCCAGCCGATACACAGATCATTATCGCTACCACGGTACCGCATCACCTGGCCGAATATTTCCCTGATCCAGAAAAGTTTGACATCGACCGGTACACGCCTGAACGCAAAGAACACCGGCAGCCGGGAGTATACGCCCCCTTTGGCCTGGGACCCCATGTTTGCCTGGGGCAAGGACTGGCCGAAATGCAGATGGCCCTGACGACGGCTACGCTCTTTCACTTCGCGGAGCTAAAGCTTAGCCCGGCCGATTATGAGCTCGGTTTTGACCCCGTGCCCACGCTTAGCCCAGACAAAAAGATGAAGTTTGAGATTGTGCGGCTGCGTCATCCGCTAAACGAAGCGTAAAATGTCATGAAGTAGGGCACTTCTATCCTGTAACTTTACCTTTCCTTCACAAAAATCATCCCGCAAAAGTAACGGCTTCCTCGTTTAGATTTACAGGAGGTTGTTATGAACAAACAGACGCGTATTCTTTCAATTGATGGGGGTGGGATCCGCGGATTGGTTCCGGCGCGCATTTTGGTGAGCCTGGAGCGCAAGCTGCAGCAGCGCACCGGGCGCCCGGAGGCGCGCATTGCCCACTACTATGACCTGATTGCGGGCACGAGTACCGGTGGATTAATCACCTGCCTGTTGCTGGCCCCTGGTGAGAATGAATGGACGCCTGCCTTCACGGCCCAGGATATCGTGCGTTTGTATCTGGATCATGGCGCTGAGATTTTTGCTGCGCCGCTGGGTAAACGTATTCGCTCGCTGAACGGATGGCGGGATGAGCGGTACGAGGCATATGGGCTGGAGCATCTTATCGACGAGAAGGCAGGTGATTTGTGGCTGAGCCAGCTCATTAAACCATGCCTGATTACCGCTTACGATGTTACCCGTCGTAAAGCCAAGTTCTTTACCCAGCATGACGCCCGCAACGACGACAAAGATTACCCCATCCGGGTCGTGGCTCGGGCAACCTCAGCCGCGCCCACCTATTTTGAAGCGATGCCCGGCGGAAACGGCCGTTCCCCATACGCCTACGTAGACGGCGGCCTCTTTGCCAACAATCCCACCATGTGCGCCTACGTAGAAGCCTACCGCAAGCTGGCAGGCAAACCGACGGCCGAAAACATGACCGTTCTCTCGCTGGGCACGGGCCAGATCACCAAATCGTACCCATACCACAGCGTGAAGAATTGGGGCACGGTCCAATGGATACGGCCGCTCATCGACATCATGATGTCTGGAGCGTCGGAAACGGTCGATTACCAGATGCGGCAGCTGTTCATGGCACACGGCCGACCCAATAGCTACCTGCGGCTCCAGCCCATCATCGCCACCAATGATGAAGAGCTGGCCGAGCTAGACAATGTTACGCCAGACAACATGGACCGGCTGTTGGCGCTCGGCGTGCAGCTTGCCGACGAGCACGAGGCAGAGCTGGATGCTCTGGTAGAAATGCTTCTGTCCGCGGAAGAAACGCAACCTGCTTAGGTGGGATTAGCCCTTATCCCGAGCCCCGTTTTGTTACTTTCCTGCAGCCCGGCTATGGTAAAATAGCCGGGCAAGTCACACAAACCCTATCCGCAAACGCTTCTAAACAGGGGCAACAAAACGAGAGCGACCTATGTATGTAAATATTGGCACCCTGCTGCCGCGACACGCAACGTATCTACCCCACAAGACGGCCGTTATTTTCCAGGAACATCACCTCACATTCAGTCAGTTTAACGGCCGTGTGAACCGCATCGCCAACGCCCTGGTGGATCTTGGGCTGCAAAAAGGAGACAAGCTGGCCACCATTTTGCCCAACTGCCTGGAACAGCTGGAGCTGTTTTGGGCCGTGGCCAAGCTGGGCGTGGTTGTGGTGCCGCTAAGCCCCATGCTGCGCGGCAACGGCCTCAGCCGCCTGCTCAACGATTCTGACAGCGTCGTTGTGATCACCAACGCTGACTTTGCCCCGGAGCTCGATAAAATTCGCGGTGAGCTGGTCAATATCGCCCCGGGTCGCTTTATTCTCATTGATGGCAAGCTTGAAGGCTACCACAACTATCAGGAGCTAACGGCCGTTGCCAGCGAAGCAGAACCTCCCACCGTACAGATTAATGGCGAGGACCCATACAATATCATCTATAGCAGCGGCACCACCGGCCTGCCCAAGGGCATCATACATACCCATGCCATCCGCGCCGCCTACTGCACCAGCTTTGCCACCGCCTACCGCATCTCCCCAGAAAGCGTCATTTTGCACACCGGCTCGCTCGTCTTCAACGGGGCTTTTCTTACCCTCATGCCCGCCATGTTCCTGGGCTGCAAATACATTCTTCACCCCCACTTCGATGCCCAGGCGCTCATTGAAACGGTGGCCGAGGAAAAAGTAACGCACATCAAGATGGTGCCGTCCCAAATTATCGCCATGATGCACGCGCCCAACTTTGATCCGGCACGGCTGCAATCGCTGGAAATGATCGGCTCCGTGGGTGCGCCACTGCACCTGGAACACAAAGAAGCCCTGGAGCGCCACCTGCCTGGCCGGTTTTACGAGCTGTATGGCCTCACAGAGGGCTTCATGACCATTCTGGACAAGGTCGACTACCCGCGCAAGCCTGGCTCTGTGGGCGCGCCACCGCCGCTGATGCAAATGCGCATCGAGCGGCCAGACGGTACGCTGTGCGAGCCGCATGAGGTAGGCGAAATTGTGGGGCGAGGGCCGATGACCATGCCCGGCTACTACAAGCGACCAGACCTGACGGCCAAGGCCATTCGCAACGACTGGCTTTACAGCGGGGACCTTGGATACGTGGATGAAGATGGCTTTCTCTATCTGGTGGATCGGCAAAAGGATTTGATCATCTCTGGCGGCGTAAACGTTTATCCGCGCGACATTGAGGAGCTGATTGTGCAGCATCCGGCGGTGCGGGAAACGGCCGTCTTCGGCATTCCCGACGACAAATGGGGCGAAACGCCAATGGCCACGGTTATCCTCCACGAGCCTGGAACGATAAGCGAAGAAGCGCTTATGGCCTGGATCAATGAGCGGGTAGAGGCCCGCTACCAGAAGGTAAGCCGCGTAGTGATCATGGACGACTTTCCGCGCAGCGTGGCGGGCAAAACGCTTAAGCGCCTCATGCGCCAGCCCTATTGGGAAGATCGCGGCACGGAAATTTAGCTGGGCAGAAGCACAAAGTGATAAAAACCGTGTTCGTGCCTCACTCAGGGCGGACACGGGGGGTCTGCCCTTACCATTCTAAAACCCAGACTCTTCAAACTCGCGCACTGCTTTGGGGCCATTGCGCGCCAGCCCGGCATAAAAGCCATCTTCATCCTTGGTGCGGTAATCCAGCCGCTGCACGCGGAAGGGCACGAGCTTTTCCCGGTCGCGCCGCCGCTGCACC
>JBHIWP010000386.1:0-5655 GCA_041987425.1 Promineifilaceae bacterium (SeqCode) | reverse complement strand
CACCTTTTTGTGCAGTGGGTCGGCCCGCGCGGCCTCACTATGCAGCTGGAAACATTCGAGCCTGTGAGCGGCGGCCGTTGGCGCTTTATGCATAAGGACAACGAGAACAACGAATACTGGTTTCATGGCGTGTTCCACGAAGTTTCGCCGGAGCGAATCATTCAAACGTTTGAATTTGAAGGACTTCCAGAAAGTGGGCACGTCTCTTTGGAGAAATTGACGCTTGAGGCTCTGCCAAACGGCCGTACCAGATTAACAGCTCAATCTGTCTATCTTACGACTACTGACCGAGACGGCATGGTGCAGTCTGGCATGGAACAAGGTGTCAACGAAGGATACGAGCGACTTGATGAACTGCTCGATACCATCAAAATAGTCTAAGCAAATCCCCCCCAAAACATCCCCGGAAACCCAAAGGGCAAAGAGCCTGTGTAGTTTCCGGGGACTCTAAAACCCAATTCACGCCCCCAAAAAATCAAAAAGATGCTAATTGTCAATTACATAAACGGCCGTCGAGAAAAAATCGCAGCAAAATTTGTAGTCAGTTTATAGGTATTCAATTGACATTTGCTCTCTTCAACTGGTACCCTTTATCCTGTGTCCTTCCTTGTACTGTTTTGTATAAGGTGTGGTGACGCGGAATTGGAACGGCCGTTTACATTCTTCATATCGGCCCGAACAAAAGGCGGGGGCGCTCTCACACTTGAAGGGAGACTTAAATGCACAAACCGGTGCCCGCACCTGTCAGTCGGGTGGCCCGTTCAAAAGAGAAAGCCAGGGCCAACTATAACCGATTGAGCCGTTGGTACGATATCATTGCTGGCAGTACCGAAAAAAAATATCGTGATTTTGGCCTGCAAAAGTTAGCCGCAAGCTACGGTGAAAGCATCCTGGAGATCGGCTTTGGCACAGGACATTGCCTTTTGGCGCTGGCTCAGGCTGTTGGCCCCAGCGGCAAGGTGTACGGCATCGACTTGTCTGATGGCATGCTGGCCATCTCGCAGGAGCGACTGCGCCGGGCTGATCTGTTCGCTCGGACTGATTTGCGCGTGGGTGACGCGGTTCATTTACCGTTTGCCGCTGGCAAATTTGACGGCGTGTTTATGAGTTTCACGCTGGAGCTTTTTGACTCACCAGAAATCCCCAAAGTTCTACAGCAATGTTATAGCGTTTTGCGGCCAGGTGGACGCCTGGTCGTTGTCTCGTTGGTAAAGAAGCCAGGAACGGCCGTAAAAATCTATGAATGGTTCCACGACAAAATGCCGGTTGCCGTCGACTGCCGCCCAATCTATGCGCAGGCTGACCTTGCCGCTGCCGGATTCGACATCAAAGATGCAACGCCCATGTCCATGTGGGGCTTGCCTGTAGAAATTATCCTGGCTAAGAAAAGTGAGCTGCCATGAAATATGCCTACATTGCCACCGGCGCTGCCAACATGTACTGTGGCAGCTGTATGCGCGATAACACCCTGGTCGCCGCCATAAAAGCCTTGGGCCACGACATTTGCATGATCCCCATGTATACGCCGCTGCGCGTCGATGAGGAAAGCGTCAGCGAAGAGCACGTATTTTACGGCGGTATTGAGGCGTATTTGCTTCAGCGCTATCCGCAACCGTCCTTCTGGCGCAATGCGCTTCTCCGGCTGGCCGGTTCACAGGCGCTTATTCATCTAATGCCCCACTTCGATGTTGGTTCAGCGGTAGATCCGGCCCAAAATGCCGAGTTAACGCTCTCCATGCTCCGTGGCGAGGGGGGCAATCAACAGTCGCTGCTTGCCGAAATGGTTGCCTGGCTCCAAACGTCTCTCCAGCCAGACTTAGTACACGTCACCAACACGCTTATTTCTGGCCCGGTACCGGCCATTAAGAAGGTGCTCAACGTCCCGGTGGTTTGCGGACTGCACGGTGAGGATATCTTCATTGACGGCCTGCCCCAGCCTTACCGCGAGCAAGCAATTGAGCTGATCCGCCAAAACGCGGCCCACATTGATCACTTTATTGCCATTAGCCAATACTATGCCGACTATTTCGGCAGCCTGATTGGCATTGACCCGGCCAAAATTAGCCTTGTCCGGCCAGGAATTGCCTTGCAGGATTATCACGCTCTCCCCGGTAAAGCTTCCGAAGCGCCGCTAACCATTGGCTACCTGGCTCGCATCTCCCCAGAAAAAGGGCTGCACCTCCTGGTAGACGCCTTTATTCGATTGTGTCAGTCGGGACAGTTCCCTGGTTTGCGCCTGAAAGCGGCCGGGTATCTGAGCCGGGCACATGCCGCCTATGTAGACGATATTCGCCGCCGCGCAAAACAGGCTGGCTTAAGCGAGCAGTTAGAAATTATTGGAACGGTAGACAGGCAGGAGAAGATAAATTTTCTGCAAAGTCTGGACCTTTTTTCCGTGCCTACAATTTACCGCGACCCAAAGGGGCTGCCGGTTTTGGAAGCGCTGGCCAGTGGCGTGCCGGTGGTGCAGCCAGATCATGGTGCATTCCCCGAGTTGGTGAGCGCCACTGGCGGCGGCCTGCTGCACAGGCCAGAAGACCCGCTAGACCTGGCGGACAAGCTGGCGACCTTACTGCACGACGCGCAGCTGCGGCAAATGTTGGGGGAACGGGGGCGAACGGCCGTTCACACCGAATTTTCTGCTGAGCGGATGGCCCAAGAAACGATTCAGGTCTATGAGCACGTAACTCAACTAGAGCGTACGGTGCAGCCATGTTAGCCCAAATACGAACCCTGCTAGCGCCTCCCACTTTTGAAGGCGACGAAGAAAAAACGCGCGTTGCCCGCCTGCTACAGATCATCTTGATCACCGTCATGGCGCTGGTGATGATGTTCAGCGTTCCTGCCTTTTTTATGACGCCAGAAATCGGCCGGGTTCTCATTGAGCTTGTTCTGGCGTTTTGGGCCGTCTTAATGCTGGTGCTGCTGCATCGCGGGCACGTCTATTTGGCCGGGTTTCTCCTCTCCTTTACGCTTTGGGCGGTGGTTTCATACGGCACCTACGAGGCTGGCGGTTTTCGTGGCTCAACCATGTCCGCTTACTTTGGCATCATTGTCATTGCTGAGCTGCTTTTAGGTTCTCGCGCCGGGGCCATTTTTGGCGCTCTATCAATAGCTGTAACCGGCTGGATGTACCTGGGGGATGGGCTTGGCTGGATGCCACCACCAGCCTCTTACGCCACGCTTACCACGTTTTGGATTGAGTTTTCTGTTGTCGTCATCGGCGTGGTCGGTTTGCTATCGCTCATCATCACCAGCTTGCGGCAGGCTTTGGAACGAGCCCGCCGTAACGAAAAAGCGCTGGCTCTCAAAATAGAAGAAACGCAAGTTTTAGCCCAAAAGGCCACCGAAGCAAACGAATTTAAATCACAGCTAATTGCCCGCATCAGCCATGAGTTGCGCACCCCTTTGGGGGCCTTGATGGGCATGTCTGAGATGCTTTATCAGAATGTTTACGGTCCCCTAAACCCGGAGCAACAAGATATACTTCATCGCATTATTAACAACTCTCAGGCTTTGCAGCATGTGTTTTCAGAACTGTTGGACCAGTCCCAAATTGATTCAGGTCAGCTGCGTCTGAAGGGCGAGCCGTTTTCGCCACGAGAATTAATCGACAGGGTTTATTCGCAATGCTCGCTTTTGGCAGAGCGCAAAGGGCTGGCGCTGGTCGTAGAAGTTCACGCAAGCTTGCCAGATACGATCATTGGTGATCGAGAAAGAATTGAGCAAATTTTGTCTAACCTTGTGGTTAACGCCATTAAGTTTACCAGAGCGGGTGAGGTTCATATTTGTGCCCGCAAAGAGGAAGATGATTGCTGGATGTTCCAGGTTAAAGACACGGGCATCGGTATTTCAGAAGAGACACAAACGTTTGTTTTTGAGCCATTCCGCCGGGCTGATGAAACTACCAGCCGAGAGTTTGGCGGCGTGGGACTGGGCTTATCAATCGTGCGGCAGCTGGTCACGGCGATGGATGGTAAAATCCATTTAGAGAGCAAAGTTGGCCACGGCAGCACCTTTACAGTCATTTTGCCACTGCGTACGGCCGTTCAGGTTAATTGAGGAACCTATCCTATGAACATTAATCTAGAAACAAAACCTATTTCCAGACCGTTGGCTCTCATTATTGAAGACAACGAAGACCAAAACTTAGTCTTTACAACCGCTCTAGAGCAGGCTGGCTTTTACACAGAGTCCATCCAAAATGGGACAAAAGCGCAGAAACGGCTGAGTGAGATCGTGCCCAAGGTTGTCGTCTTGGACCTGCATTTGCCAGGGATAGATGGCGAAAAGCTTTTGCAACAGATTCGCACCGATGGGCGATTAAGTGAAACGCGTGTTATCCTGGCTACGGCTGATGCGCTTTTGGCCTCTGCCTTACAGTCTCAAGCAGATTTTGTTTTCTTAAAGCCTATCAGCTTTTCGCAGCTAAACCAGTTGGCCCTTCGCTTCCACCGCCCGACTGGCTAAGTGGAGAAAAGAATGAAATTAGATTGTTTAAAGAAGCGGTTGAAACGGCCGTTTTCTAATGCGTACAAAGAATATAGTGAACTACTTAATCAAAACCGACCAGAAAAATAAAATCGTTTTTGTCGAGGCCTGGGGGCAACTAAAAGTGGAGGAAGGAAAAAGAATAGTCACTGAAGCAAGAACGGCCGCATTAAAGCATAAGTTCAATATTATCTATGACGTCCAGAAGCTTGAACTGGCCAGCACGCTATTTGATCTCTACTACTTACCCAGAGAACACGAAATCTTGTTGAAGCCTGAATCCAGACAAACGAAAGTGGCCATTGTGGTTTCGTCACTGAATAGCCAACAATCTACTTATGAATTCTATGCAGACGTGGCCCACAATTTAGGGTTTCGCGTGGCAATTTTTCCTCATAGAGAAGAAGCAAGGGCGTGGCTTATAGAGGCTAAGTAAGGGCAATGCAGCCGCTCGCGTTCCAGCGCAAACAAATGAGAAATGAGGAAGGACAAAACGCATGCAATATCCGTCCCCGCCTGATCCTCAGGCTTATTACGAGCAGGTGTGGCAATTAGCCCGCCAGATTCCCCTTGGCCTGGTTGCTACTTACGGGCAGATTGCCCAAATGCTCCCAACGCCTACAGGAATTGATCCAGACGAATACAAAGCGTTTGGCCCACGCTGGGTGGGCAGCGCTATGGCGGCCTGCCCCAATGACGTACCCTGGCAGCGAGTAATAAATTCACAGGGCAAGATCAGCCAAAGGCCGGGCGCAGAGAAGCAGCGCCAGCTGCTAGAGGCCGAGGATATCGTATTTGTTAAAGACAGAATAGATTTAAAGGTTTACCAGTGGCGCGGACCAGATGAGGAGGAGCAGCCCAGGCAAGCGCGACTACTCTAACTCTCTCACTTTTTACTCTTTAATAATCACCTTCCCCTTCTCACTCTCTCATTCAGCACCGGTTGTCACGTCTGCCAGGCACGCACCCGTCAATTTGCGCAGATCGGCCGGAGCCAGCTTGATCTGCGTGCCTCGCTCCCCGGCGCTAATATAAATTTGTGGTTGATCCGCAGCCAGCTCATCTAAGTACATGGCAAACCCCTTGTTGACCAATGCCAGGGGAGAAATGCCTCCCACCTGCAATCCCGTCATTTCTTCCGCCTGCTGGTGAGTGGCCAACTTT
>JBHIWP010000385.1:0-5655 GCA_041987425.1 Promineifilaceae bacterium (SeqCode) | reverse complement strand
CTCCTCTTCGGCCGATTCCAGATTCATATGCGCATTGGCCAACTGCATTTCAAAAAACGCCAGGCGTTCACTGGTTGCCACGCCATAAGTTTCGTTAATCCAGGCCACAAATATCTTCGCCCACATATTAACGATGTAAGCGGCCGTTTCGGCATCCTGGTGTTCAACCGTCAAACGAATAAGGCCCGGATCGCTTCCCGCTTCGGCAATCAACAGCTTCCGTAAATCCTCCATTTCCATCATCTTATCAACGGGGACTGTCAATTCAGCCGATAATTGGCGCATCATCTCATCGCTAACGGCAAGTTCTGGATATGTTGATAGCAAAGGTACAGCTTCTTCTACGGAAACCAAATTGGGATCGACTATGCTCTGGGTAAGTGAATTGAGTACGACTTGTCGGGGAGATGTAACGATGATTAGTGCGGTAGCTTCGTAAACAGGTGGCAAATTTGCTGAAACGATGTAGGCAACGAGACCCGTAAATACAGTGGCAACTATAATCCAATATCTGTAGCTGAATAAGGCCAATAGATACGGCCGTAAATCAATTTCCTCTTCCAACTGGATGCTCCTTCGGGATTGTGTAAAAGATGTAGCTTTAATCCAAAAGCGTTTTTGTTCTCCTTGGCGTAAACCACTCTCGGCTCATTTGATCTCCCAAATCTTTTCGTGGCCTATGTATACTTTCAGGCTTAATTGGGTGGTGAGTGCATAATCCAGGTGCAAAATTACGGGGCTAAAATGGGACAGCAGGACTCGTACCAGGAAAACCGAAACTATTCTATAGCATATGCAAATAGATCTAAACACAATTGGCTATGACTTTAGGTCTATTGCGCCATAAACATCATTTGCGCTGTATTTTAACACAACTTGCATACAGTTAATATCCAGAACACTTACCCCATATATAGCGATAGCTCATCCCCGTACCCCCATATTTGCAACTTTTCTCACATCAAGCCGTACTGCTCTTTCACAAGCAGATTCTACTGACCATTGAGCAGCAAAAAATAGGCAAAAGCTGCGGCTTCTTAATCTTTAGCAGGTACGTACCCTTCACGAATCGAGCTAAATGTGGAATACTGCTTTTCGTTAAGTCTACGTGTTTATTAACTTTCTTGTTTTCCAGGAGATGCCATGACCCAACAACAGTCCCCAACAGAAGAAGCTCGTCAGAGCAAAAGAAGCCAACTTCCAGATGTTGCTACGGCCGAACGAGCCCTTAGCGATGTAAACACCAGCGTTGCCGTCTTGCGCACCGAGGCGGACCGGGCCCGCGGCCTGTTCGGCTTTGGTCGCCGCATTCTGGTGCCCCCGGATGAAATTCACGTGGTAGTAGGTGACGGCCGTCACAGTCTAACGCTCTCAAACGAGCGCAAGGTCTTTGGCCAATCAGCCGACCGCCCTGCCAAATATTGGCTAAATCCCATTACCCAGGTGATCAAGCTCAAAACCATTAGCTTCACCGTGCCCATCCACGGCACGCAGGATGCTGGCGTCGAGGCGCTAGACAGCAGCAAGGTCAGCTTCCGGCTGTGGGCCCATGCCGTAGCCAAGCTCAACCCAGACAAGGCTGAAATCGCCGCCCAGCGTGTGGGGCTAGATACCAACGGCCTTATTTACACCATTACCAAAGTCGGCACGGCCGAATTAGTTGCCGCCGCTGCTACCATGAGCCTGGAAGAGATCATCGCCAACCGGCAAGAACTGGCGGCCATTGCCTTCCCTAAAGTGAACCAGATTTTGTCTGAACTGGGCTATGATCTGGCCTTGCTCACCATCACCCGGCTCGATGGCGTAGCGTACGCAAAGCTGATCGCCCAAGCTGAATCACGCATCTCCAAAGAGACCGGAATCGCCACCAACAAGGAGCAGCTGGCTGAACTCACCGACATGCAGGCTCGTGAGCAGGAAGAGGCAGAAATCCGTGCTCAAACAGAGAAAAAACTGGCCGCCGAACGGTTGGATGCGCAGCGCGAAGTAGAGACCGCTACGATTAGCCAGCAAGAAGCCCTGGACGTGCGCCGCCATGAAATGCGCGTATTGCAGATCAGTCGGGAAAAAACGGCCGCTGCCGCTGGCCACGAAACCGAAATGGCTAAAGTGGAGCTAAGCCAACAGCTGGGCGAAGCAGAAGCCGAAAAAGCGGCCCATCTGGCCCGAATCGAGGCTGAGCGTCAGGCACAGCTCCGCGCCATCCAGCAGAGTAAGGAAGCGGAGATTAACCTGGCAAAGACCGAAGCGGAAGCCGCCCGCCTGGCCGTGGCTCAAGCCAAAGAGATTGAGCGCATGGCCGCCCTGACAGAAGCCGAAGCGTCTCGCCTGCGCCGTGAAGAGCTGGCCGAAGCAGAACGAGAGAGAGAAATTGCACTGGTAGAGGCCAATAAGCAAGCCGAAGCGCTTAAGCTGGCCGCCGAGGCAGAAGCCCGCGCTGTGCAGATCAAGGTTGATGTAGAGACGCAGTCTGAACTGGTGCGGGCCGAAGCAGAAGCCACCGCTACGGAAAAACGAGCCCAGGCCGCCAAAGTCCGTGCCGAAGCCACCAAAGCAGAAACGGCCGCAGCTGGGCTGGCCGAAGCGGAAGTAGACGCTGCACGGGTGCAGGTTGCCGAAAAGCAGGTATCTGTGACACGCGCCGAGGGGCTGGCCCAGGCAGAGGTTGCCAAGGCCCTGGCCGAAGCCGAGGCCGATAAGCTGCAGCGGCTCAAAGCGGTAGAGATCGAGGCGCAGGAAAAGCTGGCCCTGCTCTATGGGCAGGCTCCTGTACTGGTGGATCTGGAGCGACTGCGCTTACAGCTTACGCACCAGGAGCGTCTTGCGACCATTCAGGCAGAAACGTCGCTTAAGGCCTTTGAAGCCATTGCCCCCAGCCTGAAAGTACACATTTTCGGCAACGGTGGGCAAACCGGGCAGATTTTGGCCAACGTCATGGCATTTTCTCACGGCCTGGCGCAGGTTGGAGAGGAAGTTCCGTTGGTTGGCCAAATGCTGACGCCTGGCGAGAATGGGCACGGGAAAACTCTGGTGGCTAGCCAGTGGCTGCCAAAGCTAAGCCAGTTTGGCCCCTACCTGCAGCAGGTGCTGTCTGAGGTCAACCCACGCGTGCTTTCCAGCCTGAAAGTCTCAGACGTTGTAGACCGCCTTGGCCCGGTGGTAGCTGGCGAGAAGTCGTTGACCAAGGCGTTGACCAGCCTAAAAGACGACGCCTCATTCCGCGTCATTGGCGATATGCCAATAAGCCCGCTGTTAAAGCTGCTGGGTTTGGAGCCAGGTGAAGCCGTGGAAGAAATAGCCATCACCGAAGCTGAGAAGCCACCCGTGGCGTAGTGGATAGTTAACCAAGATTGGACCAATTTTTTGAACGCGGTACTTATGACAAAAATTGGTCCAATCTCCAGGTTGGTTAATAGATTAAATTTTTAGCCAGTCAAGCAGAAATCATCCCCTTCACCGTTCACTCAAAATAGGGCCACTCTATCTCATCCAAGCAATCTAGGTCGGGATTCTTTTCTGGATTGTTCAAAAAGTCATCGGTAATGTCGATGGCACACTCGACGCTGCTGAGCAGGGAGTGGCCTGCGCCGGGCACCAGGATCAGGTAGCTGTTGGACAGCGTGGCGGCGGTTAGCGTGCCCCACCGGGGCGGGGTGGCAACATCGTACTGGCCAACCAAAATCAGGGTGGGAATAGAGCTGGTTACGGCCGTATTGTCCACTATCTCCATTGGATTCCAATATTCACACAGGCTTGTCAGGTCAAATGTACTTTGCAGAAGCGCGCCTTCTAGCTCTTCAGGAATGTTGCCGACGACGGCCGTTTCTACCCGCTCATAATCCCCCAGGGCGTACTCATCGTGGCAGATAACCGAGTTATACATCCCTTCGCTGTCACTGCGATCCTCGTCATTCTGGTAGCGTGGCCGAGCAAAGTCACCCTCGGCGCTGATCTCATCCAGCGCGTCATAATTATCGTTGGCCACCTCGTAAATGACGTAGGGCAGCAAGGGGATCAGCTCTGTATCGCTGAAGGCGCTGCTGAGCGCAAAAACCAGATCGTCACCATAGATTTCGGCCGTTTCATCATCGTTCAGCCGCTGCACCGTCTCTAAAAAGACCGCTTCCAGATCAGGATATTCCTCGCGACAGTAGGCATCCCGCTCACAGTCGCTAAATAGCTCGCTCAGAGCATCCGTAAAGCTGTAAATTTCATCCACTGGCGTATCGGCATTGGGCGGAAAAGGGGAATCCAGGATAACAGCGCGCACGCCTTCGGGATGGCTTCGCATCACTTCCAGGGCCAGCCGGGTGCCGTAGGAGATGCCCAGCAGATCCCACTCTTCGATGCCCAGAGACAGCCGCAGAGCGGCGACATCGGCGGCATTTTCCTGCGTATTGTAGGCTGCCAGATTGATGCCTTCGTCCATGAGCCGGTCAAAGCACAGAGCATCGGGATTGTCTTGCTCATCAGCTTCTGCAAATTCTGGGCAATCCAGCGTGGGTTCAGAGTAGCCCGCGCCGCGCTGATCCAGCAAAATGAGATCTCGGTTTTGCAAAAAGGGATATTCCCAGCCTTCCGGATCGGCGGCGTAATCATCTAATGCGCTGCCGCCTGGGCCGCCTGCCAGGTAAATAATGGGTGTTTCTGAGCTGCCATCTGGGGCTGCTACGATGGCTACGGCCAGGGCAATGCCGGGTGAGTTACCGCTGCTGCGGTCTTCCGGCACGGTAAGGAAGCCGCATTCAATCTCTGCGCCGCGCGGGATGTCGAACGGGCAGTCGGTGGACTCAAAAGTCTCTGAGAATTCAACGGCCGTATCCCTGACCTCATCCTCTTCTCCTTCTCCATCGCGTTCATCATCAAAATCCGTTTCATACTCTCCAATAAACTCATCCGATACATCATCACAGGCAAAAAGAGCCAGTCCTAAAAATAGTAGAAGTAATCCCAATTTTTTCATTTATTCATCTCATATTGGTGGTTTTGGGTAAATAATAAAGTGAATCTTAACAAAGGTAGACTGAGAAAGGACATAAGCCATGCGTCCTGGTAAATTGCACCTTCATCCTTGAGCACCTCAGAGCCACACTTAAATGGCACAAATGAGCCTACATTTGTATCCTGAAACGCTTGTGAAAATTGGTATAATCGGGACGGATAGTTGTAACGCTGTGCAGTAGACTTTATCCGTGCAAATCTGCGTTCAATTTCAGGCATAATGAAGCAAATGAATGCCGACAAGGGAAAATAGTGTGCAAGAGTTAAAAATGTCAGAACAAGACAATAAAAAAGTTACTCGCTGGCTTTTAGTTGTATGTGGTCTTATCATGATCATGGTCGTATTTGGCGGCTACGTGCGGCTGACGCGGTCCGGGCTTTCTATCGTAGAATGGAATCCAATTAGCGGCGTTATTCCCCCCATTGGCGAAGCGGCCTGGGAAGCTGAATTTGCCAAATATCAGCAAACGCCTGAAGGACAGTTCATCAACTACAACATGACGCTGGAAGGGTACAAACGTATTTTTTATGTCGAGTATCTTCACCGGCTGCTCGGCCGTTTTGCCGGATTATTTGTTGTCATTCCCCTCTTTTATTATCTGTACAAGGGCATTATTCCCTGGCGTAAATCGGCCGTTTATCTGGCAATTGCGG
>JBHIWP010000384.1:0-5665 GCA_041987425.1 Promineifilaceae bacterium (SeqCode) | reverse complement strand
CACAACAGCCCGCTGCCCGATTGGGCAATCAATTATTTTAATGAGGCTAAACTGCTGCCCACGCCATTTGCCCCAGATGGCAGCGTTGCCTTTTTAGGCTACGAAATGGGAAAGGCACCGGCGTTCGCGCCGACGCAGCCGGTCTCGGTAAATTTCGGCAACGCGATTACTCTGCTTGGCTATGACATAGGCCAGGGCAGGGCGGGCGAGCCACTCAACTTGTTTCTCTATTGGCAGGTGAATTTTGACCAAACGGCCGATTTCACACCGTTTGTCCATTTTGAGGATGGCTGGGGACACAGGTGGAGCCAGGTAGAAACCTTTGCTTACCCGTCGGCGCAGTGGTCGCGAGGTGAAACGATTGTGCAGCGAGTGGAAATAAATGTCCCTGCTGGAACGCCGCTGGGCAGTCATTACCAAATGCGTGTGGGACTCTTCTCTGGCAGCAGTGGGCAACGCCTGCCCAGACTAGATGAAAACGGCCGCTATGCAGGAGACACATACCTGGTTGAAAACGTCACCGTGCTGCCCGGAGAAGCGCCAGAAAGGCTGCCGCAGCCGCCAATTGTTCTGAACCAGGCCGTCCGCCCGCAGCTGAAGCTGTTGGGCTTAACAGGGGGGCAGTGGCAAGCTACCACGGGCGAAACCGTAGATGTGGCCCTGTGGTGGTATGCTACGGATTTTGTGCCCTACACCAGCACTCGGCTGGAGCTAATGGGCGGCAACAGCGTGGGGCGTATTCTAGGCAACACGCAGCCGGTGCACGACACATACCCATTCACCAGCTGGCAGACGCCGCAGTTTCTAATTGACTGGCAAACAGCGCGCGTACCAGAGGATATTCCGGCGGGCGACTACCGCCTGGTGGCCCGCTTTTTAGATGGGGCAGATGCTACGCTGGCGACGGCCGAGCTTGGCACCGTGCATGTATCGGTAACGGAGCGCATCTTTGACGTGCCAGATGTGCAACGGCCGTATCCCGCCACTTTTGGCAGCGAGATAAAGCTATTGGGCTATAATCTCATTCCGCTTACTGAGCCAGGCCAATTCCAGCTGGACCTCATTTGGCAGGCGCAAGAGGAGCCGAGTAACGATTACACCGTTTTTGTCCACCTGTTGCAAGCCGATGGCAGCTGCAGCCCCTGCCTGTGGCAGCAAGACGTGATGCCGCAGCAGAACCAGTACCCTACGAGCCGCTGGCTTCCCGGTGAATTCATCACCGATAGTTACCAGATTTCGCTGCCGCCCGGTACGTTAGCGGGGAACTATCAGCTGGAAATTGGCCTTTACATTGCCGAAACGGGCCAGCGCCTGCAAGCGGTACAGCCCGATGGCGCTGAAGGCGACGCTATTTTGCTGGATTCCATCACTGTTGAATAATGAGCGAGTTGTATCAGGCTGGCGATTTAGGAAAGCTATTGTGTAGGCATTTTTGCCATGGGGTAAGAGCCAAGAACCTGTAAAAACGAGGACTGCTTCAAGATGCCCAGCATCGCCTCCTGAACGGCTTCATCATCTTCATGACCTTCAAAATCCACAAAGAAACGGTAATGCCAGGGTCGATTGCGCCGGGGGCGAGATTCGATTTTGGTGAGGTTAATGCCGCGGTCAGCCAGCTCGCCGAGCACGGAGTAGAGCGCGCCGGGCACGTGCCGGGTTGTAAAGATAATGGACGTTTTGCATGACTCCTGCCGGGGCGGGTCTAAGGTGCCAAGCACAAAAAAGCGGGTGAAATTGAAGTCCATATCTTCAAAATTGTGCACCAGTACTTCCAGATTGTACGTTTCGGCGGCCAGGGCGCTGGCAATAGCCGCCATGCCTGGTTGAGGATTGTTGGCCAGATCGCGGGCGGCACCGGCCGTATCATAGTGGTCCACGGGGATAAGCCCCTGGCGGCGAATGTTATTCTCGCACTGGGCCAGCGCCTGGTGATGGGACATCACGTGCGTCACTTCGCTAATCTGCGTGCCTGCGGGGGCCATCAGGCAATGCTCCACACGCACGATCACCTCCGCCTGTACGCGTAAATCGTGGTCGACGAGCATATCGTAGGCGGGAATGACCATACCGGCTAGTGAATTTTCTACCGGCAACATGATTTGGCTGGCACGGCCGTCATGCACGGCGTCAAACATCTCGGTGAAGGTCCGGCAGGGAAGCGTGGCCGTTTCTGCGCCAAAATGCTCGCGTACGGCCTGCTCAGAGTAAGCGCCAGGCTCGCCCTGGAAGGCTACAATGGGCTGTGGATTGGACATAGCAAACTTACTCGCCAGAACCAGCCATCAACAGACCCACCCGTTCACGCGTGGCTTCGGCAATAGGCAATGTTTTGACGATACGGCCGTCGAACATCACCGCCACCCGATCAGCCAGCCCCAATATTTCGTCCAGCTCGGCAGACACTACCAGCACGGCAATTCCCCGGTCCCGCTGGGCCACAATCTGGTTGTGGATGAACTCGATGGAGCCAACGTCGATTCCCCGCGTAGGCTGGGCAGCAATGAGCAGCTTGATGGGGCGCGAAAATTCACGGGCCACAATTACTTTTTGCTTGTTACCGCCAGAAAGCGTGCGTGCGGCCGTATAAATGCCGGGGGTGCGCACATCGAACGCTTCAACGAGTTCTGTGCCGTGCGCATCAATCGCTTCCTGGTGCATAATGGGGCCAGTGGCGTATGGCTTTTGGTAGTAGTTGTTTAGCACCATATTGTCGGCAATTGTATAAGCCATGACCAGCCCGTGCTTTTCTCGGTCTTCGGGGATGTGGGCAACGCCCAACTCTGTAACCTGACGAGGTGAAAAGTGGGTGCTGTCTTGCCCGGCAATTCTAACCGTTCCTTCCTTGGCAGGGCGCAGGCCGGTAAGTGCCTCTACCAGTTCCCGCTGTCCGTTTCCCTGTACGCCAGCAATGCCTACAATTTCACCAGCACGCACTTCTAAATCCACACCTTCAACGGCCGTATGCCCCCGGTCATCCAAGACGTGCAAATTGCTTACGCTTAGAACAACTTCTTTGGGCTGTGGTGCATCTTTTTCTACCTGCAAAATAACTTTGCGGCCAACCATTAATTCAGCCAGGGTGGCCTGGGTAGCAGTTTTGGGATCGGCCGTGCCCACCATGCGCCCGCCGCGCAGCACGGCGATATCGTCCGCCACGGCCAGCACCTCTTTGAGCTTATGGGTGATAAATATGATGGATACGCCCCGCTCGGTGAGCTCGTGCATGATGCGGAACAGTTCAGTCGCTTCCTGAGGGGTCAGTACGGCCGTTGGCTCATCCAAAATTAAAATATCGGCCTGACGATAGAGTGCCTTCACAATCTCCACGCGCTGCTGCGTGCCCACGGGCAAATCTTCCACGGTGGCCGTGGGGTCTACTTTCAGCCCATATTGCTGAGACAGCTCCAACACCCGTTTTTCGGCAGCGCGCATATCCAGACGGCCGTTGCGCGTCACCTCTGAACCAAGCATCACATTTTCGGCAACCGTCATTACCGGCACCAGCTGGAAGTGCTGGTGGACCATTCCCACTCCGCGATCAATGGCGTCGCGGGGATTTTTTAATTCCACCTTTTCGCCCTTAATCCAGATTTCACCCTCGTCGGGATGGTAAAGACCGTAGAGCATATTCATCAGCGTGCTTTTACCGGCGCCGTTTTCACCCAGCAAGGCGAGAATTTTGCCCTGACGCAAGGTCAAATCGACATGGTCATTAGCCAGCACACCGGGAAACCGCTTGGTTAGGCCCTTTGCTTGCAGCACAATCTGGTTTGTATTTTCGCTCATGTTGAGTCCTTGGCGGATATCAATGTTATTCCGTTTCGTAAGGCTGGCCCAGGGCTTGCGGATCGCGGCTGCGGCCTACAAATCCGGCCAGGACCAAAATTGTGAGGACATAGGGCAGCATGCCTATAAACTGATGGGGAATGTCAATCTGCCCACCAAACTGTAGCTGAGTTTGCAGCGCGGTGGCAAAACCAAATAAGAGCGCGGCACCCCAGGCACCCAGAGGCGTCCGCTTACCAAAAAGCATTACGGCCAGGGCCACAAAGCCACGGCCGTTTGTCATGGCCCGTTCAAAAGAGCCAACGGCTTCCAGTGTTAGATAAGCACCACCCAGGCCCGCAATTGCTCCAGCAATTGTTATGTTAACATAGCGCATCATGTGCACATTAATGCCCACCGTGTCGGCCGCGCTAGGGTGCTCGCCAATTACCCGGGTGCGCAAGCCCCAGCGGGTATGAAACAGCACAAAATGCACCAGCACGACCAGGATTAGCGTGGCGTAGGTTATGGGCGGATTATTAAATAAGACAGGGCCAATCAACGGAATATCGGCCAGTGCCCCAAAGCTGATTGGCTGCAGCTTGCCCTGGGTCGTCAGGCCCGCCTGGTAGAAGAAACTGGTCAGCCCCAACGCTAAAATATTGATCACCGTGCCGCCAATAATCTGGTCCATTTTCAGGCCAATGGACATTAGCCCCAGAAAAGCGCCTAAGAGCGCCCCAGCACCAATGCCAGCCAGCACGGCAAGCAGTAAATTTCCTGTATAGACATTTGCCAGAAAGCCAATAAAAGCGCCCATCAGCATTTGTCCTTCAATGCCAATGTTGACAATGCCGGAGCGTTCACCGATGAGGCCGCACAGCGCGCCCAGGACCAGCGGCGTGGATTGGCGCAAAGTGGAGGCCAGAACGGCCGTTGTCACAGACGGATTTGTCAGATACCCATACACTACGGCAATGAGGGCCAGCACGGCAACCACAACTCCTACTGAACGCAAAGGAGTTAGCCAGCTTTTTTCGCTTGTTGTTTGGGTTGCTGTAGAGTCCATAGAGTCTCCAATGTGCCTGTATGAGCGTACCTAACCGCTGCTGCCCCAGCCGCTGCTGATGGTGACGCCGCCCGTGCCATCTTCGGCGCGGGTGCGGATAATCCAGCGTACAATCACGTCAGCAGAAACGAAGAATAAAATAAGTGCTTGAATCACGTCAATAATTTGCGACTGTACGTTTGCATCGAACTGCATCTGGCTAGAACCAGCTTGCATGGCGCCCACCAATAGCGCCGCAGGAATGACGCCCAGCGGGTGAGTGCGGGCCAGCAGGGCAATGGTGATGCCATCAAAGCCCAGCCCTGTATTGAACCCCGGCTGAAAACGGCCGACAACACCTAACGTCTCAATTGCACCCCCCATTCCAGCCAAAAAGCCGCTGATCGCCATTGTTAAAATAATAATGCGGGCCACTTTAATACCGGCGTAATGCGCCGCATTTGGGTTTAGCCCTACGGTGCGAATTTCATAGCCTAAGGTGGTGCGGAAAAGCAGGTACCAAGTGGCAAAAGCCATGAAGGCGGCAATAAAAAAGCCCGCGGGGAGCGTGCCCCACTCTGGAATAACGGCCGTTTCTGCCACGGCGGGTGTACGGGCCACAATGCCGCTATCTTTCCAGGGACCATCGGCCAGATAGTCGGTAATATTGATGGCTATAAAATTAAGCATGATCGTGGTGATAACTTCATGCGCTCCGGTGTAGGTGCGCAGGGCGCCGGCAATGCTGGCAAAGAGCGCGCCTACCAGGCTGCCAGCAAGCAGCGCCAGGGGCATGTGAATGATGAAGGGAAGCCCGGTAAAGGAAAAACCAACGGCCGCAGCGGTGATGGC
>JBHIWP010000383.1:0-5733 GCA_041987425.1 Promineifilaceae bacterium (SeqCode) | reverse complement strand
GAGGCGTCGGGCACCTACACGGACGATAAGTGGCATGACGAGCAAGCGCTCAAGGTGCGGTTCAATGACGTGCGGGAACATCACCCCGATGCTGTCCGAGAGCGAGGGCATGCGAAGCGGCTGCCGGACGACGACATGGCATGGGACGACATTGCCATTGCCGAGCCAGAGCTGCAAACCAAGATCAACGACATTGTTATCCTGTCTAAAGGGCCAACCTTTGCCGAGGGAGACGTGCGCTGGGCCACGCAGCTAGAAACGGTGAAGGAGCGTCTGCAAACGGCCGTTGAAGGGGATGATCTGGAAGCGCTGGACGGCGGCGTGCGGCTGCTTTACCGCGTGCTGAACCGGCACCCCACGCGCATCAATGCGCAACTGGTGGCCGTGGCCAGCGCCCTGCGGCTGGACAATTTAGAAAAAGCCATTACCACCATCAGCAGCAGCCTGGCTGAAGCAGATGTGACGATGGACAACATGATTGAAGAGGTGAAAAGCGGTAAATCGGCCCTGGCCGGACTGGATGAGCGGCTTAAGGAGCTGGTGCGCGAGCACAACGCCTGGCAAACGATAGATGATGAGGTTCGCCGGGTGAAAGCGGCCGTTTCCCAGAACAATTTTGATGAACTGGAAGACGCCTGGTATGACCTGGAGCCAATGACCCGGGAGATTATCGATCGGCACAATGGAGCAGAATGGGCAGAAAACGTGAGCAAGGTCATGACCGAACTGGAACCGGCCCTCGAACAGCAGCTTAACTCCAAAGTGCGCCGCCTGTTTATGCGGTACCACACCTATGTGGGGCATCGCTTCCGCGAAGTAGACCTGGAACTGCTCTCCCTCTGCACCGAGCTCCAGCGCGTGGGCGAGCAAATCGATTTATTGTTGAGGCAATTTAACAAATGAGCCAATCAGACACGACCTCCGAAGAATTCATTCCCTTCATGTCCTTCACCTCGCTGCGCGATTCGCACCGCGATTTGCTTAAGCAGCGCCGCAAAGATAAAGAGGCGGCTGAGGAAGAAGGTTTCTGGGCCGAGGTCACGGAATTTTTGCTCCGTGGCGCAGCGGCCGGAGCATTTATCGACAATACGGAAGATCGAGAAGCGGCCCAAAGCCTGCTTGACTACTGGCACAATCAACTTTTTCATGCTGGCAAAGACACGCCTGAAGCCGTTCTAGAGGATTTTGATGCCACCACCCAGCCAGAGATTCCCGACTCGCGCTGCCCCTACATCGGTTTAGAGGCATTTGATGATAACAATAAGCATCTTTTTTATGGGCGGGAGCAGCTTATTCGCGAGCTGTTAGACCAGGTGTTGGTGAGCCGGTTGGTAACGGCCGTTGGACCCTCCGGCAGCGGTAAATCATCGGTCGTGCTGGCTGGGCTGCTGCCTCGCCTGGAAGATGGCGCCTTGCCCGATAGCGAAACGTGGCACTATTTCCCCACCATTGTGCCTGGTGCTGCCCCGCTCACCAGCCTGGCCCGCCTGTTGGAGCCAGATGGCGAGGATACGGCCGTTTGGGTGACCGAAAATTACGAGGCCTTCCTCAATAGCTCAGAACATCTTGCCAGGTTAATTAACGAACAGACCAACGGTCCCGCCGTTCTAAGCATTGACCAGTTTGAAGAAACCTTCACGCTTTGCCACGACGACCAGGAACGTGACGCCTTTATCGACAATCTGCTTGGCCTGGCGAATTCGCGCGAGGCGCGCCATCTGGTTATCTTGACCATGCGCGTGGATTACGAAAGCTACCTAAACAAAGTTCCCATGTTCAAATCGCTGTACGAACAGGGGCTGGTGCGCGTAACGGCCATGAACGCCAGCGAACTGCACAACGCCATTGAGCAGCCTGCCCAAGCCATCGGCCTCAAGTTCGAAGACGGACTGATCGAAGCGCTGGTGCGCGAAATTGTGGGCGAACCGGCGGCGCTGCCTCTGCTGCAATTTGCCCTGCTCCAGCTGTGGGATAATCGTGAGCGCAACCGCATTACCTGGGATGCCTATCGTCGCCTGGGTGGGGTAATGGAAGCCCTGGCCCACACGGCCGATTCCCTCTACAACGGCCTGCTGCCCGAAGAACAACACACGGCCAAACGCATTTTGCTGCGCCTGGTGCGCCCCGGCACCGGTGTGGAGTTCACCCGCAGCCGGGCCACTCGCCGCGCGCTTTATCAGTCTGGCGAAGCCAATGACCGCATTGACCGCGTGCTGGAAAAGCTGGTAGATGCTCGCCTGCTGCGCCAAACGGATGGCCCAACGGCGGACGGCGATCAGTTTGAAGTTGCGCATGAAGCCCTGGTGCGTAACTGGCCCCGGCTGGTTGAGTGGCTGGAAGATGAGCGCGTGGTGTTGCGCCATCGGCTGCGCTTTACCGCCCAGGCGGAAGATTGGGACACGCGCAATAGAGACGCAGGCGCCTTGCTGCGCGGTAAGCAGCTACAGGAGGCCCTGCTGTTCGAGGATTTGAATCCGCTGGAGCAGGAATATATTGATGCCAGCAGGGCGGCAGAGCAGTTGGCCCTGCAGGAGAAGGAAGCCCAACAGCGGCGCGAGCTGGAGCAGGCTCAAAAGCTGGCTCAAGAACAGCAGCAGCGGGCCGAAGCGGAAGCTCAGGCGGCGCGGCGCGCCCGCAACTTTAACTATGCGCTGATTGTGATTTTGCTGCTGGTAATTGGCGGCGCCGTTAGCCTGTTTTATTTGCAAGATGTGCAGCAGGAGCGTGAAGAGGTAGCCCAAGAGGCGACGAGGGCCGGTGTAGAGGCGCGGGAAACGGCCGTTGCTGCCGATATCTTAGCCATCGAAAGCACCACCGCCGCCCTGGAAGCAGCTACCGTGCAGGCGATGGCCACTTCAGACAACGCCCTGGCTACCTCTGAGGTTGCCGCTAATCAGACTATTGTGGCCGAGCGAGCGCAGGTTGAGAACCAGGAAGAAGCCACGGCCCAGGCGGCAACCGCCACGGCCCAGGTGGCTACGGTGGCTGCCCAGGCAACCCAGATTGCCCAAGAAGCTATCGACAATACGCCGGAAGCGACCGTGCCCAACCAGCCCACCGCCACCCCAGACCCGGCCCAACTGGCCGTTGAAGCTCAGCTAAATTCACTCATTCGCGAGCAGGATAATATGCCTATGTTGTTCATCACGGGAGGCATCTTTCAAATGGGTGTGGAGGATGCGCCAGAGGATGCAGACAACGGCCCAGCTCGTCAGGTAGAATTAGATAGCTTCTACCTGGATCAATTTGAGGTGTCGGTACAGCAGTACGCCGATTTTTTGAACCGCCTGGGGGCAAACCACAATGCGTGTAACGGCGTTGACTGTGCCGTCACGCTGGTGTCGACTACTTTCACTAATTTGCTGAACAATTTAGGGGTTTTCGAGGCGCGTCCTGGTACAGGTCGCTATCCCGCCACGTGGATTACCTGGGAAGGGGCCGCAACGTACTGCGCTTCTGTGAACGCCCGGCTTCCTACTGAGGCGGAATGGGAATATGCAGCGCGGGGAGTGGACGGCCGTTCCTATCCTTGGGGCAACGCAACGCCCATCCTGCACGAAACGGCCGTTTTCAACAATAATCCAGATCAATCCGCGTCTGTTTTCTTTGGCCGAGCATTTGTGCGTGTAGACAGCCTGCCCAATGGTGCCAGTCCCTTTGGCGTTTTTGGCATGGCAGGCGGCGTGGCCGAATGGGTGCAAGATTGGTACGATCCAGACTCTTACAGTCAGCCTCTGCCCGCCGGTGGCTACAATGATGATGCATCTAGCGGTCTAAAGGTGCTGCGCGGTGGCTCCTGGGTCGACACGGCTTCCGAGATAACTACGACCGCGCGAATGGCCCTGCACCCCACCAACAGCAATCTCAACAATTTAGGAAATTCGCAATGGGGAGCCGGTTTCCGCTGCGCCCGCGATGCCAACCCATAAAATTGTCATTCTGAACGCAGCGCAGCGAAGTGAAGAATCCCTCTAAACTTCGCCAGGCAGAATCCTCCTTCGTGGGCAAACCTTTGGGGTATTGTCGCTCCATAGAGATGTTTCGTTTCACCCAGCATGACAAGTGAGGGTTAAGCTCCCTTCTTAGCCCGCTTAATCTCCCGCTGGCGAATCTCGTGGCGCAGTTCCTTTTTGCGAATGCGCAGCGAGGTAGGCGTCACCTCCAGCAGTTCATCCTTGCCCAAGTATTCAATTGACTCATCGAGCGACATGATGCGCGGCGTGTGCAGCGCTTCCACAATGGCTGTTGGCCCGGTTCGTACGGCGCTAAGCACCTTTGTTTTACACACATTTATCACCAGCTCTTCGTTGCGGATGTGCTGGCCCACCACCTGCCCGCTGTACACATCTTCCGCAGGCATTACAAAAAAGGTGCCGCGCTGCTGCAGCTGGTGCAGCGCATAGGCGCTGACTGGCCCAGACTCCATCGATACCAGCGAGCCAAACTCCTGCGTTTCAATCTCTCCCTTGACCGGCTCATAGGCGTGAAACAAGGTGTGATAAATGCCCGTGCCTCGTGTAGCCGTCAGGAACGGCTGGCGAAAGCCCAAGATGCCGCGCGTGGGCACCAGATATTCGGCATAGACGGTGCCATCTTCGCCGTAATGGATGTTTTGCATCAGGCCGCGCCGCCGCCCCAGCATTTCGCTGACCGCACCCAGATAATCGTTATGCACTTCCAGGAACAGCTTTTCGATGGGTTCGGTACGGCCGTTTTCCCCTTCCTTAAAAATCACTTCCGGCCGACTAATGGCAAATTCGTACCCTTCGCGGCGCATGGTTTCGATGAGAATTGCCAGGTGCAGCTCGCCACGCCCAGAGACGATAAACTCGCCCGACCTGTCGGTTTCTGCCACCCGCATGGCCACGTTGCTTTCCAGCTCGCGCATCAGTCGCTCGCGAATCTGGCGGCTGGTAACGAATTTGCCCTCCTTACCAGCAAACGGGCTGTCGTTCACCTGGAAGGTCATGCGCACGGTAGGCTCTTCTACCTTAATAGGAGGCAGCGGGCGCGGGTCATTGGAGTCGGCTAGCGTATCACCAATGCCCACGTCGGGAATGCCTGCCACAGCAACGATATCCCCCGCCTGCACCTGGCTTTGCTCCACCCGCTGCAGGTCGCGGAAGGTGTACAGCTTGGTAATCTTGCCGGGTTCCATCTCGCCATTGGCCTGAATGTGCATGATTGGCTGGCCATCGTTAAGCGTACCGCTGGTGAGGCGCCCCACGGCGATTTTGCCCACGTAGCTGCTGTATTCCAGGGTAGTGACAAGCATTTGGGTGGGACCGTCGGGGTCAATCATGGGTGGCGGCAGGTAGCTGATGATGGTGTCGAATAACGGCCGTAAATCTTCGGCCAGCGCATCCGGATCCTCACCGGCTCTGCCTTCCAGCGCCCGCGTATAAACCACCGGGAAATCGGCCTGCTCTTCGCTGGCGCCCAGATCAATGAACAGGTCAAACGTGGCGTTGACCACATAATCGGGGCGAGCCGCCGGGCGATCGACCTTGTTAACCACCACAATCACCTTCACGCCCTTTTCCAGCGCCTGGCGCAGCACAAAGCGGGTTTGCGGCATGGGGCCTTCCACGGCGTCTACCAGCAGCAGCGCGCCATCCACCATATTCACCACGCGCTCCACCTCGCCGCCAAAGTCGGCGTGGCCCGGCGTGTCTACAATATTAATGGTGGTGCCGTCATACACAATGCTTGTGTTCTTGGCCAGAATGGTAA
>JBHIWP010000382.1:0-5767 GCA_041987425.1 Promineifilaceae bacterium (SeqCode) | reverse complement strand
ATTATGATTCGCGCCTGTTTTGGAGCAACGTCCAATATGTCAGCATTGTCATTGTGCCCACAGCCTGGTTTGTCTTCAGCCTCTACTTTACTCACCGCTTTGCCTGGCTTACCCCCAGGAATCTTGCATTACTGGCCGTTATTCCCATTCTCACCTTAATCCTGGTCTGGACGAGCCCCTGGCAGCAATTTTTTCGCATCAGCCTCTCGCTGAACACGTCACAGGCATATCCTTATTGGGAGTGGGTGCCGGGGCCAGGTTTTTGGTTCCACACTATTTATTCCTATCTGCTGCTAATCGCCGGGGTTATCATGCTGGTGCAGGCTTACCGGCACAGCACCTGCTTGCACCGTCGGCAAAGTGGCGTGATGCTGCTGGGGGCCAGCATTCCCTGGGCTGCAAACATATTTTTCGTGGTTTTTCGCAGTGGTAACGTTGATTATACGCCCATTGCTTTTCTTATTACCGGGTTGGCCGTAGCCTGGGGCATTTTTAAAGTTGGCCTGGTAGAAATCACTCCGGTTATTCATAAGCGCGTCATTGATGAAATGCAGGAAGGGATGCTGGTTCTGGACGAGCAAAACCGCATCCTGGAAGCAAATCCGGCCGTGCTGCACATGATGGACGTTCAGGGTGAAGCGCTGGGCCAGCCGATTACGAAAGTTATGGCCCGCTGGCCGGAACTGCTTGCCCAGTTCCAGGGCAAAACTTATGCTCAGGCCGAGATCAGCCTGCCCATTAAAGGGCAGCAGACGCGCTATTATCAAATTTCACTATCGCCGCTGCACAACAGGAAAGGTCAGCGAACGGGCCGGTTGATCATGGCGCATGAAATCACGCAACAAAAACGGACCGAAACGACGCTAAAAATAGCTAAAGAAGCGGCAGAAGCAGCAAACCGGGCCAAAAGCACCTTCCTGGCAACGATGAGCCACGAGCTGCGCACGCCGCTGGCGGCAATTATTGGCTACTGTGAACTAATTCAAGAAAAGAGTGAACTACAGAGCCATGAAAAAATGGCGCCTTATTTACAGCAAATTGGTGTTGCGGCTCACAGTCTTAGCAGCCTTATTGGCAACATTTTGGACTTGTCTAAAATAGAGGCCGAGCGGATGGATATTGTAAGCAGTCGCTTTTGCATCACAACGCTGATCGAGGAAGTGGTGGCCGCCATACGGCCGCAGGTTGAGCATAACGGCAACCAGTTAACCCTGGCGCTGCCAGACGACCTTGGGGATATGCTCACGGATCAGACGAAGGTTCGCCAGATCTTGGTAAATTTGCTGGGCAATGCCGCCAAATTTACCCACAACGGTTTTGTCTCATTGAGCGTAAGCAAAGAAGAGGCCACAAATTCAATTTTATTTGCCATTCAGGACAGTGGAGAAGGCATTCCAGAAGAGATGCTGTCAGGTATATTTCAGCCTTTTGTTCAGGCAGATTCTTCCTTCACGCGGCTTCACGGCGGCAGCGGCCTGGGGCTGGCCATCAGCAGCCGCTTTTGCCAGATGCTCGGCGGGCGCATTGAGGTGAACAGCAAGGTGGGTCAGGGCACCACATTTTTTGTAAGGTTGCCGGTGCAGCTTCCCACAGCAGCAACGGCCGTTTCCCACGCAACCAACAAAGCACTAGACACAGAGACCGAATTATGAGTAAAATACTCGTTGTTGAAGATAGCCCCATGATCCAGGAAATCCTGGTAGAGCGGTTGCTCTTGCGAAATTATGAGGTTGTGGCTGCAAGCGATGGGCAGGAGGGCATAGAGCTTGCACAAAAAGAACGCCCAGACCTCATCTTAATGGATATCAGCTTGCCAGTCATTGACGGTTGGGAAGCAACACAATGCATAAGAAATATTGAAAGCATTAAAAATGTTCCCATCATTGCCCTGACAGCCCATGCACTGGTTGAAGATCGCAATAAGAGTCTGGCGATAGGCTGTAACGATTTTGAAACCAAACCGATAAACTTTTCTCAGTTAGTATCAAAAATAGAAACATTGCTCGGTAAGTCATAAGCTTCTATATCCCATATCAGGTAAGCTGGAATTAACACGGCTCCATACCACGAAGTAAAATCTACTGCTACCTGTTAGGTAGGCACTTCTTATGGAAAAGCCACAAGCTCTAATAATTGACGACGATGAAATGCTGGCTAACTTCTTCGCTGCGGCGTTTGAAGATTCGGGCTACGACGTTTATACGGTATTCGACGGCCAGCAGGCGCAACAACATTTGGCAGACCAGGTTCCCAATGTTGTCGTGTTAGACTTGAAGCTGCCGGATATTACTGGCGAGCAGCTGCTGTCGTTTCTTCGCGGTGATGCTCGTTTTAAAAATACCTGGATATTTGCCACCAGCGTGGAAGCTACGCGCGTTAGCTTTTTGCAAGAAAAAGCAGATCTTATCCTCACTAAGCCAGTTACCTATCAACAGGTGCTACACCTGGCAGAGCGCGTTTATTCTAAAGTGAAATCAGACTGAGAGTGGTACATTTTTTGTCTCGCCGTTTGCCTACTCTCATTTAAACTTATCGCACAATTGGGCTAAAATAGGCGGCAATGACTAAGAACCGCCTATTTTTTTGGGCAAGCTACCCTCCCCCTATTCATTTCTTAATACTGCTCTTTTTACTCTTTTCTTTGCCGAGCTGTGAACGCCCTGACCCGGAAACGGCCGTATTCGTAACCCCAGGCCAGGCCAACGTCGCGCCACCCACGCCGATTCTCACGCCGGGCAGCAATTTTGGCCTGATGCCGCCTACGCCGCCCGCTCAGTCAGCAGCCATTGCCCGGCCCACCTACTTTGGCACACCCACCCCCGATCCGCCGCACGAAACGGCCGTCAGCAGCAGCCCCGAAGCCACCACAACCACTCACACCGTGGGCGCAGGCGAAACGCTTGGCTACATTTCACAGCTCTACGGCACCACCATCGAGCAGCTCCTAGAGATTAACCAGCTAGATAACAGCAATCTGCTCCAGGTGGGCCAGGCGCTGCTGGTGCCTACCGCCGCCTCACAAACGGCGCCTGACTTCAAAATCATTCCAAATAGCGAGCTGGTCTATGGCCCGGCTGCCGCTGGCTTCAACGTGCGCCAGTTTGCCGAACTGTACAGCGGCTATCTGCTCGGCTACGAAGAAATGGTAGAAAATCAGCTGCTGGCCGGGCCAGAAATCGTGGCCCTCGTGGCCCAGCGCTACAGCGTCAATCCACGGCTGCTTTTGGCGGCATTAGAATTCCGGGCCGGGTGGATTACCCAGTCTGCTGGCGTGGTGCAGCAATTTCCTTTGGGCTACCGGGCCAGCAACCAGCCGGACCTCTATGAGCAGCTAAGCTGGGCAGCGAACGAACTGAACTGGGGCTTTTACGGCCGTGCTGAAGGCGGACTAAACACATTTACACTCGGTGATGGCACCCGGCTGGGCTATGCCGCCACCGTTAATCACGGCACGGCAAGCGTGCAGCGATGGCTGGGCGCCCACGACGCGGCTAACTTTGCAACCTGGCAGCAAGAGGCAGGGCCAAATGGCTTTTGGGCTACCTATAACGAGCTTTTTGGCAACCCTTTTGCCTATACCGTTGACCCCATCCTGCCAGCCAGCTTGAGCCAGCCAACGCTCCAGCTGCCCTGGAGCAGCGATGAAACCTGGTATTTTACAGGAGGGCCACACGGGGGCTGGGCCGCTGGCTCCGCCTGGGCGGCGCTGGACTTTGCCCCACCGGGCGAACAGCTTGGCTGCATTCAGTCAGAAAGCTGGGTCACTGCCATGGCCGATGGCGTGGTGGCTCGCAGCAGCTTTGGCGCGGTGGTGGTGGATTTAGACATGCCCAACCAGCCTGCCGACGGCTTTGCGGGCACCGGCTGGGCCATCACCTACATGCACCTGGAGGCGCGCGATCGCATTCCCGTTGGCACACCCGTGCAAACGGGCGACCGGCTGGGGCATCCCTCTTGCGAAGGCGGCTTTTCTAACGGCACGCATCTGCATATTGCCCGCTCGTACAACGGCCGTTGGATTGCGGCCGATGGCGCCGTGCCGTTCAACATGGCGGGCTGGATTTCGCAAGGACTGGGCTCGGAATACGACGGCCTGCTTGTGCGAGGCACCATCAGCCGCGAAGCCTGCGTCTGTCGCGACGAAATCAACGCCATAGACCCCTAAGAACTCCCCTCTCACCGTCGCGCCAACATGGGGCCCAACGGCCGTCCCCCCACCAAATGCAGGTGCAAATGGAAGACTTCCTGCCCGCCATGCTCGTTGCAGTTAATGATTAAACGGTAGCCGTCCCTGGCAATGCCTTCGTCGGCCGCCAGCTTGTTGGCCACCAGCAGCATCCGCCCGGCTGCCTGCTCATCTGCTTCAGACAAATCATTTACGGTAGCAATCTCTTTGTTGGGGACAATCAAAATGTGCGTAGGCGCCTGCGGATTAATATCCCGAAACGCCGTGACCAGCTCATCCTGATACACAATATCAGCCGGAATTTCACCTGCGATTATTTTTGAAAAAATTGTAGACATATTTTTCCCCTTTCATTCATAATAGTGACCCCGTTTTACTCTTAATCTGGCAAGCGGGCAACCTGCGGTATAATTGGCGCAACGGTTACGATTGTGAGGAAAAGCATCTCAGATGCATCCTGACCAACCCGCTCACATTTGAGCATGCTCACGCCTCATTGCTTATTTGCTTAAACGCAGGTCCGAAGGGTTTCTGCAGGAGAAGCGGCATGCCTCATTCAGTACAGGACTACAGCTCACGTCCGCTCCGCAGCATCACGCCAACCATCGACATTTACATCAAGCTGGCCCAATATCCTACGCTGGCCCACGATATACGCGTGCGAATGCGTGAAGCCCTGTTCCAGCGCGGCATTATCAGCCAGGAAGAGTTTAATGCCGAAGTAAAGGCCAAAGCGTTGGAGTCTCAACGGCGAGAAGGCTTATACGATCCGTTTGGGCAAGAACAGGCCCATATCTGGCAAAAGCGCAAGGATCGCATTCGTGATTATCAAACCGATGCTTACTTTGCCAGCAACTTTAGCCTTTCCTGGCTAGACGCCATCATTCAAGATGTGCTGGACAGCCAGCCCGGCCACACGGACTCCATTGAGCTCACCTTCAACCCCGAAATTGCACCCTGGGAAATGCTGTTTCGCCAGGGGGAGCTATACGAAGCCTTACCTGCTGACCAGCTTGAAAAGGTGAAGCACCATTTGCAAGAGATTAAAGTGGTGCTGATCAAAGGTATGATTAGCGATCAGCTGCGCTTTATTGCGGTGGCCAAGCATGTCTTGAGCATTGCCGACTTGCGCTATATTTACCAGCGGCGCATTGGCGGCGGCAAGATCGGGGGCAAAGCCGCAGGCATGATACTGGCCTGGAAAATCTTGCAGCAGGCCCCAACCGATGACGGACCTGATATCAGTGAATTCGTAGAAATTCCTGACTCTTACTTTTTGGGGAGTGAGGTCATTTATGACTTCCGCCTGAGGAACAATTTGGAAAGCTACATGAACCAGAAATATCGGCCGTTGGAGGAAATTCGTCGAGAGCATCCGCAAATTGAAGCCAAGCATATGGCCGGTCACTTTCCAGAAGCAATTGAGGAGGCCCTGCGCGATGTTTTGGATCAATTTGGCAGCGATCCAATCATTGTGCGGTCATCTAGCCTGCTAGAAGACAATTTTGGCTTCTCCTTTGCCGGTAAATACAGCAGCTACTTTTGCCCCAATCAGGGCAGTGAAGAAGAAAATTTGCAGGA
>JBHIWP010000381.1:0-5777 GCA_041987425.1 Promineifilaceae bacterium (SeqCode) | reverse complement strand
TCCCCCCTTGAGACGAGGCAATGAGACAATCCCGCCGTGGCGTGACGGCCGTATCACCGGGATATTGTTACAAATTGTCTTCGTCGTTCTCTTTGTACTCAGCCTAAGCTGGCTATTCACCAACATTGGCAATAACTTAGACGCCTTGGGCGAAGGGCAATTTAGCTGTAAAGAAGGAGGGTCCAGCTACCGCTGCGCTTTTGACTTCCTCAGCATTGATGCCCAGTTTCCCATTGGTGAATCTGTTATCAGTTATGATCCCAATACTGACTCCTTTTGGCGAGCGATTGGTATTGGCGTTCTCAATACTGCCAAAGTGGCCTTCTACGGCATCATCCTTACCACCATTCTGGGCACCCTGACCGGTATTGCCCGCCTTTCCAGTAACTGGCTTGTGAGCAATATTGCCAAATGGTACATCGACCTGATGCGCAATACGCCGTTACTGCTCCAGCTCTTTTTCCTCTATTTTGTTGTCTTCCTGGTCAGTCTGCCGTCGGTCAATGACGTGCAGCCGCTCCTTGGGCTGCCAATTTTTGTCAGCCAGCGGGGGGCAAACTACCCTTCATTGGTACCGATGGCTTCATTTGCCACCTGGTTTGCCTTTATTGTGTTGGGCATTGTGCAGGCCCAGATTTTGTGGGTCATTTTAGGGAAACGCGAAGAGCTGACAGGGCAGACCATTAGCCGCGGGCGTTGGGCCTTTCTCTCGTTTCTGGTTGTTGTGGTAATCGGCTGGTTTGTGGCCGGCAACAACAGCAACACGGAAGCAGCACTGGTGGCGCGGGCGCTGCGCGTTCGGGAGTTTAGCGATATTCCGGCGCTGGTAGAGCGGCGGCTGGGAATGGACGATCTGGGCGATATTGAATCGGCGTTAGAAAGCGGCCGTTTGACACCAGAAGCCGTGGATGAAGCGGCCGTTCGCGTTTGTGCCCTCAATGAATCTGCCTCTGAAATTAACCTCACCTCGCAGCTGCGCGCGGCAGACGTGCCCTATGCCGTGAGTCGCAGCGACCGGCCAGATCAGGCGATTGGGACCTACGCTGAAGGCGGCTGCGAAATTTTCGTGGCTGACCGGGCAACGCAGACCAGCTCATTGTGCCCCTGCCAGAAACGCCGGTTCGTCTTTCTGTCCCCCGCCTAGAAGGCTTCAACTTTGTGGGCGGAGCCAAACTGACATTGGAGTTTTCAGCAATATTGCTGGGTCTGGTCTTGTACACCGGGGCATTTGTAGCGGAGATTGTGCGCGCCGGTATTTTGTCGGTTTCAAAAGGGCAAACGGAAGCGGCTCGCGCTCTGGGCCTCACGGAAACCCAGCGGCTTCGTCTGGTGGTGCTTCCCCAGGCATTGCGCGTCATTATTCCGCCCCTCACCAGCCAATATTTGAACCTGACGAAGAACTCTAGCCTGGCTGCGGCCGTTTTGTACCCGGACCTCTACCGCACGATCAACACCATTATCAACCAGTCTGGTCGAGCCATTCAGCCAATTATCATTATGGCGCTCATTTACCTGTCAATCAGCCTGTTGATCTCGCTGTTTCTAAACTGGTATAACCGAAGAATTGCGCTGGTGGAGAGATAATCATGACAACAATACCCCAACAAAAAACGCGCTTAAGCTTTTTGCCCGACGATTTCCAGGTGCGGATTAATCGCTTTGTCACGGAACAGATTACGCGCTCCTGGATTCTGACGCTGTGGCTAATTCTGCTGACAATATTTACCCTCAACGTTATTGTGAACCGGGTGCAGGAAGCGCCGCTCTCCACGATTGTCGTTTTAATTATCTGGGTGGTTACGGTGGCCCTGGTGGCCGTAAATGAGCTGCGTCACAAGCACAATGCCCTGTCGCTGTGGCTCAAAAACAATATGTACAACAACATTACCAACACACAAATCAGCCTGCTGATCGTGTTGGGTTTGATTGCCGCCGTCATTGGCTTTTATCAATACGCCTGGGTCAATGCCAGCTTTGTAGCGATTCCCGAGAACGATTATCGCGCCAGCCTGGAAAGCGTGACCAGTAATGAGTATTGCTTTACGATGGGCGGCGTGGAAACGGCCGCTAGCACCGCCATCGTTACGGAGCCAACGCTCCGCTGCTATCCATCTTCACAGCTGGTTACAGATCTGAGCGGCGTGGCCCTTGGCGAAGAAGCCGCCTCTTTCTGCTTTGATCGCCTGCCTGCTGACCCAGAAAATGGGAGCACCTGCTTTGCCAGCACGGCCGAAAACCCAGACTTCTTTGTGGTAGACCGGGAGTTCACCGGGGCCGACTGGGGCGCGGTAGAAGCCAATATGACCACCATGATGATCTTTCGCTTCGATCGCAGTGAAACGTGGCGCATCTGGGCGGTGATTATTTTGCTGGGTGCGCTGCTGGTTCCTACCCTATTTGTTTACCGCGAACGTTTCCAAAACAAGCGTATCCGCAGGCTGTTGACCTATCTGTGGTTAGCCTCGCCCATTCTCATCTATCTCTTTTTGCGCGGGGTTCCCCCGGTGCCGTTTGAGGTGGATGGCTTTGGCTCAGTTGTTGAGGGAATTTGGGAGGAGAAGTTTGCCTGGACCAGTCCTATGCAAGAGCTGACGGATGCAGGAATGATTACGGTGGTAGAGGGCAGGCCCTTCCTGCGTGGCGACGACGGCGTGTTAAGCCCTATCAGCTTCGGGGCGCGCCTTCGGGCAACCTTCACCGGGAACCGGGATTTGTTTGGCGTACTGGGGCTCATCATCTTCGGCGGGCTTACCTGGTTTATCAACCGACGCTATCCACAGCAAGAGCGCGAAGGCGAACTGGTGATCTTTGGCCGCACGGTTTTGCGCATCTTGCTAATCGTTTCGGCCGTTCTGGCACTGTTTGCCCTGTTAGACGTCCTCAGCATGATCATTGGCTCCTGGTTCTACAGTCGAGCGCTGGTGGTCAACGGGGTGCCAGTAGAAGTCACACAACCTATCTTCCGCAGCATTGATCCTGATGTAAACTGGGGTGGCTTTCTGCTCACAGTCATCATCACCATCTTTGCTATCGTCGTTTCATTTCCCCTAGGGCTGATATTGGCACTGGGCCGCCGCAGCAAGATTCGCGGCATTCCCGCCTGGCTCACGTATGGCGCGGCAATTATTATTGCCATCTGGGGCTTCACCCAAACCACGCCAGACCTTATTGCGGCCGCCCGCAACGATGTAGAGCTGGCCTTAGCCTACTGGCCGGTGCTGGTGCTGCTGCTGGCTTTTGCCTTCCAGCGCACCTTTAACGGAAACGTTTTAGCGGCATTTAGCACCCTCTATATTGAGTTTGTGCGCGGCGTGCCGCTCATCACGGTGCTTTTTGCTAGCATTATTTTGTTCCCCATCTTGCTGCCGCCAGGGGTAGAAATTCTTAATACCTGGCGCGTACTGTGGGCCTTTGCCCTTTTCTCTGCCGCGTATCTGGCGGAAAACGTGCGTGGCGGCTTGCAGGCAATCCCCAACGGGCAATATGAAGCGGCCGATTCGCTGGGGTTCAGCGCCTACCAAAAGTATCGCCTTATCATTCTGCCCCAGGCGCTGCGCGTAGTCATTCCAGCGATTGTAGGCCAGTTTATAGGCTTGTTTAAGGACACGACGCTGGTAGCCATCGTAGGTATGTTTGATGTACTGGGCGTGGCGAACGCCATTGCCGCCCAGGAAGATTGGCTGGGCGTGCGGCGCGAGCCATATATCTTTTTGGCCGTACTCTACTTCGTCGGTTCCGCTATTATGACAGCCTACAGCCGCTATCTGGAAAAACGTACCGGCCTCGGCGAAAGATAAAAAACGAACTGCAAAGACGCAAAGAGCGCAGAGATTCTAGATTGGTCCAATCTTGGAGATTGGACCAATCTCATGCGAAATCTGCGGACAAATTTCAGGAGAACAAGATGACAACAGCAGCAACGCTTACGCAAATGGAAGACGTCATTGTGGCGCAAGGTATTAACAAGTGGTATGGAGATTTTCAAGCCTTGAAGGAAGTAAGCCTGACGGTTAAGTCTGGTGAGGTGATTGTGATTTTGGGGCCATCTGGCTCTGGCAAGTCCACTTTCATCCGCACCATCAACCGCCTGGAAGAGCACCAAAGCGGCGACATTATTGTGGATGGCATCACGCTCAGCCACGACGTGCGTAACATCGCCGAGATTCGGCGCGAAGTGGGAATGGTGTTCCAGCAGTTTAACCTGTTTCCGCACCTGACGGTGTTGGAAAACGTAACGCTGGCGCCCATTCACGTACGCAAGTGGTCCCGCGAACGATCCGAAGAGGTGGCTATGAAGTGGCTCACCCGCGTGGGCATTCCGGAACAGGCGGGTAAGTACCCGGGCCAGCTGTCTGGTGGGCAGCAGCAGCGTGTGGCCATTGCCCGCACCCTGGCAATGGAACCCAAGATCTTGCTGTTCGACGAGCCGACCTCGGCGCTAGACCCGGAAATGATCAAGGAAGTGCTGGACGTGATGCGTGACCTGGCGCGGTCTGGTTACACCATCCTGGCGGTAACACATGAGATGGGTTTCGCTCGCGAGGTGGCCGACCGGGTGATCTTTATGGATGCCGGGCAAATCGTGGAAATCAACACGCCGGAAGAGTTCTTTACGAACCCAAAGAACGACCGGACGAAGCTGTTCTTGTCACAGATTTTGCATCATTGAGTGAGTGAAAAGTGAAAAGTGGGGCACTTGCCACTTTTCACTTTTTTCTACTGAAACCAGGCCAGTCGTGGTTTAAGCTGTGCAGCCGATAAGGAGGGCATGCCGGTTTGCACGGCCGTTAGCATTTCCCAGCTAAATAGATATTGCTCTTCAATAAGCACCGGCCGACTGAAGGGGAAGGCCGTGCGCATGGCGTTGGCCAGATCGTGTGGCAGGCGACTCCAAAATTGGCTGGCGGTAGCCACTGAGGGCCGGGCTGGGACATAGCGGAAGCGGGCGGAAGGAGCCTGATACGTTAGAAATTTGAGCCATTCCCAGGCGGCAAACGGCCGTTCCGACTCCATCGTAATAAAGCCCCCTTGCACCCACAGCGGCGTAATGCCATCAAACCGGTCTGAGCCAGGGAAGGGCACCACGCCCATCGGGTCCATTTGCACCCGCAGCTCGTAACGCAGCGGCGTCTCTACCCAAATGACAGCCCGTCGCCGGGCTGACTGCCAGTTAGAAAGAACACCAGCACGCTCCGCCTCACTCAAAACAGTCAGATCGGCAATCTGCCCCGGTTGGCCCGCGAGGGAAGCATACCATTCCAGGGTGGCGGCAATCGCTTCTGGCGTGAGCGGCTGCTCGCACAGGACGGTGGCTTCTTCGCAGGCGTTTCCCCAATTGTAGGCGTAGGAAAAGAGCGCGTCTGGCCCCACGTCTAAAAATCCCCATTCCAACGCACCATTGGCTGCTGCCGGGCCGTGCGAAACGGCCGTCATGTCGGCCACCATCTCTTCCCAGGTCCAGCGAATTGTGGGTTCTGGGTGGCCTGCGTTCCGGTAGGCGTTCTTGTCGTAATAAAGCAGGTTCATATTGCCTGCCAGCGGCATGAACCACATTCGGTCGCGCCACCAGGCACCCTGCCACAGCTGCTCGTAAAAGTCGGACCGATTGAAACGGCCGTCTGTCTGCATCAGTGGCGTGAGATCGCGTACCAGGCCCGCAGCCAGCATTGCCTCCGTGGGAGCGGTGCCCACAGCATCGAGCCCGGCGAGTTCGGTCAGCGTGGGTTGGGCGGCCTCCAGCTTAACCAGCTCAATGGTAATGCGTGGATTCTGGGCCA
>JBHIWP010000380.1:0-5780 GCA_041987425.1 Promineifilaceae bacterium (SeqCode) | reverse complement strand
CGTGCTCGTTCAGCAGCAAATGATAAAGTGGGGTGGGCGTAACGCTGGCGCTTGGTGGACTGTTGCAAAAGCTGCCGCCATTCCACACCGGGTACACGTTCATGTAGGCATGTACCTGGAGCCCCGCAGCGTGAGCTTTTTCAATCATCGTCGCCAGTGGGTCCCACAGCGGACTGGGCGGTTGGCCATACACGCCACTGACGCGATCCGCCCAGGGCTCCAGCCCAGGCGTGTAGTAGGCGTCGGCAATGCCCCGCACCTGGAAGAAAATTACGTTAAAACCGGCGTCCGCTACGTTTTGTACAATTTCGTCAATTTTGGCGGGATTGGCGGGTTGGACAAAGCTGGTCCAGTCGAAGCGGGTGACCCAGATGCCGCGAAACTCAGTCATGGGTTCGGGGTCAGGTGAAGGGGCTGGTTTGAGAACGAGGGGCAGGTAAACGGCCGTTTCGCCCCCAGCGACCACGTTTTTACCAGCCTGTAGGGTCAGCATGAGCACAAAAAAGATGCTCAGTAAAATGAGTAATCGTTTCATGGGGAGAAACCTCGAAGAAGATAGTACGCACCTTTTCCGCATTAGCTTGATCAGGCTAATAATGCAAATCAGCGTTCCATTCCGGTTTTGAACTTAGACCTTATTGTGGCACAGAAACGGCCGTTCAGCCGCCAAAAACCCATGAATTTTGCGTCCAACTTTTCGTTTGCTTTCCACTTCCCACTCGCGGACCTGGCTCCCCAATTATCTTATCCTTTTACCCGAGCAATCGCCCACTCATAAAGCTGCTGGTATCCACTGGCCGAACGCTCCCAGGAAAAGTCTGCCACCATGCCGTTTTGCTGGATGGCGTGCCAGCGCGGCTTATCCACATTATAAACATAGATAGCACGCTGTAAGGCGTGCCAAAATGCGTCGGCATTGTAGTCGTAAAAAGAAAAGCCGGTTTCTCCGTCACTTACCGTATCGGCCAGTCCGCCGGTGGCACGCACGACGGGCACGCTGCCGTAGCGCATGGCAATGAGCTGACCTAGACCGCAAGGTTCAAATAGAGATGGCATTAGGAATATATCGCTGCCCGCGTAAATCAGGGGGGCAAAATTAGCATCGTAGCTTAAGTAGGCGGTCATCTTCTGAGGATGGTAGGTAGCCAGTTGGGCAAACATGTTTTCATAGCCCGGATCTCCCGTGCCCAACACAATAAATTGGGCGTCCCCGGAGTAGCCGTTCATCAGCAGGTGTATGACGTGCCCGGTGATATCCAGCCCTTTTTGCCAATCCAGCCGGGAGACCATGGCCACCAGCGGAATGTTGTCGCGCTGGGGCAAATTGGCGCGTGACTGTAGGGCGCGCCGGTTGTACAGGCGCGCCTCCG
Source organism: Promineifilaceae bacterium (SeqCode) (assembly GCA_041987425.1). Lineage (GTDB taxonomy): Bacteria > Chloroflexota > Anaerolineae > Promineifilales > Promineifilaceae > Leptofilum. Next base: position 4,410 of record JBHIWP010000380.1, on the reverse strand, counting down.
GGTTGCTGGCATCAAAGTGGCTGGCTAAACGGCCGTCCACCATCGGATCCCATTCTTCATAATCCAGGCCGTTTAAGATGCCGTGCACGTCAAAATGGCGGTGGCGCAGCAGGCCATCCAGGCCAGCACCCCCCGCAGGCGTCATAATTTCGCGGGCATAGGTGGGGCTGACTGTATTGATCATGGTGGCATGGTAAATGCCGCGGGCCATAAAGTTGACTTCGTCATACCCTTCTTCCGTCAACGAGTGCGTCTGTAAGCCCAGATAATCAAAAATTCGCCAATGCGTTCTGCCCTGGTGCGCCAGGTTGTGAATGGTAAACACGGTAGCAATCCCGCGAAACTGGGCATGTCCCTGCCCGGCGGTAGCTAACCAGGTAATGGCTGGAGCCGTATGCCAGTCGTGAGCGTGGACAATATCTGGCTTCCAGTCCAAAGCAAGCGTTAGTTCCAAAGCAGCGCGGCTAAAAAAGGCAAAGCGGTAGGCGTCATCACCGTAGCCATAAAGTTGAGGGCGATTAAACAAGTTGCCCTCAGCAATAAAGTAAACGGGCACCTCACTGCCGGGCAATGTGCCCTCAAAAACGCCCGCAGTCAGCCTGCCAACGCCCGTTGGCACGATCAGGGCGCCGGGCATAGGAGAGACACCGGGATAGCCCGCCTCGATTTTTTGGTAGGCAGGCATCACCACGCGCACGTCGTGGCCCATGTTGTGCAAGGCTTTAGGCAAAGAGCCCCCAACATCGCCCAGACCGCCCGTCTTGGCAAAGGGCTCCACCTCAGCGCTTAAAAACAGAATCTTCAATTTCTTAGACATCAGTCGGCCTTTTTCTTTTTGCTTCCCGCAATGCTCTAAGGTGCTATTTTCCCTGTTTTTGGACTTTAAGCCAATCTGAGAAGCGTGAGCTTGAGTAAAAACCAGTTCCTTGGCTAAACTTTGGCGATTTTGGTATGGGCTTCACGCTGATGTACAATAACAACCAATGAGGAGAATGGCATGACCACTCGAAAGATGATACCGTTTTTATTGCTGAATATTGTCGTTTCTACGGTGGTTGTATTGGCGATTTTGTATTGGTGGGATAACCGGGATGGCGATTCGGAAACGGCCGCTTCTATTCCCACTACCATCACTCCAGCTGCATCCCAGGGAACGACCGTACCTCAGCAAGAAATTGCCCCCACCAACACAGCAGAGCCAGAGGCTGGCCCGTTGGTTCACGTGGTACAGGCAGGCGATACGTTGGGCATCATTAGCCAACTCTATGATGTACCTGTAGCAGATATTGTGGCCGAAAATGGTTTGCCCAATGAAAACATTATTTCAGTTGGACAACAGCTGGTTATTCCCATTGGGGGCACGTCAACACCGGAGCCGGTGCCTACGGCCGTGCCGGAAGAGGCTGTGCTGCCCACGCCCATTGCTACTCAGCCCGTAGGGACGGGTGAGGCAGTGGTGGAAATAACGGCCGTTATTGGCCCCGATCAGCTAGAAAATGAAGCCGTTCTCCTTACCAATAGCGGTAACGCGCCCATCGCTCTGCAAAACTGGACACTTCTGGATGAAGATGGTCATCAATATCGCTTTGGTCAGGTCACCCTTTTTGCCGGGTCTGACTTGCAGTTGAACACCGCCAGTGGAGTCAACGGTCCCACGGCCCTGTTTTGGGGCCTCAGCGAAGCCATTTGGACGTCGGGTGAAGCCGTTACGCTGCGGGATAGCACGGGGGTCACTCGCGTCACGTTTACGGTGCCCTAATCATGCGTGGATTAATTGATAGAAAAGGAGAACAGTTTGCCTATCTGCAAGGCAGCACGCTGTTTACGCTGGATGGAGAAGCAACAGGCCATCTTCGTGGCAGCTTCATTGAAGATTTAGCCGGAAACCGTATGTGGCAGGTTGTAGGAGATGCCGTCTATTCGCTAGATGGCAATGAAACCATCGGTTTTTTCGGCGCAGAGCGGAATGAGCGGCACGACTGGTAACTAACAACACGATACTAATAGATACTATAGATAGAGAGGTAATGTATGCGATTAGGCGCACAGATGAGCGCGGCTGGCGGTTTGTATAAAGCGTTTGCCCGTGGTGATGAGGCAGGTTGCGAGTCGATGCTCGTGTTTACCAAAAGCAACCGACAGTGGAATGCCAAACCCATTACAGATGAAGATATTGAAAATTACCGCAAGTCAGCAGCGGAATACGCCCATATTCAGCCTGTGGCAGTTCACGCCAGCTACCTGATTAACATTGCTTCACCAGATGCGGACCTTTGGGAAAAGTCATACCTGGCCCTAAAAGATGAGGTGGAGCGCGCCGCCGCGTTTGACATTCCGCTCCTTACTTTTCATCCTGGTTCCTTTATGAGCAGCGATGAGGAGGCGGGGATGGATTTGATTGCTCTGGGGCTGAAGCGGCTGCTGGAAGAAACGGCCGTATCCGCCCCCAACGTCACAGTTTGTGTAGAAAACATGGCGGGGCAAGGCACACACATTGGCCGCAGCTTCGAGCAACTGGCCTATATTTTGTCTAAAGCGGGCAACAGCGAGAGGCTGGGAGTTTGCTTCGATACCTGCCACGCCTTTGCCGCAGGCTACGATTTTCGTACGCCAGAAGCATACGCAGAAACCATGAATGCCTTTGATCAGGCGATTGGCCTGCACAAAATTAAGTGCTTTCATCTTAATGACAGCAAGCACGAGCTCGGCTCTAACAAAGACCGGCACGAGCATATCGGCCAGGGCTTTATCGGCAAGGCTGCCTTTGCCAACTTTGTTAATGATCCCCGATGGGCCGATCATCCAGCCCACCTGGAAACGCCTAAAACAGAGAAAGATGAAGCGGGTAACGACATCGAGATGGATGTGGTTAATCTAAAAACGCTGCGCGATCTGCTTGGTTAGCCATGATTATCGTTGATGGCCATCTGGATTTAGCCTATGATGCGCTGGTAAACGGCCGTTACCTCCAACAGTCTCTCTCACAGCTGCGCGATCAGGAAAACGGACGCCATCCGGCAGGCATTGCCACCCTCACGCTGCCCGCCCTTAGGGAAGCTGGCGTTGGCCTTGTGTTTGGCACCCTCTTTGCTGCCCCAGCCGAGCGCCCTGCCTCGGCGATTGGCTACCAAACCCAGGCCCAGGCGCACAAGCTGGCTATGGCTCAGCTAGACTACTACCATCGGTTGGCCGATGAAGATGAGGGTATTCGCCTGGCTAGTAGCCAGACCAATCTGGCTGAAGTGATGGAAAGTTTTGTTGAGGGGGAACGGCCGTTGCTAGGGATTGTGCCTTTGCTAAAAGGGGCAGACCCCATTCGCGAGCCCGAAGAGCTGGAGCTATGGGTAGCGCGTGGCTTGCATATAGTTAGCCTGGCCTGGGACGATACGGCCTACGCCTCTGGTTTTCGGCGGGGCAGCCGCTTCGGCCTAAGCAAAGCCGGTCATCACTTGTTAGAAATCATGGCAGATTTCAGCCTCATCGCCGACGTGAGTCACCTAAGCGAGAAGGCATCGCTTGAAGTGCTAGATAGTTTCTCTGGCCCCATTATTGCCTCCCACAGCAATGCCCGTGCTCTTGTTCCAGGCAGCGAGCGTCATCTGAGCAATACCCAAATTCAGCTTATTGGCGAACGGAGCGGAGTTATTGGCATTTCCCCTTACAATCCTCTGCTGCAGCGGGGTCACCGTCATGGCGATCCAAAACACCTCCTGACCATAGACCATGTAGTCGCTCATATTGACCACGTTTGTCAGGTTCTGGGCGATGCGCTGCATGTGGGCCTTGGGACTAGCCTGGGTGGGGGCTTTGGTCCAGCCGATTTGCCTACAGGGTTGGATTCAGTCGCAGACTTAGGAAAAATCGGCGATGGCTTAAGGCTTTTAGGGTACGGGGAAGCGGAGGTTACGGCCGTAATGGGTAAGAATTGGCTTCATCTTTTGCAAAATGCCCTTCCTGAATAAAAAACCTGCTCCTTAAGAGCAGGTCTTTCTTAAAATGGGCGAGGAAACCCCACGAAACCTCGCCCAATCTCCCAATAATATTGCCCAAAAATTTAATCAGTTGAGCGAAAGATATTGAGAGGAGGAAGTAGCAAGAGTGTATCACAGAGTCTTTACAGTGTCAATAGGGTGACATTATAGTGTCATTAACGTATCTTTAGTAGTTCTTAGTGTGAAAAACTGCCTGCATATGCCTCCTCTGCAACCCACATAAAAATGGTATGTTGGCCGCTTGAAACCAACATACCATTTTGCATTAAAATCACTCAATTACGCTAATTACAAAGCAGGTTATTCTACAGTTTAAGTCTGGGGTCAAGGGCATCGCGCAAGCCATCGCCCAGATAATTGACCGCCAGAACAGTAACGAAAATCAACATGCCCGGATACAGCGCCTTCCACGGGGCGG
>JBHIWP010000379.1:0-5786 GCA_041987425.1 Promineifilaceae bacterium (SeqCode) | reverse complement strand
GTTGGCAGCTTTGTACCCGCCGACAGTGCCGAAATCGGGCTGGTCGACCGCATCTTCACCCGCATTGGCGCGCACGACGAGCTGCACGCCGGGCGCAGCACTTTCATGGTGGAAATGGTGGAAACGGCCGAAATTCTCAACCACGCCACCAATCGCTCTCTGCTTATTCTGGACGAAATCGGCCGGGGCACCAGCACCTACGACGGGCTGGCTATCGCCTGGGCCATCATCGAATACCTGCATAACCATCCCCGGCTCAAGCCGCGCACGCTGTTTGCCACACACTACCACGAGCTAGTTGGCCTGGCCGACCTGCTGCCCCTGGTAAGCAATTACAACATCGCGGTGGCCGAAGAAGGGGACAAGGTGATCTTTCTGCACCAGATCGTGCCCGGCGGGGCAGACCAGAGCTATGGCATCCACGTGGGCCAGCTGGCGGGCCTGCCGCGCGACGTGATTAATCGGGCCAACGAGATCTTGCACGAACTGGAAGAACACGCGCCGACAACGGCCGTTGAACCCAGCCGACTCAACAGCGTGCAGCAAATGGCCCTGTTCCCCGAAAGCAGCCCCCTGTTGGACGAACTGGAAGCGCTGGACGTCAACAGCATGTCGCCGCTGGAGGCCATTAACAAGCTGTATGAGTGGAAGCGCCGTTATGTGGATAAAGCGAGTGAAAAGTGATAAGTGAGCCCGCTGAAAAAGCCAACGCAGAGGCGCAGAGACACAGAGAAATCTGCGTTAATCTGCGAAATCTGCGTTTTTTTAGACGTGACAAGGTTAAGGTGTTAGAGTGCGGTGGCGGCTGGGAGACCGCATAAGTTGAGGAAGCGCTGAAGCGCCTGTGGTTGGCCTTCGATGCGGATAGATTGGTTGGTAACGGCCGTTTCGGCCGCGATCTGTCCCGTTAACAATCCCAAATACGTGGCGATATCTGTGTAAAATACCGCGTCCGCTGCCAGGGCTGCGCCCTGCTGCACCTCAATTTCCCCCTGGCTAATCTGCACCTGCATCACTTCATTGTCAATGTGTAGTTCGTATACTTCTTCGACATCCTGGGTCAGCTCCGGGCGGAAAAATGTCTTCAGCGTCAGCGCGTAGGAGCCAACATTGAGCAAAGCCGCTTCCTCCGGTGCGGGCGGCACAAACTGGCTGCCCCACTTGCCCAACTCGATCAGCATTTGTTCCAGACCCAGCCCCAGCGGCGTCAATTCGTAGACGGTGGATCCGGCAGGCGGTGGTAAAACGCGACGTCGCAGCAGACCCTCCTCTTCCAGGCTTTTCAGGCGTGAGGCGAGCAGATTTGTGCTGATGCCCGGCAGACCTTCGAGCAGATCTTTGTAGCGGCGGGGACCAGCAACCAGCTCGCGAATAATGAGCATCGTCCAGCGCTCGCCGACCTTATCCAGGGCGTAGGCCAACCCGCAGTATTGATTATAGCTTCGCGCAGTCATGGTATAAGTATACAGGAAACGAGTTCACTTTCAATATTTTATATTTTTATTTATGAAATTATTACTTGACTTTTTGAAGTAACAAGGCTATATTTGCCGAACATTTGTGCTAAATATTATTCAATTCACCTTAAGGAAAAAGTATGAACGGTGCTAAAGAAACAATTCTCCCAAATTCCCCCACTCCGGTAAAAGCCGGGCGGCAGGAGTGGATTGGGCTGGCTGTACTGATGCTGCCCACGCTGCTGATTGCTATGGACCTGACGGTACTGCATCTAGCTGTGCCTTCGCTTAGCACGGCATTGCAGCCCAGCAGCGCGGAGCTGCTGTGGATTGTAGATATTTATGGCTTCATGATTGCCGGTTCTCTAATTACGATGGGAACGCTTGGCGACCGCATCGGGCGGCGCAAGCTGCTGATGCTGGGGGCGGGTGCCTTTGGCGTGGCGTCTGTACTGGCTGCGTTTGCCCCTAGCGCGGCCTTGCTTATTGCTGCTCGCGCCCTGCTGGGCGTTGCCGGGGCTACCCTCATGCCGTCCACCATGTCGCTCATTCGCAACATGTTTTTAGATGCGCGCCAGCGAACGGCCGCAATTGGCATTTGGGTCTCTGGCTTCTCGGTGGGCAGCGCCATTGGGCCTCTGGTGGGGGGTCTGCTGCTGGAGTACTTCTGGTGGGGCTCCGTCTTTTTGCTCGGCGTGCCGGTGATGGTCGTGCTGCTCATTTCCGGCCCCATTTTGCTGCCGGAACATCGCGATCCCAATCCCGGGCGGTTTGATCTACTCAGCGCGGCGATGTCATTAACGGCCGTTCTGCTCATCATCTACGGACTGAAACAAGTGGCCGAAAATGGCGGGGGCTGGCTGCCCGCAGCGATTATCGTTGCCGGGTTGGGCATTGGGTATGCCTTCGTGCAGCGGCAGCGCCGCCTGGCCGATCCGCTCATCGACCTGCGCCTGTTCCGCGTTCCCGCATTTAGCGCCTCGCTGGCCACCTACACCTTGGGCATCTTTGCCGCCTTTGGCACCTTTCTTTTTATTGCTCAGTACCTTCAGCTTATTCTGGGACTCTCGCCTTTGGAGGCAGGGCTGTGGTCTGTGCCGGGCGCCATTGCTTTTATCATTGGCTCAAATTCAGCACCCAAATTTGTGCAGCACATTCGGCCCGCTTTTCTGGTGGCTGGTGGACTGGCCGTGGCCGCCTTTTGTTTGGGCTTGCTCACGCAGGTTGGCTTAAGTTCGCTGGCGCTCATCGTGTTTGCCAATACGCTGATGTCGCTGGGGTTTGGCATTACCTTTACGCTGACGGTGGACATGGTGGTGACTGCTGCGCCACCGGAGCGGGCGGGCGCAGCCTCGGCGCTAGCGGAGACCGGGGCAGAACTTGGCGGCGCGCTGGGGATTGCCGTGTTGGGCAGCCTGGCTACGGCCGTTTACCGCAGCCAGGTCACAGCCAATCTGCCGCCACAGCTCCCGGCAGAAATGGCAGAGACAGTCCGCGAAACCTTGGGGGGTGCCGTAGCGGCCGCAGGGCAGCTTTCTGGCTCACTTGCGCAGACTACGCTGGATGTCGCTTACAGTGCCTTTGTCTCCGGCTTGCAGATCATTTCGCTGATTGGCGCGGTGATCATGGTTGGCCTGGCAGTATTAACCATGCTGCTGCTGCGGCACGTGGAGATTGTTGGCGAGGACGAGGAAGCGCTGGCGCTGGAACCCGGAGACCTGGTTCCGGCAACGGCCGTTGCCCCGCAGGTCAGCTTGAGCGAGTAAACGGACCAAGGATTCAGGTGCTCAGGAGATTGGGCCAATTTTCTCTGGAGAGGCAATTCACGGTGAAAAAATTGGCCCAATCTTGATCGGTTACTAAATAGTTGCTAAAGGAGAATGAGAATGGGCAAAACAGTGGCAGCTTTCACAATGTCGTTGGATGGCTTTATTGCCGGGCCGAATGATGAAGTAGGCCGTCTTTTTAAATGGTATGGCAGTGGTGACACGGAATTTACCGTGCCAGGCACAGGTATGGTTTTCAAGGTAGCCCAGGCCAGCGCTAATTACATGCGGGAAGAGTGGTCCAAATTAGGGGCCATCGTAACCGGCCGCAGAGATTTTGACGTCTCCAATGCCTGGGGTGGCAACTTAATTTTAGGCATCCCTCACTTTATTGTGACGCACAATCCACCGCAGGAATGGCTGGGTGAAGATTCGCCTTTTGTTTTTGTGACGGAGGGGGTGGAAACGGCCGTTTCCCTGGCCCAACAAGCCGCCGGAGACAAAAACGTGGGCGTTGGCGGCAGCCAGATTGTGCAGCAATGCCTGCAAGCTGGCCTTATCGACGAAATTCATATTGAACTGGCCCACATACTTTTAGGCAGCGGCATTCGCCTGTTTGATAATCTGGCAGACTACGCCATTGACCTGGAAAAAATCCAGGTGATCGATACACCAGACGTAACCCATCTACAGTTTCGGGTGGTGAATTAACTTAACGGAGAAAAGCATGAAGACTACTAAATCAGCAGACGGCACCACATTGGCCTATGATGTCTACGGCAGCGGTCCTGCACTTATTTACATTACAGGAGCCACCTGTTTCCGCTCTTTTAAACCCGTTTTGCAAGATGTCAAGGTATTTGCCGAAGCGTTTAATGTTTATAACTACGACCGCCGCGGGCGCGGCGACAGTGGCGATACGCCACCCTACTCAACAGAACGTGAAGTGGAAGACATCGAAGCCATGATTGATGCCGCTGGCGGCCGGGCCAACCTGTATGGCCATTCCTCGGGGGCGGTCTTGGCATTGGAAGCTGCCCTGCGCCTGGGCGACAAGGTAAACAAAGTAGTAATGTACGATCCTCCCTATGTACATGACGAGGCAGAAAAGGCTATTTATAGTCAGCTGAGTCAAAAAGTGCAGACGCTGCTCACGAATGGCAAAAACAAAGAAGCTGTACGCACTTTTCTAAAGGGCATCGGCATGCCTGGCATATTTGTTTGGCTTTTACCTCTATTTCCTGGCTGGAAAACAATGGCTGCACTTGCGCCAACCCTGGCGTACGACATCGCCTTAACTCAAGATCTGCCGCCGGTGGAACGCGCCACACAAATAAACGTACCAACGCAAATCATCGTCGGTGAAAAAAGCCCAGCCAGTATACACGATGTCGCCAACCAACTGACAAAAGCAATTCCCAACGCGCAGTTCAAACAACTCGCAAAGCAAGATCATATGGTGAGCCCAAAAGCTTTGATGCCACTTCTTACAACTTTTTTAAACTAATAAATGCACCGAAGGTGATGATTCCTGGCTACGAAAAAGGCTGAGTAAGGTAGGTGGAGGATATGAAGAAGCAAGTATTATTTATTCAGGGTGCTGGAGAGGGCGCATACGAAGAAGACAAAAAATTAGCACTCTCTTTGCAAGATGCACTCGGGACTGAATATCAGGTGCTTTATCCACAGATGCCCAACGAGGAAGATCCTGAGGACAAGGTGTGGATAGCTGAGATCTCTAAAGAAGTGGCTGCGATAGATGGCAGCGTAATCCTGGTTGGGCATTCAGCAGGCGGCGCGGTTCTATTGAAATATCTTCTACAAAAGTCCGTCGATCAACCAGTTGCTGGCGTCTTCCTCATTGCCATCCCCTTTTGGGGTCCTGAAGATGAGCAAGGCGACTCATATACGCTGCACGAAGGCTTTGCCGCACAGCTTCCCAAAGGCGGGCCAATCTTCCTTTACCACAGCCGCGACGACGACTGGGTGCCGTTTGCGCATCTGGCAATGTATGCAGAACGAATTCCCCAGGCAAACGTTCGTGAATTTGACGGCCGTGGGCATCAGTTTAATAATGATTTGTCTGAGATCGCGAAGGATATTAAAAGCCTGTCTTCTTAGTGCCTTGGTCATGGAAAACAGTATAGTAACTAGAGCAAAATAAACCGGCGGCGGCAGAGGCAAATCTGGCAACCCTGGCCAAAAGGAGTGGTAAAGATGACAAAGCAGGAACTATTAGTGGATTTCATTACTTCACTGGATGGCTACGGTGCCGCGGAGGGCTGGCCCGGGTGGTGGGGACTCGAAGGCCCCGAGTATCTCGCCTGGCTGGGTCAGCAGCCCGCACGCGACTATACAATTTTGATGGGAGCGAACACCTACCGCCTAATGTCCGGATTCGCCTCTCAATCTGGGGCAGCGGAATTGGATATGAGAGGCGAGGAGGAAGCCAGCGTGGATGAACTTACCAAGGCGTCCAAGGTGGTGTTCTCCTCGACGCTGCAGGCCCCGTTGTCGTGGGCCAATACCCGGCTGATCAGCGGGGATGTGGTCGAGGCTGTAA
>JBHIWP010000378.1:0-5790 GCA_041987425.1 Promineifilaceae bacterium (SeqCode) | reverse complement strand
CGTGCAAGGTGCAGTGAACGGCAGCGTGAAGCTCGAAGGCGGCAATGTCGTCTTCACCCCGACCAAGGACTTCAACGGCTCCGGCAGCTTTACCTACACCATCAGCGACGGCCAAGGCGGCAGCGATACCGCTACCGTCACTGTTCAGCTGGGTAACTACGAAATCTTTTTACCGAGGGTGGTGAACAATTTTGTGAGCGCCCCAGATCTGGTTGTTACCAACATCAGCGCCAGCAGTAACCTGATTGAAGTGACGATTGAAAACCAGGGTACGCAGGCCACCAGCAGCGGCTTCTGGGTAGATTTTTACATTAATCCAAGCCCGATTCCCACGCAGCCAAACCAGCTCTGGTCAGAGCTTTCCAGCGAGGGGATTGCCTGGGGCATCAATACTTCCCTACCGGCGGGCGGTTCGCTGACACTGAGCTACAGCACCGCCGTGGGCGCGCCTAATCTGTACTATTCGGCAGAGGAAAGTAACTATGGCGGCAGCTTGCCCGCAGGCACGCCTGTTTATGCCCAGGTGGATTCTGCTCATCTCAACTCGCCAACCGGTGGCGTTTTGGAAACGCATGAGATTTTGGGTGAAGCTTACAACAACGTTAGCACACAGTACACAGCTGCTGCCGCAACGCTTGCTCCGGTGGCGCCAGCGGCTAGCTACAGCAGTGCGCAGCCGCTAGATTTACCGCTGCGCTAAAAACAGGTTATTCAAAAAATATATCTAGGTCATCATCATGATGAAGGAGCGATGAACATGAATCAAAAATTTGTTGGGAACGGCCGTAACGGTATCTACTACTTAATAGCTCTGTTTGGTTTTGCGGCGCTTGTCTTGCTTATGCTGGCGGCAACGGGCGCATCGGCAGATGATTATGAGTTGCCGCCCCGAGAGGACGATGCAACCACGCCCTCCCTCAGTGAACCAGTACAGGCTACTGGCGGCGGCGCGCTGGTGCACTTGCAGGCGCACTTTAGCCAGGATTGGCCCTGGGACACCATGCACTGGCAGGAAGATTTACTGTTCAAGGTGCAGTGGCTGGATGCCGAGGGCAACTGGCAAGATGTCGAGGGCTGGCAAGGCAGCCTGGACGCCATTCAGCAAGCAGAAGATTGGATGGGCATGAAGGAAATTTGGCTGGCGGATGTGCACCTGGGCACGGGGCCATACCGCTGGCAGGCGTATGAGCGACACAGTGAGCGCTTGCTCATTACCAGCGATGAATTTTATCTTCCCAGCAGAAGCGGCGACTTGATGGCTGTGGAGATGATGCTGAAGCCTTAGCGGTACAGATTCATAAAAGCACAATAGTAAGAGATTGATAAGGACTGGCCCTACAAACCATAGGGCCAGTTTTTTGTTTCGGCTACTAGGACTCGAATTGTGCTAAAATCCTTGTAGGTTTGGTAGGAAGCAAGGAAAGCGGCACAAAGCAGTGCGTGGTGACAAATGGTGTACTGGAATTGGGGCATTATTATTTTGCTGGGAACGGCCGTACTTCTGTATAGCATTGGTTGGTACAGAGGGTCGGCAAACGCGCTGCCTGCCATGTTGCCCCAACCCTGGCGCGGCATAACTTTTTTTGCGGCCATTGTCACCTTAATTTTGGCGCTTTTTTCTCCCCTTCATTATCTGGCTCCCCACTATTTTTACGTTCACGTGCTGCAGCGGCTGCTGCTGGTAGCTGTGGCACCCTCCTTGCTTTTTAGCGGCAATCCTTTGCCTGTATTGTTGGCCGGTTTGCCTGCCGCCTGGCGGCTGAGGCTGACCCAGTTGCCGCACAAAGCACCCCGGTTTGTGCAGTGGCTTGTGCGCGGTACCAGCCCGGTGCCAGTCTGGTTTTTATTTGCCTCTACCTTTTGGCTTTGGCACGATGTGCAGGTCAACCGTCTGTTGCTGCAGGTCGAGTGGGTCCATCGCCTGGAAAGCCTCACCCTGCTGGGCACGGCTATCCTTTACTGGTGGCATATCATGGCGGCATATCCCCGGCTGCATCCGGCCATGCCGCTTCTTTGGCGCGTGGGATACACTGCCCTGGGGGCTGCACCGGTTAAGCTGGTGGGGTTTGTGCTGATGTTTACCCCAACGGCCGTTTACCGTTATCCGGCCGACATTTCCTTCTATAACTTACAGATAACAGACCAAAGCTTAGGAGCAGCCATTGTGTGGGCCGTAGGGGGTGTGGTTTTTACCTGGACGGCCGTTTTGCTCATGCGCAACTGGTTGAAAACCGAAGATGATAAGCCCGCTCTGCCAGAATCCATTTGGTCCTCAGAAGAGATGATGCTGGCACCCGGATTTGGCAAATCTTCAAGGTATCCACCCCCGTCCAAATAGCTTGTCAATTATCAGCAAATGGACTAAGGTATCAGAGGCAAACGGCAGACTCCATAAAAATTTAAAGTTCAAAAACAGGCGCGGTTTACGTGCAGGAAAGCAAAAGGATATCAGGGGGAAATCATTTTAAAAGATCTTGTTCCCCAAAATCCATCGGAAGAAGGTAAAAAATGTCCAAATATGAAGAGTTAGTGCGAAACTACAGTCATGCTCGCAAGATGTTTCGTGAATATGAAGATACGTGCCGCAACTTTGCGCGGGACCTGATATTTGGCATGATTGAATATTTTGAGTGGCCCCAGGATAGAGAAATCACATACATTCCTTTAGGCGAAGAGCTGGATCCCAATAACAAATTCTATGCCCTGGCAGGAGCCATGCGCATGGACGCACAGTCATTCTGGCATTTCGGAGTAGAGCTAAACTTGATGGAGGCATCCGGTGCTTATCCGCTTTCCCTGGTCCTCAGCTTTTTTATTAAAAAAGTTGGGCCAAATTTTATTGTGAAGCTGGGACCTAATGGGCGGGAGATAAAAATTCCAGAGGATAAGCAACAAGAATTAGAACCGTTCTATGAAGCTGTTTTTCGGCAGATTAAAGAGTTCCTTGCCAAGCGTTATGTTCAGGCCATCACTGGCCAGGAACAGGAAAAAGAATACGGATTTATTACGCTGTTATAGGCAGTATTGCGATTCTCGGCCAGTTATCTTGAAAAGGCCCCAGGCGTTTAATTTGCACCTTAAGCAACAATGGCTATCTTATTGACAAGCGCGCACAATGCACGCATCAAAAACATCCTCAAACTTAACAATAGACGACAGCGGGATACACAAGAGAGGACGCTTGTTGAAGGGATACGTGAAATTGAGCGTGCCCTGAATAGTGGAATTGTTCCTCAAGAAGCCTATGTTTGCCCGGAACTGATTACAACAGACGAAGCAACGGCCGTATGGCAGCAGCTTCAGACTTTGGAAGAAGCGGGTCAGTTAACCCTCTTTACAATCACAACAGAACTCTTTGCCAAAGCAGCGTATCGCGGACAAAGTGGCGGTATTTTACTGATAATACCCTATCTGAAACATACTCTGTCTGACTTGTCCCTTGGCGAGTCACCGCTATTGCTCATCATAGACGGTGGTGAAAAGCCGGGGAATTTGGGCGCTATTTTGCGCACAGCCGATGCAGCCGGTGTTGATGCAGTCATTGTAACTAGCGCAAACGGCGGCACGGATCTGCACAACCCAAACGTGGTGCGAGCCAGTTTGGGCGCCTTGTTTACACTCCCTGTGGTTGAGGCCGCGCCAGAAGCATTGTTGCCCTGGCTGCGGGATAAACAGATTCAAATTGCGGTTTTGACGCCAGACGGCCAGCTGCCGTACACTGAAGTCAATTTACAAGGCCCGTTGGCTCTGGTTTTAGGCAGTGAGGCGTTTGGCGTTGGCTCAGAGTGGCTGGCCGCGGCAGATAGTTACCTGAAGATTCCCATGTTCGGTAAGATTGATAGCCTGAATCTATCGGTTGCAACGGCCGTTGTCGTTTTCGAAGCAGTCCGTCAGCGTAAAACATTGGATTTGAGTAGATAACTCATGCGTATAGCTTTAATTTCAGACATTCACGGGAATCTTGTATCCTTAGAAGCTGTATTAGCCAACATTGAACGGCAAAACGTCAATGAGATCATATTCCTTGGAGATGCAGCTACCCTTGGCCCCCAACCCCATGAAGTCCTCCAGCGTATAAAAGAACTGGGCTGCCCCTGTATTATTGGCAATCACGAAACCTACCTATTTAAGCCAGCGTTGGGGCGCGCGTACATGCGTGGCACCCAATGGTTCAACGATGTTCTTTCCTGGTGTCGGGCACGGCTCACGCCAGAAGACTATAAATTTATGCGCTCGTTCCAGCCGATGTTAAAAATTAGGATGGAAGGCGAAAACACCCTCATCTGTTTTCATGGGTCTCCTCGTCGGCATACAGATAACATTTTAGCAACCACGCCCAACCAGGAACTAAATGACATGCTGGCCGGAAGGCGCGCCACCGTTATGGTTGGAGGGCACACTCATGTGCAGATGATGCGCCAGCATATGGGTATTCTTATTGTCAATGCGGGCAGCGTAGGAATGCCTTTTGAGCAAATGCCCTTTGGCGAACGTGGTCCTCGCATAATGCCTTGGGCTGAATACTCCATTGTCACATCAGATTACAATACCGTTAGCGTGGACCTCAAGCGCGTTTCTGTAGACGTTGGCGCAATTAAACAGGCAGGCATAGACGCCAGAATGCCAGAGACAAGCGATTGGCTGCACAACTGGATTTCTATCACCGAGCATCTGAGCCATCTCTAAATTTACATAAGTTGACCAAAATCATTTGCCAGTTTTAATACCTTAGCGATAATTGCCTTAATTCTTCGCACATAGCATTTGGGGTTGCCCAAAGCTTTTTGCAGTTCATAGTCATAACTTCTGCGTAAACCACACGGCTATTTTGGAAGACAAATGAGCAATGGAGGGTTTGCGTTCAGGAGAACACAGCACTTTTAGTAGATCAAAGCTATCTCTAAAGGCTTTTGTTCTCCACTACTCTGAAGGAGAGTTTCATGTCAAGAAAAAATGTTAAGGTTGCCGTAACGGGCGCGGCCGGTCAAATCGGTTATTCGCTTTTGTTTCGTCTGGCGTCTGGTGAGGTTTTTGGCCCCAATACAAAAGTGTCGCTTCATCTGTTAGAAATTACGCCGGCATTACCTGCGCTGGAAGGCGTGGTAATGGAATTAGACGACTGTGCCTTTCCCCTGCTGGAAAATGTATTGATAACCGATGATGAAAACGCTGCCTTTGACGGTGTGAACTGGGCCCTGCTTGTGGGTTCAAAGCCCCGTGGGGCCGGTATGGAGCGGGGCGACCTGATTCGGGAAAATGGGCCTATCTTTGTGGGGCAGGGGCGCGCGCTGAATAAGGCTGCCGATGATGCCCGCGTGCTGGTTGTGGGTAATCCGGCAAACACCAACTGCCTGATTGCCATGAATAATTCGGATTTGCCAGACGGCCGTTTTGGCGCCCTGACCCGTCTGGATCAAAATCGTGCCTACGCTCAACTGGCTCAAAAAGCGGGTGTTCCGGTAAGTGCCGTTAGCAACGTAACCATCTGGGGCAACCACAGCGCCACGCAGTACCCCGACGCTGAAAATGCAAAAATCAACGGTCAGCCCGCCATGAACGTCATTACAGATCATGAGTGGCTGCGCGGTGAGTTTATTTCGACCGTGCAAAAACGCGGAGCGGCTATTATTGCTGCCCGGGGTAAATCTTCGGCGGCTTCAGCGGCTAACGCAACGTTAGATCATGTGATGAGTTTTGAGCACAAAACGCCTGAGGGCCACTGGTTCTCAGCGGCCGTACCGTCAGACGGCAGCTACGGCATAGAAGAAGGATTGATCTTTTCGTTTCCCG
>JBHIWP010000377.1:0-5793 GCA_041987425.1 Promineifilaceae bacterium (SeqCode) | reverse complement strand
ACACAATCCTTACGTTCTCTTTGCGTTCTCTTTTCAGTAGAGCGTTAAACTATTAACTGTCACACAATACTAACTTGCCTGAGCCTGGGGGGGAGCCGTTACTGTTTGGCGATACCTGCGGTAATTAGGAGAAGCACATGCTACTGAAATATTTTTATGATGAAAAAATTGCCCATGCCTCTTACATGGTGGGCTGCCAAAGAACAGGCGAAGCCATTGTTATAGACCCGGCCCGAGATATTGAGCAATACCTTGGGGAAGCCAGGGCCAATAATATGCGCCTCGTGGCTGCGGCTGAAACCCACATACATGCTGATTTTGTGTCTGGTGCTCGCGAGCTGGCGGAACGGGTCGGCGCCAAACTTTATCTGTCCGATGAAGGGGATAAAGACTGGAAATATCTTTATGCGGACCAATACGATCACCAATTGGTTTGTGATGGTGATGTCTTCATGATTGGGAAGATCAGGTTTGAGGTTTTGCATACACCCGGCCACACCCCAGAGCATATCTCTCTTCTTTTGACCGATAGAGGGGGCGGTGCCGACAAGCCAATGGGCATCTTCACCGGGGACTTTGTCTTTGTTGGCTCAACTGGCCGCCCAGACCTGCTGGAAAAAGCAGCAGGCATTACCGGTACGTCAGAGACGGGCGCGCGGCAAATGTATCACTCTCTGCAACGCTTTAAGCAACTGCCAGACTATTTGCAAGTTTGGCCGGCGCATGGGGCCGGGAGCGCCTGCGGCAAAGGGCTTGGCGCCATCCCCTCTACGACAGTGGGCTACGAAAAGCTATTTAATCCGGCTATGGTCTATGACAATGAAGATGACTTTGTGCGGTATCTATTGGCCGATCAACCAGAGCCGCCGAAATATTTCGCCGTTATGAAGCAGGTCAACAAAGAGGGGCCTGCCGTGCTGCACCGAATGCCGCAGCCCGATCGTCTTCCGGCAGAGCAGCTACCCGCGCTGCTAGAATCTGAAACGATGGTCATCGATACGCGGCCAGCAGCCTCTTTTGCTGCGAAGCATATTCCGGGCACGATCAATGTACCAGCGAACTTATTAAATACGTGGGCTGGCTGGTTTGTAGATTATGAGCGGCCAATCTATTTGATTGCCGATTCGACGGCCGTTTCTGAAGCTGTTCACGATCTGGTCGCGATTGGCATTGACAAGATAGCCGGATACTTTGAAACGGCCGTTATAGACACATTGACCAAAACAGGCATCACTCCCCAGACCTATAAAGTTGCCACCCCCGACAAACTTTCTGAAAAGATGCTAAACGGAGATGTCCTCGTTGTAGATGTACGTAACCAAACCGAATGGGATGAAGGCCATATTCCTGGTGCCAGACACGTCATGTTAGGGTATCTGATGGAACATGCCGATGAAATTGTAAACGGCTTACCGATTGTGGTGCAATGCCGCAGTGGATCGCGGTCCGCCATTGGCGCCAGCATCCTGCAGGCTAAGGGAGCCAAAGAAGTCATCAACTTGCAAGGTGGTCTTATAGAGTGGGCAGCGGCTGGCTTGCCCATTGAAAAATAAATAAAGGGAGCTTATTTCATCATGCTAGAGTGGATCTTACAACCATGGCCGTGGTATGTGTCTGGTCCTTTAATCGGCCTGACAGTGCCATTACTGTTAATTCTAACTGGCAAAAACCTGGGCATATCCAGCAGTTTGCGCCATATCGGGGCAATGTGTGCTCCCAATAGCAAATTACCCTACTTAAGCAAAGATTATAACTGGCGTAACCATATCTGGAACGTGATTTTTGTCGTCGGGCTTGTCATCGGTGGCGCGATTGGCAACTTTTTACTGTCGACTGAACCAATTGCCTTTTTGCCAGAGACTTTCCAAAATGCATGGAGCGTGGGCCTGTTATTTGGCGGTGGCGTGTTGATTGGATTTGGAACGCGGTATGCCGATGGCTGTACATCTGGCCACACCATCATGGGAATTTCGGCCTTAAATCTGTCCAGTCTGGTCGCGTCCATCTTCTTTTTTGTAGGTGGCCTTATTTCGACCTGGCTGCTGTTGCCCTTGCTGGGGTTCTAAATTCACGCCTGACGGATGTTCATGCCCATGTGGAGAACAGAGACGTTATGAAAAACAAAATTTTAACCCTATTAATCGGTATCTGGTTTGGCATTATTTTGACCAAATCTCAGGTGATTTCCTGGCAGCAAATTAATGATATGTTCCATTTTCGCAGCGCCCATATGTACCTCATTATTGCTTCGGCCATTGTAGTAGGAGCTATATCCGTATTCTTTATCCGTCGGCTTGAAGCTAAAACCATCGACGGGAAAGCGATTGAGATCAAGAGAAAACCATTTCACAAAGGTATGGTCTTTGGGGGCACAATTTTTGGGATGGGTTGGGCTATCACAGGGGCCTGTCCTGGTCCTATTTACGCGCAAATGGGAGCCGGAACATTTTTGGCTTTGGCAACTTTTCTTGGTGCTCTAACGGGCATGTATTTATATGCCTTCTTACAGCAGAAACTTCCTCATGACAACTTTAAATTCAAATGGTTTAACGCCAATTTCGGCCGCGCAAGCTCGTCACTATAGCTACCAGCTTTTTAGCCGCCTTTACTTAGCAGGGATTACTGACGAGACATGGCCAATGGTTCAGGCTGTGCCCGGGCTCGCCCGAGCGTTACCTGAACCATTTATTTTGGATGAGGCAGCGGCCGTACATTACCAGTTGTTTGGCTTAAATGTGTTTCCGTATGAGGCGATTTTTCTAGATGATAGTGGCCTGTTGGGCGGCCCAATAACAGAGTCGGTAGCACACAGCTATTATCGGTTTGGGTATATGAATGCGGCGGCAACGGACAATCTGGACCATGTGGGGCAGGAGCTGGCGGCGATGGCCTTTTTGTGTCAGGCAGAAGCAGAAGCCCTGGCCAGAGGGGAAAACAAGACGGCCGTTTCCTGGCAATATCATCAGATAACCTTTTTACAACATCACCTGCTGCGCTGGCTGGTACCTTTTGTGCAGGCTGTGCAGGCCCAAGATAGCAGCTTCTATACGGCCGTAAGCCAGCTCACCCTAACAATCATTTATGATCACTATGAACACCTCGCTGCTACGACCAAACAACTGCCAAAAGAATGGGCTTTGCCCGCTCCCCCAATGCTGTTGGACAATGAAAAAACTGGCCTAAAAGAGATTGCCCATTACTTAATGACACCAGCATACAGCGGCATTTTTTGGGGACGAGACGACGTCAGCCGCCTGGCGCGTCAGCTGAATTTACCGCGTGGATTTGGCGACCGTCAGCAGCTACTCACCAACCTTATGCGTACGGCCGTCCAGTATGAGCAGTTTGCCGCTTTGTTACGTGCATTGGAAACGGCCGTAAAGATGCAGCAAGATACGTACCAGGCACAGGCAGAAGCCATGCCACTCTGGCAACCATTTTTGTTGCCCTGGCAGGAAAAAGTGACGCAGGCTGGCACCCTGCTCACCCGAATGGAGCAGAAAATATGACCAGCACCGTATCCAGCGCCTGGCGTGCGTGAAGGAGCTATTTGTTGAGGACACGGCCGTTCACATCAAACAATAAACGCCAGCGTAATTCCCGTAGCCAGAATAAGCAAAAAGCCGGGCAGTAGCGCCCGCCGCAAATCGGCCGAGCCGCTGCTGAGGACAATGCCGCCTTTCACGACTGTGTTAGACATTGTTGCCAGCACAATGGCCCGCGCTGCGGTGGGCAACTCCAGGTTGCCGCTGCCGCTAAGCTCGGCCATCGTGAGCGTGATGGCGTCTACGTCGGCCAGGCCAGATATGATGCTGGAAAGATAAACGCCCGTGTCGCCAAAATAAAGTTGAGCGGCGCGCGCAACCAGCAAAATTAGGCCATACAGCAGGCCAAAGGTGATGGCCGGACCCAGCTCAAACGGGTTAGAAACGGCTACCCCGCCCGCCTCACTGCTGCGGGGCGCAAAGTAGAGATAAGCGCCATAAGCCAGACCCGCCAGACCCGCGGCCGTTATGGGCAGCCAGACCACGCCTAGCAAAGGCAGATTGGTCACCGCCACTTCTACCAGCACCCGGCCAAACATAATGGTCCAGGCAATGAGAATGGCCAGGGCAAATGGCTTTGCCAGGCCGCTTTCTTTTTGGCTGCGCTGGCTGAAGCTAAGGGTAACGGCCGTACTCGAAACCAAACCGCCCAGCAAGCCCGTCAGCCCGATGCCCTGCCGGGACCCCACCAGCTTGATCAGCACATAGCCCAAAAAGCTGATGCCAGAAATGAGCACCACCATCCACCAAATTTTGTACGGATTCAGCACGTCAAACGGCGGCGGGCCAAACGATTCGTTGGGCAGCACGGGCAGAATAATGGCCGTGATGATGGCAAACTTCAGCGTGGCGACAATGTCTTCACGGGTGAGCCGTTCGGCAAAGCCGTGCAGTTCCAGCTTGAATGAGAGCAGCGCGGTGGTTACGACGCCTAGAGCCACTCCCAGGGCAAGCTGGTCCCAAAAGCAGAGTGCCCCGGCCAGCACCACAATGATCGCCGCCACTTCGGTAGTCATGCCTATATCCCCGCGCGAGCCGGTAATAAAGTAAGCGGCCGTAATCAGCGCCCCAAGCGGCAAAATGATGCCAATAAAGGCCCAGGGCAGACCTAACTGCTCGGCCACAAAGGCGGCCGTACAGCCCGCCAGGCTAAGTAAGGCAAACGTGCGCACTCCGGCAAACCGCTCGCGTGGGTCAGGTACATCATCCGCCACGGCTTCCCGCTGCAGCCCCACCAAAACGCCAATAAAGAGCGCCACGCCAAAGCGAAAAAAAAGTGTGTGAACCAAGGTGTCTCCTTTGCAACTGTTCTGGATAAAAATGAAGCGTGATTCTGCTACGAAGCTGATTCACTCATAAGCTTAAATTCGGCCAAATTCCCTTGCCAGCTGGGCCACAGAAAGATAGATAAAGGTTGGTTTGCCCTGGGGGTCAATAAATGGGTCAGCGCATTTTTCCAGATTGTGGATAAGCTGCTGCATTTGTGCCTGCGTCAGCGCCTGGCCGGAACGCAGGGAGATGGTCTGGCAAACGACCGTTACCAACCCCGCTTCTTCCACCACGCCCTTACTTTGCTCCAGCTCCGTCACCACGGCCACCAGCAGCCGGGCCGGATCGCTGCTGGCAGCAATCTTGGGCACGGCCCGGATCATAAAGGTGTTTGGGCCAAATGGCTCTACCTGCAAACCCACGCGGGCCACGGTAGCCTGAAAGCGAGTGAGCAGCTCTGCCTGATGGGGGGAAAGCGTGACGGCCGTTCCCGCAGAAAGCGCCTGAATTGTTACCTCATCGTCGGCCCACTCCGCCTGAAGCTGCTCATACAGCACGCGCTGGTGCGCCGCCTGCTGGTCAATGAGAAACAGCCCTTCTGGCCCCTCGGTGATGATGTAAGATGCGCCCACCTGCCCCACCACCCGCATAATCGGCAATTGCGAACCTTCGTCTGCCTCCGTTGGGAGGGCCATCATCTCGCCATTTTCATGTGGCGTCTCTGCCGTATCCAGCCAGGTCAGGGCCAGATCGGCCTGCTCGCCGCTGCCAGAGATAAAAGCGTTGGGGTCCAGCATGCCCATCCAGCCGGGCGAACTGCCGGGCTCGTTGCTGCCCAGCGCCCAGGCAGACATTTGCCGCGTGGGTGCATCTGCCACCAGGGTTTGGCGCACGGCGCGCTGCACGGTGCCAAACGGCGCTTTGCCCTGGCGGAAGCGCACTTCGGTTTTGGTGGGATGCACGTTTACGTCCACGTCTT
>JBHIWP010000376.1:0-5795 GCA_041987425.1 Promineifilaceae bacterium (SeqCode) | reverse complement strand
TAAGCGGTAATAATATGGTCGCCTTCTTTGCGCGCGGCAATACTGCCCACGGCCACGGCCTCCTGGCCAATATAAAGGTGCAGAAATCCTTTGATTTTACCTTCCAGCTGGTACAGTTCGTCGCTGCGCTCTTCAAAGCGACGGATCAGCACCATCTGGCGGTACCAATCGAGTAGTGTCTCTTTGTCCATTCAATTCTCCTTGGTGTGTGTAAACCTTGGTATGTGCTCTTTGCAGGTTGGCGGATACGGCCGTTTCCTAAACATCAACGTGGGAACAGCCAAAAATTTTGAAGCGGTGCCTAATGTGGGAGGTAGCCCGTTTCTTCTTGCCAACAGGTAGGAAATAGTTTAGCGTGACAAGTTAAGTGAATAAAACTTGCCAAAATTTGTTAATTGGTTGCTTTATCAACAACCATTGAGTTTATCAAATTGTGCCCTTGCTGGCGAGCTTGTTTATTAGCGTTCCCTCACTATCAATGGGCAAAATCCAGCTGCGGCAGGTGAGGTGATGCTTTTGAAAAACGGCCGTTACCGCCGCCACTATCTGCTCGTGGTGGTCGGGGGCAAAAGCGATCAGGCTGGGGCCCGCCCCGCTGAGGGCCACGCCCGCGGCCCCGGCAGCATAGGCGGCAGCAAACGCTTCGCTCATTCCGGGGATGAGCGGCAGGCGATACGGCTGGTGCAGACGGTCCTGCATGGCCAGGGTTAGCTTGGGGTATGCGGCCGTTTCCAGGGCGCGGATAAGCATTGCGAGACGGCTGGCGTTGAAGATGGCATCCTCCCGGCTAACCTGTTTCGGCAGCGCGGCGCGGGCATCCCGGGTAAGCAGGGCAAAGTTCGGCATGATAATTGCCACCTGCTGAGGGGCAATTGGCAGCGGCTCGATGTGCACCTGCTCGCCGTCCATCAGGCCCAAAACAAGGCCGCCCAGCAGCGCGGGGGCCACGTTGTCTGGGTGGCCCTCTATGGCAGTAGCCATGACAAGAATGTCTGCCTGGCTAAGATGACCCTCTACCAGCGCGCTGGCCCCTGGCGGGCCCGCCAGCACGGCCGTTGAGCTGCTGCCCAGCCCGCTGCCCACGGGAATGCTGTTTTCCTGCCGAATGTGCAGGCCAGACGGCCGTTTGCCAAGACGGTCAAATACACGACAGGCCGACTGGTAAACGACGTTGGTTTCGTCGGTGGGCACTTTGGCTGCGTCCAGTCCGCTCACTTCAATGGTGAGGCCGGGCTGAGAAACGGCCGTGAACGTGACGCGATTATAAAGCCCCAGGGCGAGGCCCAGGCAATCAAACCCCGGGCCAAGGTTGGCAGAGGTGGCGGGGATAGTGATAGTTACTTGTTTGTTCATACGAATTTTGGCTTTTGTGTGGTTTTCCTCGGCATTCGGCTTCATTTTACGCTAGAATGCATCTGTGTACGAAAAACGGCCGATGATTTAGTGGAAGACAGATGGATCTGGATCAACAATTAGAGAATTTACCTGCGCCATCTGAGAAGCGCCTCGCCCTGCGCGTGAGTCCGGCAGCGGAGCGATGGATTCGCCGGGGACATCCCTGGGTGTATGACAAGGCAATTCGAGAGCAAAGCCACGATGGCCGTTCTGGCGATCTGGCCGTTATCTTTGATCGCAAAGGGCGCTTCCTGGCGATTGGGCTGTATGCGCCCGCTTCCCCCATCCGCGTGCGCGTTTTGGCCCAGGGGCAGCCAACCACTATCAATGCCGACTGGTTATTGTACAAATTGGAAACGGCCGCGGAGCAACGATTGCCCCTTTTGCAAAGCAACACCACTGGCTACCGGCTGGTGCACGGCGAAAACGACGGGCTCCCCGGCCTGGTAATCGACCGCTATGGCGACAGTTACGTGCTCAAGCTATACACGACCGCCTGGGTGCCGCATCTGGCTGATTTGCTGCAGGGGTTAACGGCCGTTACGCAGCCCAAACGCGTCGTCTTGCGGCTAAGCCGCTTTGTGCAGCGTCAGGAAGCAGAGCTTTTTGGCCTGCGCGACGGGCAGCTTTTGCTGGGCAAGCCATTGCGGAACGGCGTGCGCTTTTTGGAAAACGGCCTCTATTTTGAGGCAGACGTGGTGCAGGGGCAAAAAACCGGCTTCTTTTTGGACCAGCGAGACAATCGGGCGCGAGTAGAAAAGCTAGCAGCGGGCAAGCGCGTGCTGAATGTATTTGCCTATACGGGCGGCTTTTCGCTGTATGCGGCGCGGGGTGGAGCACCAGAGGTTGTAAGCCTGGATATTAGCCAACCGGCGCTGGCAAACGCCATGCGCAACTTTAAATTGAACCGTGCCCATGAAGCCGTTGCCGCTGCCGAGCACGAACTGCTGGTGGGCGATGCTTTTCGCACGATGAAGCAGCTCATTGCCAACCGCCGCCGTTTTGAGATGGTGATCATTGATCCGCCAGCCTTTGCCAAGCGAAAGGAAGAGGTAGAGCAGGCGCTTTCGGCTTACGGCCGTTTGGTGCGTTTGGGTCTTCATCTTTTGCGGCCCGAGGGCATTTTGGTCATGTCTTCCTGCTCCAGCCGGATAAGCGCCGAGGAATTTTTTACTCTGGTGCACAAAACGGCCGTGGAAGCGGGACGGCCGTTGCAGGAAATCGAGCGCACCGGCCACGCGCTGGACCATCCCATTACCTTCCCCGAAGGTGCTTACCTAAAGTGCCTCTTTGCTATCGCTCCCTAAGACTTGTGGTCGGCTGGGAGCTTTGATGAAAGCTGTTTTTGGAACACAGATGACGCGGATGGCACGGATTTTCCCTTTGTTTAATCTGTGGATATCCGTTTTATCCGTGTCATCCGCGTTCTATTTCTACGAAACGTAAACCACAAAAAGTAATCTGAGAACCAATAAACATTGGTGGTTTACGTTCTGACCAACGCTATCAGCTCCACTTCAATCATCCAATCTGGATCGACCAGGGCAGAAACTTCAACCAGGGCGCTGGCTGGTCTGGCCTCGCCGTAATATTTGGTGCGAACGGCGTTGAATTCTGCCAGTCGAGAGATATCGGTGATGTAGATGCTGGCTTTGATGGCGTTGGCAAACGTGGCGTTATGTGCGGCCAGGATGGCCTGTAAGTTTGTGAACACCTGCTCCGCCTGGGCGGTCATATCGCCGACGCCAACGGTTTTCCCGCTCAGATTTTGCGGCCCTTGCCCAGAGATGAAAAGCAAATCTGATCCGGCCGGTACGCGCGCCGCCTGAGAGTAGTTTGCCGGTGGCGCATACACGCCTTTTGGATTACTCGTATTGACTAACATTCTTTCTCCTTCTTGGATGGGCAGCTTTACCAGAAAACAGTAGCAAAAATGCGCTCAGTTCTCCACGTAGCCATTGTCCCAATTGCGCTGTGGATCATGGCTGCGCAGATCAACACCAAAGTCAACGGCCGCTTTCAACGCCAACAGCACCGACACCCAACCAGCAATCACCTCTGTGCGATGCTGAGCGGCTACGCCTTCGTCCGTCAGCGTCAAATCGGTGCCGCCCTGCCCATCTTCTTCAAGCGTGAACGTGGCAACTGAGTTATCAATGTACTGCACCGCATAAAGGCGGGGGGGAATCGCCTCTAAAATCGATACGTCCCAGGTGAAGCCATTGGGGAAAACGAAGTGGATGATGCTGTTGGATTGGACGGCCGTTTCTGCCCAAAAGCTGGCGCGACCTTCGTCAGTAGACAAAGCCCGGTAAACCTTTTCAATTGGTGACTTCAGATGGAGCTGCCAGCGAATGGTGGTGGGATCGTCCTGGAAGGTCATGTCAGATAAGCTGGTGCTTGTGGGCGTAGAGTGCGGCCTGCACACGGTCGCGCAGGCCCAGGCGGCTGAGGATGCTGGAGACATGATTTTTCACCGTGCCTTCGCTTACCACCAGCCTGTCGGCAATTTCGCGATTAGTGGCCCCGGTGGCGATGAGGCGCAGCACTTCCAGCTCGCGGCTGGTGAGATCATGCTCTGGGGGAGATACGGCCGCTTCCGCTTCGCCCAAAACGGCCGTTTCCTTTTCACCCGTCTGCTGCCCCAGCATTTGCACCAGGCTGCCTGCCACCGCCGGATCGAGCTGGTAAATACCGGCGTGGGTCAGCCGCACCGCCTGGGCCAGATCGTCCACCGGAATGTCTTTAAGCAGATAGCCCCTGGCTCCGGCCCGCAGTGCCTGGATCACGTACTCTTCGTCGTCAAACGTGGTCAGCATCAAAATCTGGCAAGACGGCCGCTGCTGGCGAATGGCTTTAGTTGCCTGCACCCCGTCCATTATCGGCATGCGCACGTCCATCAAAATTACGTCGGGCGTCCGGTCCAGCGCCTGATCCAGCGCTTCCTGCCCGTTGGCGGCCGTGCCCACCACCTCTATTCCCGGCTGAATTCCTAGCAGTGAGGCAATGCCCTCTCGAATAAGCCGCTGATCATCAACCACCAGAATGCGCACGGCCGTTTCCTTTTCCGCCATAATGCTCCTAAAAAATAGAACGCTGATTTATCTGATTGCCCTGATCAGGTAGATCAGGCAAATCAGCGTCCCAATTCATCTGTTGAGGCGTGCGACTAATGGCCAGCGTGTCCAGTGTCTGTGGATATTTAGGGATGGTGACAAGCAGTTGCGTGCCATCATTTGGGCGGCTGGTTAGCTGCATGGTGCCGCCGACCAGTTCCAGCCGTTCCTGAATGCCTCGTAAACCGAAGCTGCTGGCCTGCTCCAGCGGCGGATTGGTGAGAATGGCCGTATCAAACCCCCGTCCATCGTCCTGAATCCACAGCCTGATTTCATGCTCGGTAAACACAACTTCTAAGTCCGCCTGGCTGGCCTGAGCATGTTTCTGCACGTTGGTCAGCGCCTCTTGCGCCACGCGATAGATTGTCATCAGCACCAACCTGGGGAAGCCGCTTTCATCACCTGTAACATGCCAATTGATGACGAGGTGGCTGTTGGACAGGCGAGCTACCAGTTCGGGCAGAACGGCCGTGAGCGAAAACAGCTTCTCCGTCCGCCGCATGGCCCCCACGGAGTGGCGCACGTCTTGCAGCGCCGCCCTGGCCGAGCGCCTGGCGTCGCGCACCGCCTGCTCAGCGGCTTCGGGCGCACGCTCGCGAAAGGCCAGCGCTTTTTCTAGCTGGACGGTGATGGCCGTTAGATAGTGCCCCAGGCTGTCGTGAATATCCCGCGCCAGCCGGTTGCGCTCTTCGGCCGTGGCTAGCTCTGCCACCTGTCCGGCGTACGCCTGCAGGTGCCGGTGGGACGTTTCCAGATTCTCCAGCAGCTCCTCAGCACGCGCCCGGCTGTTTTGTGTTTCCTGCACGACATCGGCCATTGCCAGCACAAAGACCATGCCAATGGCAAAGATCAACAGATCGGCCACGTATGACTCGTCCAGGTACCAATCCGGGCGCAACATGAACAGCCGCATAGCAAAAATGCCCACGTACAGTGCAGCCAGACCGTAGCTGGCTCGCTTGCCCAGACCAAAATAAGCGGCAAAGGGCACAATGAGGTAAAGAAATTTGGAAAAGCCAGAGCAGTCCAAAATCACAACGGCTTCAAATAGCACGATTCGCCCCAGCAGCAGCCCGAGTGCCAATCGACGTGAAGTCGGCGCCTGCTGTCGCCGCGCAACCTGCTCTAAAGCCAGCAAGAAAAGCAAAATTCCAATGAACAGTCCGTTACGCCCGGGCTGCCAGCCACCACCACACAGGCCAATCAGCGGATAATAAATGCCTGCCAAAAGCACGCCACCGTATAAGAGGGAAGCCATCCAGGGGAACGGCCGTGGCATGGCGC
>JBHIWP010000375.1:0-5817 GCA_041987425.1 Promineifilaceae bacterium (SeqCode) | reverse complement strand
TTTTGCTGCAGCTGGTTGGGGGACTGGGGACGCTTAGCGGCGCCAGTGATGGCGTGGCCTACGCCGCCCACATCGGCGGCTTCATTGTCGGTTTGGCACTGGTCAAGCTGTTTGCCGCAGGGCGCACGCCACAGGTTCGCTGAATAGGTAGATCAGAAGTACCGAACTGTATCAACAACTTTCAATTCTGGACATTACCGCTCGACGGAAGTTGGCAGTTAGGGCAATTTAAATCGGCCTGTAAATAAGCATAATACGGAATTTTTTGAAACTTCCCGCTTAATCGACCTGCAAATCTGAATAATTCTAACGCATCCCGCCTCAAGATTGGTTCAATCTCGCAGATTGAACCAATCGATATTTGATTTACATAAGCTTTTAACTTTACCCCTGCCCAGGGGGATGCTACAATGTGACCCATACTAAAATTATGCCAACATCGTACCCACAACATACATGAACGGTAGGTTGGAGATCGTTTCCTTTCTCAAATATAAACTGGGTATCGACGCTCAATCCTTGGTTGTCATTTCGACCAAAGGGAGAAATCTCTCTAAACTTGAAAAACTTATAATTTTCGGTTGCTTCAAAGATTTCTCGCCAAAAAACGGCTCGAAATGACAAGTAAAGAACTTTGGCAAAGATTAGCTGAGCAGTTTCTAAAAACTATTAATCTCTAACCTCCAGTCTCCCAAACAGGAACTGTGACAGAGTTGGTTCCTCACAATTGCAGAAGTTTATGAGCAATATTTACAACCCTGCCCTTTTTGTGAACCAGGAACGCAAATTCCTTGGCTTTCAAAAGCTGCTGCGGCCTGAAACGCGGCAGGCGGTGATGCTGATTCAGGCAACCAAAGATATGGGCAAGACGTGGCTGGCCGGGCGAATGCAGCACCATTGCCAGGAGCCTACCATTAATTTGCCCGCCGTCTACGTCGATTTTCGCAATCCCCGGCAGGACCACCACGACTTTTTAGGGCTGGTGCGGCTGATTCGGCAGCAGTTAAACCAGCCCGCCTACTTCAACCAGCTAAATGAGATTGTCAACAGCTACAGTGATGCGCCAATTACGGCCGTTTCCGGCCTGGGCCTGCTGCGTCAAAACATCGTCAGCAGCTTCAACCTGGATGAGATACGCGGCATTTGCATGGACATCACCATCAACTATGAGGAGCTGAGTGGAGAAACCTTATCCGCGCGAGCTGGTTCGCTGGTAGCCTACTGCCAGCGTCGCCAGCTACTGACCGTGCTCATCACCCGCTGCGCCGAACTGCGCACCCGGCTCAACTGGTGGGACGGCCTGGACGCGTACCGGCCGGGAACGGCCGTCGCCGAACAGCCTATCAACGCCGCCATCACCGAAGACAACATGGGCATTTTGCGCACCGACAGCGCTGCAGACCAAAGCCGCATCGAGCGCCAGATAAACGACGCCTTCTTTGCCGCTCTCACCGCACTGGTAGCCGACCGTGCCCCGGTGGTGCTCCTCTTCGACTCCTACGAAGCCATCAGGCCAGACGCCGACCGTTGGCTGCGGCAGGAGCTGCTTACCCGGCTGCGCGACAGCCAGCTAGAGGACCTGGTCATCATCATCACCGGGCGTGAGATACCAGACCTGAGTGAACTAAAAATGAACAATTTGCTGGTGCAAACCCGCCTGGAACCGTTCGATGAACCGACCGTACGCGAATATTTTGAAGAGCGGCGCAAAGTGGCCCTTGGCCTGGATTGGCGCACGATTTTACTCACCAGCGGCGGCGTGCCCGGTGCCCTGGCCATGATGGCCGATCACGCCATGGCCACCACCAGCGTCGACGATGATTTTTTCAGCGATTTGTGATTGGCAAACCGCAAAGGACGTGAAGAGCGCAAAGATAAAAATAGCTTTAGGTTCTCTGCGTTCTTTGCGGTAATAATCTTATGAGCAACGACGTTACCGCCACAACAACCGCTTTTCTGAACCGCATCCTGGAGGAAGTACATCCCATGATGGCCGAGGCGCTCTACCTGGCTGCCCTGCCGGTCTGGTTCAACGCGGATATGTTTGCTACCCTGCGCCAGACGGAAGACGGCCGTAACGAAGGGCTCATCGAACGGCTGCTGCGTTACTCATTTGTCCGCACGCTGACAACTGGTGAAGGCGAACCCGAAACCTACGCCATCCGCCCCGACGAGCGCGTCATTTTGCAGCGCCGCTGGATTGTGCGCGATCCTGCTGCCTACCTCGCCGCCCACCAGCGAGCCTTGGCCTACTGGGAAAGCGCCCCCGATCCCAATCCGCAGGAGCAGCGCCGCCTCATTTTGTACCATCTGCTTTTTGTTGATCAGACTGCGGGCATCAACTATCTCATCAACACCTTCCGTCTTTACCACAGAGAACGCCAGATTGCCGAAATTGAGCGGCTTCTGGACACCGTTACCAACGCCCGCTTCTATCTGGTAATGCTCAAGCAGGATTTGGAGCTGCTGGATGATTTGCTGCGTCACATGCGGGCCAGGGTGGACCAGATGCGCGGGCTGTGGTCTGCCAGCCTGGACACGCTTAAAAAGCTGCGGGCCAGGCCTGCACTGTCTCCCTTGCTGCTGCCCTACGTTACCCGAGCCTACGGCGAATCGCTGGCGCAGTTGGGAGAGTTTGTGGAGGCGATTAAGGCTTATGAAGAAACGTTGGCTTTATTTGAGGCGGAAGAACAGCGTTTGCTACAGTCGGAGGAAACGGCCGTTTCTCAGCCTCAGGTTGTACGCAGCGTAACCGACCAGAATCGCATCAAAATCGAGTGCGCCTACACTAGGCTGGCCTTGGGCGATGCCTACGTGGGCCTGGCTGATGTCACCCGCGAACACAACCCGCCCGCTTTGCCAGAGCCACCTAACTGGCTGCACACCCTGCGCGACTTTTCATTCTTTTTACTTTCGCTGCCGCTGCTGTTTTACATGAGCTTCTACCTGGGACGGCGCGTCTGGCATCCGCGCTTTTGGCCTACGCTCTATCAACTAGACTGGATCGTGGCCCGGCTGTTTGTGAGCGGCGCACACCAGTACAAGCAGGCCGATGCGCTGCTGGAACAGTACGGCGAACCGGCTGAAGCAGTAGCCGCCGATGAAAAGCTGGCTTACCTATACCTGGGCCTGGGCGACGAAGAGCAGGCAGAAACGCTTTTCCGCCGCCTGCTGGCCGAAGAGGAAGCCCCGCTGGGCAACTACCGGCGTCTGTCTGTAAATTTGGGCCTGGCCGAAGCGCTGCTCTTACAGCGAGAGCCAGAAGCCGTTCTGCATTATGCCGAAGCAGCCCTGCCGGAAATTAGTCAATATGAGGATGGAATTCTAGAAGCCCGCGCGCGCGTGCTGATGGCCGAGGCGCATCGGGGTATTGCTCCTACAGATAGCGAGGCCGTACAGGCGGCTATTCTTCAGTTCGAACGGGCCTTGGGCCTTTACCAGCGGCAAAATGATGCGCTTTGGATCACTGACATAGCCGACCGTTTGCAGGCCATTGCTGAGGATGAACGGCTAGATGATAATCAACAGGAAGCAGCCCGCCGGGTGGCGACGGCCGTTTCTGACTACACTTATCCTATCCGCTACCGCCATCCGGCTACGGTGCTTTTCCATCACGCCGTTTTTATTATCCTTTCAATCGTCATCTTTGTGCTGCCCCTCTACACCATTCGCCTGGACACGGGCAGCCTGGTTTCGCCCGCCATCACTTTTAAAGGGCGCGAATTTGTGCTTTGGCCCTCGCTCATCTTTCAGGAGATTGATGCCACGCAGGCAAACCTGGAAGTTGATATTGAGCAAGACGCGCCTGTCGTAAGCAATACGGCCGCACCCTTTCAGTTTCGCCCCGCTATTGCTGATGCTGGCCTTACCGTGAATGCTATCCCCGCTGCGGACACCGGCGTGGCGCTTCAGGTGGGGGTGATACTGCTGCTGAGCTATGTGCTGTTGTCCACAGTTATGGGCATTGCTGCCCTGGTTTTCACGCGGCTGGACAGCCTGCAGCGGGCGGGCCGGGGCCGCGTACGCTTAAACGTTCAGGGGATACAGGTTAATGATGAGCAGCTCAGTTGGGCAAGCGTCACCAAAATGGTGGTGGCAGATCTGAAGCTTATTCGCGAACCGCTGGCCGACGATGCCAACTTTGCTCTGAACAGCAGCGGAGCCCAGCTAATTGTGCCCGGCAACACGGCCCGCTATGAAACCGTGCGCCAGCGCGTGGTTGGCTACCTGCCTCCTTCACTGCCCCAAGAGGATTGGAGCTATGGGCTGGTTTACAGCCGCATGGGCGTTTGGTATATCGGCACGGCCGCGCTGCTAACGGTGTTGGCCCTGCTGGGCAGCCGCTTCCCCACGCTGCTCAACTTCGATTTCCCCGGCACGCCGTACAGCCTGGCGGATTTGTATCCCTATCTTTATTTGGGGTTGTTTGTGCCGCCGCTATGGGCCTTCGTGTTACGGCCGTTGCAAATTCGGTACCGCATGTTCCCCAACAGCCGACTGGCTGGCTGGGTGGGGCTGGCGGTGCTGGTTTTGCTGTTGCTGCGGCTTGGCTCCCTTTTCTATCCCTGGTTCACCATGCCAGACATTTATCCTTCGTTAGGCATTTTGCTTACGGTCATCGGCGTTACCCTTGCCTTTTGGCAAACGCAAATCTGGCCCAATAAGCCGCGAACCTATCCTTTTTGGCTGCGTCTGGTTTCGCTAATGATTGCCCTCTTTACCCTGTTTGTAATGGGCAGCCATTTGCTGCGGGAGGTTGCCAGCTACCATTACCTGATCATAGGCAATAGCCTGCGCGATCGCTCTTTGGAAGAGCCGCAACAGGAGTCGGCCGTTGCCCTGGCTAGTGACGCTGTGACCACCTACACACGAGCCATCGACATTGCCCAACTCAAAATTTTAGGCGTGGTAGACACGCGTGCGGCCGTACGCTTGCTGTCTCCATTTCTGCGGCGCACGCAGTCTGTCTGGTTTCAGGCGCTGTCTAACCGGGCTGCCATTTACATGCAGCTGGGCAATTTTGATGCTGCTTTAGACGATTACGATCAGCTGGTTTCATTTGCCAGCAGCACGGAACTGCTGGCCAGCCGTAACCTGGCCCGCCTGGGCGAAAGCACCCAGGCTGATGAAGACACGCCCGATTTCCAAACGATTCTCAAAGAGCAGGGCCAGCTCATTGCCAGCCAGCCAAACAATGCCTACTATCACCTGTGGCGCGGCGTTACCTACCACATTATCGGGGATGCCGCAGCGGCCGAGACCAATTACCTGGCTGCCCTGGAGATTAGCGGCGAGCGGGCGCTGGACCTACAAAGCCAGGGACAGGCGTGGACCGGGCTGGGCTGGCTGGCCTATGGGCAAAACAGGTTTGAAGCGGCAGTTGAGCGATTTGAAACGGCCGTTTTGCTCAACGGCCGTTCCGATGAAGCCTACCTGGGGCTTGGGTTTAGCTATTACTCCCTGCATGACTATGATAAGGCGCTAGAAGCCTGGGAAAAAACGGCTGAACTCATCCCTGAAGATCCCACCATCTACCTCTCGTTGGGCACGCTGCATTGGCGGCTGGGCATGTTGCAGGATGACCAGGGCACCCTGGCTCAGGATCGCTGCGCTGATCCCGAACTTAGTGAAGAAGGAAAATTAGCTTCGGCTGCCGAGCTCCAGTTGGCCATCCAAAACTTCCAAAAGGCGCTGTCTTTGCCGGGCCGCGCGCCCGCAGACGTGGCCGAAACGTATCAATCCCTGGCGCGGGTGCAATATTTGCTGCGCAACTGCCCTGGTTACGATCTGGTGGAGGTGCTCAAAGCTACCATCGAC
>JBHIWP010000374.1:0-5817 GCA_041987425.1 Promineifilaceae bacterium (SeqCode) | reverse complement strand
CCACTCTCCAATCTCAAGTCTCTCCCAATATCTTTTCTATAATGGGCACCATCAAACTGAATCTTCTCTA
This sequence comes from Promineifilaceae bacterium (SeqCode), assembly GCA_041987425.1. Lineage (GTDB taxonomy): Bacteria > Chloroflexota > Anaerolineae > Promineifilales > Promineifilaceae > Leptofilum. The sequence continues at coordinate 5,747 of JBHIWP010000374.1, read as the reverse complement.
CGCCACCGTAAGCGCGGTTTACGGCCGTCTCCAAATCATCCCCTCGCGCCGTTACCGCGAGCACCCGGCCCCCGCTGGTAATGAGCTGTTCGCCTTGCCTCGCCGTCCCCGCGTGGAACACCATGACGTTGTCAGGCAGCGCATCCAGCCCGGTGATGGGCAGCCCTTTGGGATAGCTGGCCGGGTAACCCGGCGCGGCCATGACGACGGTGGCGCAGGCTCGCGGGTGCAGTTTAACCATGTCGGGGGTGAGACGGCCGTTCACGCAGGCCAACATCAGTTCCACCAAATCGCTTGCCAACAGCGGCAGCACCACCTGCGTTTCAGGGTCACCAAAGCGGCAGTTGAACTCGATCACTTTCGGCCCATCCGCGGTAAGCATCAGACCGGCGTACAGCACGCCTACGTATGGCGTACCCTGTGCTGCCATACCGTCGATGGTCGGCTGAACGATAGTTTGCATGATTTGGGCAACCAGCGCGTCGTTCACGTCTGGCGGCGGGGCAAAAGCCCCCATGCCGCCCGTGTTGGGTCCCTGGTCGTTGTCGTACACGCGCTTGTGATCGCGCGCCGGGCTGAGGGGAACGGCCGTTTTGCCATCGGTCAGTACCAGCAGCGACAGCTCCGGGCCGCTCAGTCGCTCCTCAATAACCACTTCAGCCCCGGCCGCGCCAAACGCGCCTTCCAGCAGCATCTCGCGCAGCACTGCTTCTGCCTGAGCTGCACTGTCGCAAACCACCACACCCTTGCCCGCAGCCAATCCGCTGGCTTTCACCACGATACCGTTTTGTAGGGGCAATGCGTGCATTGCCCCTACCGCATCTTCAAATCTGGTGCAGGCCCGGGAAACGGCCGTGGGAATCCCCCGCTCGTGCATAAACCGCTTGGCAAACGCCTTAGACGCTTCTAGCTGCGCCGCCGCTTGCGTGGGACCAAAAATCACCAGTCCCGCCGCCTGGAATCTGTCTACAATCCCCAGCGCCAGCGCCACCTCCGGTCCCACCACCGTCAAATCGATCTGTTTTTCCTGGGCAAAGTTGAGCAGTTCGTCAATGTCGCCATCTTTAATTGGCACATTTTGGGCAGAAACGGCCGTGCCCGCATTCCCCGGCGCCACAAAAATCTGCGCCACTCTTGGCGACTGCCCTAGCTTCCAAACCAGCGCATGCTCGCGTCCTCCACCGCCTACTACCAAAATTTTTAATCTGGTCATTGTTCTTTGCAGCGTTGCAGGTGGCAGGTGGCAGGTAGCAAGTCCTTCAGGATGAACTTTACTTGCAACTTGCCACTTCCTACCCGCAACGAATAAATTATCCTTTTAACAAAACCTCATTCCTTTTTCCACCGTCGTTGTTGCTTAATCACTACAATGAGATTTGCAATAATTTCATCTGCCAGCTTGTACCGATGTTGCAGCAACTCCGCCTCGAAAACGTGTCGCCCCCGATAATACCAGCCCCGTGTTTCCCTGGCTGACCCTAACGATATTTTCAGAAAACGTGCGTAATCTTTGCCGTAACCTCGACCAAATCCCTCTTCGATATTTGCCGCAATTGAGCCAGCGCTATCAATAATTTGCCAGGCAATACCCTTGCCTCGTTGATCGGCAAAAAGCTTATCACAATCAAACCAAACTAAATCAGCAAGAAAAAGAGCACTCTGATATGTCTTGAAATCCCAAAGAGGATCATTCTTAATGCTTTGCGGCACTTGTCCCAGCCACTCTTCAAAATTCTTGAATTCCACAAAAACCTCACCTGCAACTTGCCACTTGCAACTTGCAACCGCTACCCCCACATATCCTCAAAAATCAGCTTTTCCCTATCGCGGTCATCGCTGAAGAGCCAGTCTGGGATTTGAATGGGGTATTGACCCGAGAAGCAGGCCGTGCAGTGGCCGGTTTGCTGGCGAATGCCAGAGGTCACTGCTTCCACCATGCCCTCATGGCTAAGATAGGCCAGGCTATCGGCTCCGATGCGCTGGCGGATGCCTTCAATGTCTAGTTGGTGGGCGATCAGGTCTTTGCGCGTGGCCATGTCGATGCCCATAAAGCAGGGATGGCGCACCGGCGGCGAAGAAACGCGTACGTGCACCTCTTTGGCGCCGCCATCGCGGATGAGCTGCACCAGCGGTCCGGCCGTGTTGCCGCGCACAATCGAATCATCGATGAGGATGACCCGCTTGCCCTTCAAATTGGCCTCCAGCGGGTTGTATTTGATGCGCACACCCTCTTTGCGCAGCTGATCATCGGGCTGGATGAAGGTACGGCCGATATAGCGATTTTTCGTCAAGCCCTCGGTAAAGGGCAGGCCAGACTCCAGGCTGAAGCCAATTGCCGCCGGGGTGGCTGAGTCCGGCACGCCCACGACCACGTCGGCATCGGCCGGGGCTTCGCGGGCCAGGATGCGACCCAGACGTTGGCGCACCTCATGGATGACCTGGCCTTCAAAAACCGAGTCTGGCCGGGCGAAGTAGACGTATTCAAAGATGCACAGGCCGCGCTCCTGCGATTTGATCCCGGTAAACGAGGTAACGCCTTCATGATCCAGGCGCAAAATCTCGCCGGGCATGATCTCCCGCAGATAGTCAGCGCCGATAGTGTGCAGCGCGCACGATTCGCTGGCAACGACGTAGCCACCGTCCTCTAGCTGCCCCAGGCACAACGGCCGTAATCCCAGCGGATCGCGCACAGCATACACCGCTTCACGGGTGAGCAGCGTCAGCGAATAAGCCCCCTCAAGCACGCCCATCATCGCCCGCAGCCGCGCCACCCAGCGGTCGTTTTCCTTGCCGTTGCCGTTGGCCGGATTCCACACTTCGGCAGGGGCAGCCAGCATCTGGGTAATCACTTCACTGTCGCTGGTGGAGGAGAGCCCCACGCCGCGCTTGAGCAGCTGGTGGCGCAGGTGCAGCGCGTTGGTCAGGTTGCCATTGTGGGCCACGCCTAGCGGACCGTAAATCGTCTCAATGAGATACGGCTGCACGTTGCGCAGGTGGGAGCCACCAGTGGTGGAGTAGCGATTTTGCCCAATAGCCATATGCCCGGCCAACGGCCGTAAATTGTCCTCGTTAAACACCTGCGAAACCAGACCCATACCTTTGTGGCTGTAGGCAGAACGGCCGTCGCAGGTGGCAATACCGGCGCTTTCCTGCCCGCGATGCTGCAGGGCGTACAGACCGAAAAAGGTCAGCCGCGCCACCTCCCGCCCCGGCGCGTACACACCAAAAATGCCGCACTCGTCGTGAAATTTATCGTTTTCGTGAAAATCCAGGTTGTCCATTTCTATCTCTCAGTGGAGAGTGGAACGAAAGTAATTAAGTGATTAGGTAATTGAGTAATTGCCCAATTACCTGATTACCCAATTACTCAATTACCAATCTCTCTCTAGCTCCTCTAACAATCTTTTCTGCAGCCTCAACCGTATCGGCTAAGGCCGTCATATGCCCCATTTTGCGGCCGGGACGGGCGGTTTCTTTGCCGTACAGGTGCAGCTTTAGGCAAGGGTCGGCGAGTACGGCCGTCCAATCCGGAGATTTATCCGCAGATTGCGCAGATTGGCGCAGATTACGTACAGATTTTTCTCTTTGCCCCTTTTGTTCCTTTGCGCCTTTGCGTCGAAAATCCCACAGATCGCCTAAAAGGTTGGCCATCGCCGCTGGTCGCAAGTAGCTGGTGTCGCCCACAGGTAAACCACAGATAGTACGCAGTTGCTGCTCGAACTGGCTGGTGACGCACGCCTCGATGGTGAGATGGCCGGAGTTATGCGGGCGCGGCGCAATTTCATTCAGCAGCAGTTGGCCATCGCGACACAGAAAAAATTCCACGCACAGCACGCCCACCACATCTAGCGCGGTGAGCACCGTTTGCACCATCGTCTCGGCCTGGGCCAGTACCTGTGGCGGCACATCGGCCGGGGCAACGGATACATCCAGGATGTGGTTGTGGTGGGCGTTTTCGATGAGGTTGTAGTGGGCAATACGGCCGTCTACATCCCGCGCCGCCACGATCGAAACCTCGCGCTCAAATTCAATCCAGCCTTCCAAGATGCAGTCCACCGCGCCTACTGCTTGCCACGCATCAGCCGCTTTGTCTGGGCGGTTGAGTTTGACCTGTCCCTTACCATCGTAGCCGGAAACGGCCGTTTTCAACACCGCCGGGCAGCCAATTTCGGCCAATCCCGCCTCCAAATCTTCCAGCGAATGTACAGCGGCAAACGGCGCTGTCGGCAGGCCATTGTCGGCAAAAAAGCGCTTCTCGCGCAGCCGGTTTTGGGCCACGCGCAGCGCCTCTGCCCCTGGTCGCAGCGGCACGATGGCGGCACATGCTTCGGCCGTGGTCAGCGGCACGTTTTCAAACTCGTAGGTCATTACGTCTACACTGTGGGCAAATTCGCGCACGGCGTCCAGGTCGTCATACGCAGCCACAAACTCGCGATCGGCCACTTGCCCGGTAGGGGAGTTGGCTTCTGGGGAAAGGACATGGATGCGGTAGCCAAACGGCCGTGCCGCCAGCGCCAGCATTCGCCCCAACTGGCCGCTGCCAAGGATGCCAATTGTGGCTGGGGGTAGAAGTGGTTGACCTTGATCTCTCATAAAGCTAACTGAACGGCAATTGATCGCCAAGCACTTTTTCGGTTTGGGATTGTCGGAACTGGTGCAGCTTTTGGCGAAATTCAGGATACTGGTTGCCCAAAATGGCAATAGCCAGCAGGGCCGCATTTTTGGCCCCGGCCTTGCCAATGGCCAGCGTGCCCACCGGCACGCCACCGGGCATCTGCACAATCGAGAGCAGCGAATCCAGGCCGTTGAGCGTGCGGCTCTGCACGGGCACGCCCAGCACCGGCAGCACCGTCTGCGCTGCCACCATCCCTGGCAGGTGAGCCGCTCCACCCGCCCCGGCAATAATCACCTGCACACCACGCGCCTCGGCGCTTTGGGCATATTCGGCCATCAGCTCCGGCGTGCGGTGGGCGGAGACCACCTTCGCCTCATGCGGCACGCCAAACGCTTCCAGCGTTTCCACCGCATGCCGCATCGTCTCCCAATCCGACGTACTGCCCATTATGACTCCGACTATTGGTTGTTTATCCATAAGGCCTCCATTTTTTTACGCAAAGGCGCAAAGAGGTAAAAGGGGCAAAGGATTAAAGGCCATTGGCAACTCGATGTATACCTCTTTTGACAAACTTTTCGCCAAAGTTAATCACAATGCCTAACCGTAGATTCATTAGCCGTAAGTAGGTCAGGGTCTGGGCTTCGAAGATCGAATTGTAGGCCACGACTGATTTGTTTTCTACAATCACGAGCTTTTCAACAAGCAAATCGACGCGAAGCGGTGTAGCCAGTATCTGCTCTTTGTACCTAATTGGAACAGTTACTTGACGCTCAACCAGCAAACCACGATTCTGCAATTCCCAAGCCAATGCTTCTTCATAAACGCTTTCCAGAAGCCCTGGACCACCTAACGTCTTGTGCACCTCAATTGCCGCACCAATAATCTCATAACCGATCTCATCCTCCCGCGATGAAAACTTTCTCTTCTTGCCTTTCTTTCCCTCTTCCATCCTTTGCCCCTTTGCGTCAAGAATTCAAACTCTGCCGAATTCGTTCAGCGGCAGGCTGTGCGCCGGGGGCAAATAAGGTGTCGGTAAGTTTTTCATAGGTGGCCAGGTAGCGAGCGGCAATTTGGGCGATGAAGTCGGGGGGCATGGTCGGCGGCGTGCCATCGCCGCGATAGCCCTGGGCAG
>JBHIWP010000373.1:0-5852 GCA_041987425.1 Promineifilaceae bacterium (SeqCode) | reverse complement strand
GCCTTCGCGGCCTTCTCCTTGGCGGCCTTCTCGCGGGCCTTCTTCTCGGCGGCCTTCTTGTCCGCGGCGGCCTTCTCGCGGGCCTTCTTCTCCGCGGCCTTCTGCTCCGCCTTCTCCTTGGCGGCCTTCTCCTTCGCGGCCTTCGCCGCGGCGGCCTTGCGATCGACCACAATTTTGTCCATATATTTGGCTGGAACCGGCGACCAAACGGTTCCGCGCGGGGCAATGCCCACCACAGAGATGGCGCCGGGCCTTCCCTGGATCAGCAGATTGGTTCCGTCGATTGGGTCTACCAATACATCGACCTCTGGCCCGTTGCCCGTACCAACGGGCTGGCCACTGCTCAGGGGGGAATCGTTTCCAAGCTGTCGTTCTTCACCAATGACGATACGGCCGTTCATTTCCAACGTGTTCAGAGCATCAGCCATTGCCCGCGTGGCCGCCCGGTGAGCGCTGTCAAAATCCCCGGATCCTACCCAGTGCCCGGCAGCCAATGCGGCCGTTTCCGTTACGCGCACCAGGTCCAAACCGAGATTTCGTGATAGCTGTTCATCAAAATTATGCGTCATGCTTTCAATCCTAAAGAATCAAAATTCAACCGCTTCCAGCAGCCCTTCCGAACCCCAGGCCAGCATTCCGCCTTGTAAAATTTGCACGTTCATGCAGCCAATGTGCTGCAACGCAGCCGCCGCCCGGCGACTGCGCCGACCACTGCGGCAAACCAATACAATCTGTCGATCGGCGGGCAGCTTTACCTCCGCCGCCAGAATTTTGGGCAGCGGCACCAGTTCGGCTTCGGCAATGTGCCCCTGCCTGTATTCACGGGGTTCACGGACATCGACCACATAAGGCTTACGGCCGTTCATCCCAGACGCGTAATGCAGTCGTTGCCACAGCTCTCTGGCATCTATAGTCAGGATATGATCCGTTTCTGTTTCGCTCGTCAGTGGAATGTCTACTAAATCGATCCGCTTGGGCAAATTCTGGCATTCACGAAATGCGCGCACAGGGCATTCATAAATGCAGACAGCCGGATCAAGCTCCTGGTGAAAGATTTTGCCAATCGCCTCATCCTCACCCAAAATGTGATCCTCACCAAGAAATAAAGCAAATTGCGATGAGAGCATCATCTGCTGCACCCGGCGATTTGTCCCCACCATAAACACGTCACCTCCCTGTTCGCGGTAAGAACGCACGACGCTTTCTAACATATGGATTCCGCTAAAATCACACGTGTTTACGTGGTCCAGGCGAAGTAACAAAAAGCGCTGCTCAGGATGGGCATCGGCATAATTTGTAATGAACTCTTCTACATTATTAACCGCTCCAAAATAAAGATCCCCATAAACCTCAATGATAGCCAGCTGAGGGCAAGGCTCTTTGTCCGGGCGATAAATAAAGTGGCTAAAGTTGTCGTCTGGCAGCACCGCTTGAATTCGAGGCGTGCTGGTGCGCCAGATGAAAAACCCGAGCGATAGAATAATGCCCAGCAAGACAGCAAATTCAATCTCTAAAAAGAGGGTGCCCACCAGCGTTGTTACCATGATGGCGGCATCCCCTGGATGGCTGTGCCAGATGCGCGCAATTTCCTCGCGGTCGATCATGCCGTAGGCGGTTATGATGAGCACGCCAGCCAGCGAGGCAATGGGCAGGTAGGCAGCCAGTGGTGCCAGCGTAAACATGGCAATGATCATAAAAATGCCAGAGATGATACCAGCCATAGGCGTACGCGCGCCTGCCTTGAAGTTTACGGCCGTACGCGAAAACGACCCCGCTCCTGGATAGCCTGAAAATAAACCCATAAAGATGTTGGCCATCCCCTGCCCCACAAACTCCTGGTTGCTGTCTAATCGCTGACCGGTTTGCGCCGAAACGGACCGGGCAATGGCCGTCGTTTCTACCAGGCCGATGGCTGCCACCGCCAGCGCACCCGTGGAAAGGCGGCTGATAAGCTCCAGGTCGAATAGCGGCAGGCGGCTCAAAGGAGGTAAGCCACTAGGCAGCTGACCAATCACCGTCACCCCCGCTTCATCCAGGCCAAGCAAAAATACGACCAACGAGGCCAGAACCATCGTAATCAGCGCCGCAGGCAGGCGCTTGTTAATCTGGCGCAGGGAAAGGATAAACAGCATGGTTCCCAGCCCAATGACGGCCGTTTCTGAATGCGCATCTGGCAAGTAAGTAATCAGGCCGCTGATGGTTTCTGCAACGTTGTGGCTGGGAAAGGACAGCCCCAGCAGCGGGCTTACCTGCTTAATGGCAATAAGCACCCCGGCTCCGGTGGCAAACCCCACAATGACAGAATGAGAAACAAAGTTGACCAACATCCCCAACCGCAGCAGGCCCATGCTCAGCTGAAAGACCCCAACCATCACCGCCAGCACGCCTGCCGCCACGGCAAAACTCTGCGTGCCAACCGCAACCACTGCAGAAAGCGAACTAAAAACCAGCAGCGAAATAGCGTTGGTTGGCCCGGTGTGAATCTGGTTAGAAGAACCCCACAATCCGCCGACGATGGCTCCCATAATGGCCGCGTACAGGCCCATTTGGGGGGGCAGCTCGGCAATGAGAGCAAAAGCAATGGCTTGCGGCAGCAGGATAACGGCAACGGTTAATCCAGCAACAATATCGGGGCGTAAATTGGCGCGTTTGTAGGTGCGAAAAAGGTGAATAGGCTTTTGGAGATAGTCGACGGCCGGAGCAATGGACTGCTGGACATTCACTCTGGCCCCCAGCTCGGCAAACATGCGTACAGCTCCTTCTTGCTTGGTTGCGGCAAATTATTTGACTTATCTGGAGTGTACGTCGGCAGGTAACGGCCGTCAAGAAGAGTTGAAACGATGCTAGCTGTTTGGCTCGGGCGGATTGTTGTAATCGATCAGACGGTAAGGATAGACATTAATGATGGTTGTTTCTTCAAACCTGGTAACGGTTGGGGTATCGCGACGGTAGATGTGGATGTGTCCGTGCAGCATGTAGCGGGGCTTTACCCATTGCAACAAATTGCGCATTATTTTGAAACCTGTGTGGGGCAGATCCGGCTTATCATGAATGTCGTAGACTGGCGAATGAGTCACCAGAATGTCTAGAAAACGGCCGTAGCGCAGTTTATTGCCCAGCAGCAGCGGCAGCAGTTGAGCCACCTGGTAACGCATCTCTGATTCTGTATACATGTAGGGCGCATGAGGCCGGTAGCGCATCGAGCCTTCTAAGCCAGCCAGCAGCAGCCCCTCGCGCTCCACCACACGGCCGTGAATATCATCTCCCCCCGGAACCTGCTTCAAAATGCGCCCCTCAGCCGTGTACTGAGGCCCTTTATCATGATTGCCCCGCACATACACCAGCCGCCTGTCCAGGGCAGACACCAAAAAATCAAGGTAATAAAAAGGCAAATCACCACAGCCAACAATTAGATCAACGTTCGGGAACTTCTGGCGCACATCACTACAATAAAGTTGGTCCATCACCCGGTCGCTGACCGCTAGAATTTTCATGGGTCGGGCCATTCGCGCTGCTGATTCACAGCTAACTTTTTCAAAATTGCTTCTTCCAGATCAATACCGCTAAGGCTGGCCAGCTGCAGCAAATAGAGCGCTACGTCTGCGAGTTCGCCAGCCAATTCTTCTGGCTGAGCCACATCGTCACGCCACTGAAAATGCTCCAATACCTCGGCCGCTTCTATTGCTAATGAAGCTGCTAAATTTCTTGGGGTTTGCGGTTTTGGGGAATCAGGTTCATACCAGCCCTTGCTGCGTACAAAGTCGTGCATTCGGGCTTCAAGCTCTTTCAGTTCCATTACATTAAGTGAAATCAGGGATTGGAGATTGGGGACTGGAGATTAGGCGTTACAGTCTCTAATCTCCAGTCACATAATAATAACTACAGCTTTTCAGCCACAAAGGCCGTCAGGTCTGCCAGACGAGAGGAGTAACCCCACTCATTATCGTACCAGGTCACCACTTTCACCAAGTTGCCGCCCATTACGTCGGTAGAAAGCCCGTCAATGGTGGAGGAGGCAGGATGGCCAACGATATCGCTGGAGACAATTGGTTCTTCAGTATAGTCAAGCACCTTGCCCAACCAGCCATCCGCCTCAGAAGCAGCTTTATAGGCAGCGTTGACTTCTTCGGCAGTAACATCGCGGGAGAGAACGGCCGTAATGTCCGTTACTGAGCCTGTTACCACCGGCACGCGCATAGCCATACCGTTGATCTTGCCGTTTAGCTCTGGCAATACCAGGCCAACCGCCTTGGCAGCGCCAGTGGTGGTGGGGATGATGTTGGCAAACGCCGTGCGCGCACGCCGCAAATCCTTGCCTGCCACATCCAAAATCGCCTGCCCATTGGTCACCGCATGAATGGTGGTCATCAGCGCGTGTTCGATGCCAAACGATTCGTGCAGCACTTTGGCCGCAGGGGCCAGACAGTTGGTGGTACAGCTCGCATTAGAAATGACATGGTGGCTGTCTGGATCATACGTATCTTCATTCACGCCCAGCACAAATGTGGCGTCGACGCCCTTGCCAGGGGCAGAGATAATCACTTTCTTGGCTCCCGCATCCAGATGCTTGCTGGCGCTGTCGCGGTCGCGGAAGATACCGGTGCATTCCAGGACAATGTCTACACCCAAATCACCCCAGGGCAGCTTGGCTGGATCGCGTTCAGCGAAGGTGTTCAGCTTTTCGCCATCCACATAAATGCTGCCGTCTTTCGCTTCTACCTTGCCAGGGAAACGGCCGTAGGTCGAATCATATTTCAGCATGTGGGCGTTTGTCTCCGCTGGCCACAGATCGTTGATCCCCTCAACGTCCAGCACGTCCCGATAATTTTCGTAGATCGCCTTGTACACCTGTCGGCCAATACGGCCGAATCCGTTAATACCTATTTTAATTGACATGGATTTCTCCTTTGGTGAAAATCTTAAACGGAATATATTGTAACGCAGACACCGGACGCACGGTTGGCCAAATGTCACCTTTAAGAGCGTAAGGTATCACGATAACAGACGCATAACCACTTGTGCCAGTTTTGCGCCGTCGTGCCGCCAGGGACGCGCCTCATCGACCAGATCGGCCGTGATCATTGGCAAGTCTTCAGGCGGCGTAAGCTGCACGTAAATTGTATTGCCGCCTCCCCGATCCGGGGGAACAGACAGGTTATCGTTGGCGATAACCATGTCCAGGCAGCCAGTGGGAATATGTTGGAAAAGGGTAGCCACATGATCAGCCACGCTGTAATTATCCGTCTCTCCAGGCTGTGTGGCAAGATTACATATATAAATCTTAGGCGCGCGGGCGTGGAGCAGTGCCTCGGCCAGGTCTGGCACCAGCAAATTGGGCAAAATGCTGGTGTATAAACTGCCCGGCCCCATCACAATCAGGTCAGCCTGAAAGATGGCTTGCAGGGCTGGGGGATAGGCTTTTACTTCACCCGGGCGTAAATAGACGTGTTGAATACGGCCGTGCACCTTTGGTATGGCGCTCTCCCCTACAACGCGCTGCAAGGTTCCGTCTGGCAAGGCAATGTCTGCCTCCAGCACTACATCGGCCAGGGTAGAGGGCAATACGCGCCCGCGCAGGGCCAGCACCCGCTCTGCGGCCAGCAGCGCCTCGTCGAAACTGCCGGTGATACCGGTGAGTGCCGCCAGCAGCAGATTGCCAAAGGCGTGGCCTTGCAGTTCGGAACGGCCGTTTTCGCCCACCGCCGCGCCAAAGCGATACTGCAACACCTGCGTCATCAACGCCTCGTCGCGCGAGATCGGTGGCGCCAACGGCAGGCCCACCACCTCGATGCTGCTGGTGATCGGACCGGTCACGTCCTGGAGCGGCCCGCGCGCGATACCGGCCACCGCCT
>JBHIWP010000372.1:0-5874 GCA_041987425.1 Promineifilaceae bacterium (SeqCode) | reverse complement strand
GATAGAAATTCCAGAAGCGGCCGTTGCCCGAAAATAGCGATAAACGGTTCGCCGCGAAAGCTTGCCACCGCTGTTCGCCAGATGAAGCGGCCGCATATGCCCGGCCACGGTTCGCTTGACATGAGCAACCGCTTCGTTGCTCAGGCTCAGGCGCCGCAGAATCTGGCCTGTTCGCTCCGCGCCAACCTTCTCATGGCCTAGAAACCGAATACGGCCGTCTGGTTCCACCGTCTGAGTTTTGGCTTTCCCCACATCATGAAACAGAGCACCAAGACGCAAAAGTAGACGGCCGTTTACCCCCCCATCTACTTGCTTCTGCCACTGCGCCTGAATTTGTTCGGTATAAGGTTCTAACGTTTTTTTAACCGCAAAGAATGCAGAGGGCGCAGAGGTTTTGCTCTCTTTTCTCTTTTGGCTCTGCGTCCTCCGCGGTTCATTTTCAATAGTTTCTTCTACCAGGGTGAGCCAGCGTAGAACGGAGAGCGTGTGCGCAAAAACGGGCTCATGGTGTGGCGCGGTCTGTTGGACCGTGGTTAGGGCTACAAGATCTGGTAAGATTTCAGCCAGCAAGCCCAGGTTTGCCAGATCGGCCATGGCCTGATGGGGCATGGCCGTTTCCAGCAGTTTTAGCAATTCATCTCGGATACGCTCAGCAGAAACCTGGTGAATCTGTGGAGCCGCAGCGCGAACGGCCGTTTCTGTCTCTGGCGCCAGGGTGAAGCCCAGGCTGTGCACTAGCCTCACGGCCCGCAGGCAGCGCACCGGATCATCCGGCAGACTGTTTTCGTGAATGACGCGCACGACGCCCGCAGCCAAATCGTCTTGCCCATTATGGGGATCAATAAGTCCGGCGGTGGTGGTAGCCGTCGCCGGTAAGGCAATGGCGTTGATCGTCAAATCGCGGTCGCGCAGATCTGCGTTTAGATCGCTGCCGCGAAAGCGGGCAAAGTCTAGACTTGTGTGGGATTGCGGCAGCATAACGCGCCCCGTATCCCGCTCACGGTCCAGCACGTAGGCCGGTACGCCCAGAGCATCTGCCACCTGAAAGGCCAACTTGATGGCGTTGGCAGGCACCACAAAGTCCAGGTCGTGGCTGACGCGGCCCAGCAGAGCATCACGCACGGCCCCGCCCACTAGATAAACGGGCTGGGATTGGGCCTGGAGCAACGGCCGTATCCGCTCCAGCAGTGGGGACAAGGTCAGTGGCTCTCCTGAGGGATCATCCACATAGCGCAGCAGAAATCGCTCTTTGGGGCGGCTGTGTCTGGCCATTTGGGCAGCGGCTTCGGCCGTTTCCCCCACGCCCGCCACCTGGTCGCCAAACAAGGCTACCCAACGGCCGGCATAGGCGGATAGATTTGCTACTTCATTACTCATGATATTTTGCGGATCTTTATTACTTCGTATGTGCAATCCCTCTGCATTTAAGGGTATGCACCCCACCTTAATGACTTCATGACTGCTGGCGGCAAATCGAAATGATACTTGGACTAGATTGCGTTAGGGGTTCTAAATTCCAGTCACCGTACTGCCGCACGATATTGAAGCCATTATAGTGCAGCAATGCCTCTAGTTCTTGCGGAAAGGTGAAGCGCACGGCAATACGCGTCACTTTAGTATGTTCTTGTCCATCTACTTGCCAGCGCCGATATGTTGTCCAGTGCAAGACCTGGGCTACATGATCGTAAGACTGTATGTAGGAAAGTTGTACGATACGGCCGTTACTATCGGTATAGCCTGGTCCCTCCTCTTCTTCATCGCGAGTTTCAAGTAAAGTAAACAAGCCTTCTTCAGTTGAATTCATCACTGTTTGAGAAGCATGTGGCGAGCTGGCCCAGCGCGGATTACGCGTCTCAAAAGCAAACAGACCGTCTTCGTGCAAATGTCTCTTTACACAACGCAAAAGCGCTTCTTGATCAGAGCGAGTGAGGAAGGCTTGAAAGGCATTACCGGTCAAAAAGATCAGCTTGAACCGCTCGCCAAGATCGAAGTTACGCGCATCTCCCTCAACCCAGCGAACAGACAAGCCAGCAGATTTTTGGCGCGCTCGGGCCAGCATCCCCGGCACAATGTCCAGACCAGTCACAGCAAAACCTTGCTTTGCAATTGGAATGCTCACCCGCCCTGTGCCAGAGGCAAGCTCAAGAACTGGGCCACCTGTTTCCTGTGCCAGCGTGGAATAAAATGCAATGCCCGTATCGTTGCTTTCCTCAATATCGTAGTTAAGCGGGTCGGCAAACTCTTCCAGATTGTTATGATCGATCAAGCAACTAGCTTCCTAATCCTGCGAATGATTAAATGATTATACATTGGCCGGAGAAATGCGAAGTTTACGCTTGTTACACGGATGAAATCGTTGTAATCTGCTTAATCTGCCCACAAAAATTACGCAGTCACTCAATTACTCGCGCATCTACAGGTTCAAATGGGCAAAAATTTCTGGCTTCAGCACGGCAATAAAAGGCAGATTTCGGTACAGTTCATCAAAGTCTAGCCCATAGCCCACTACAAACTCATCGGGAATATCAAAGCCGATATAGTCAACCGTCACGTCCACTTCGCGGCGGGCAAATTTTGAGTGAGGCGGGCTGGCGCGCCAGCAAATTTTGGCGCAGATAGCTCAGCGTGTGGCCACTGTCGATGATATCTTCCACAATGAGCACATGTCGCCCGGCCAACGGCTGCTTTAGATCCATGATGATCTGCACTGCGCCGCTGCTAGACGTACCGCTACCGTAGCTGGAAATGCCCATAAAGTCGAGATGGTGCGGCCGTTTCAAAGCGCGGCTCAAATCAGACAAAAAGACATAGCCGCCTTTCAGAACACAGATCAGCAGTAAATCTGCCTCATCAGCATAGTTAGCCTCGATGGCAGCAGCCATTTCCGCAATGCGCTCCTGGAGCTGCTCTTCACTAATTAATATCTGTTCGATATCCTGGTACAAATCACGGTCTTGTGAGCTCATCGCAACTCCTCTCCCTAATGTGTGCCGTTACGTGCCGGCAAAACCTGGTGGCATTCCCGGCAGCGAGCTTCATACACCTCGGCAGCGCCTACCAGAACAACAGGGTCGTCATAGGCGGCTGGCTGACCGTCGATGAGGCGTTGGGTGCGGCTGGCTTCTTCACCACACACCACGCAAATAGCGTGTAGCTTGCTTACCATTTCGGCGCGAGCCAGCAGTTGAGGCATGGGTCCAAAAGGCACGCCGCGAAAGTCCATATCCAGCCCGGCACAGATGACACGCTTGCCGTCGTTTACCAGCCGTTCGCAAATGTCGATTACGGCCGTATCAAAAAACTGCACCTCATCAATAGCCACGACCGTCGTGTTCTCGTCCAGCGTCTCTAAAATCCGCTGCGATGAAGCCACGGGCAGCGCCTCAAAGTCGGCGCCATTGTGAGATGTCACTCGTTCTGCGTGATAGCGATTATCAATAACTGGCTTAAATACTTGAATTTGCTGTCGGGCAATCTGGGCGCGGCGCAAGCGGCGAATAAGCTCTTCAGTCTTGCCGCTAAACATGCTGCCACAAATGACCTCGATGCGCCCTTTAAAATGCTTGGTCATTCTTTCTCCTTTGTTAAATTGACCTCTCCGTAGAAAAGAAACTGTAAACGAATGCTTGCCTGGCAAAAGGCTGCGGGAGGCTGGCTATACGATACAAACGAGAAAGGGCAGATACGTTGTTCGCATCTGCCCTTTTTAATTGATAATTATAACCCGGCCAAGCTTAGCTTAGTCGATAAGCCCTTCAGCACGAAGGTATCGCTTGATGTCGATCAGCGCCTTCTGGCCAATACCGGGCAGGGCCAGCAAAGCGTCCTCACCCTGGTTAAGCAACTCAAGCACGTCACCTACGGTTGTGACATCTGCTTCTACCAGGGCCTTGGTGGCTCGCGTGCCCAGGTCCATACCATCTACGGTTAAATTAGTAGGCTTAGCAGTTTCTTTTACTTCTTCTTCCTGCTTTACCAGCTCTTCACGTCTTTGCAGACGACGCATGAAGCGGTCTACCTGGCCTTCTGTATCAACCAGACGCTGGGTGCCTGTATAAAAGGGATGGGTGCCGGACCAGATTTCTATGCGGATTTCTGGCTGGGTGGACCCAACGGTCATTACAACTTCGCCATCAACAATGACTTTGGCGTCGGGATACCATTCGGGATGAATATCTTGTTTCATGTTACCAACGCCTTCCTTAGCTTTCGACTGGATACACGCTGACGTATTTACGGCCGTGTTTCGTCTCGAAAGTTACCTGTCCCTCAATCATGGAAAAGATGGTGTAATCTTTGCCCACCCCTACATGATTTCCGGGTCTAATCTTGGTGCCACGCTGCCGGACAATGATATTGCCTGGAATAACGTATTCACCACCATATCGCTTTACACCCAGCCGCTTGGAATTACTATCACGGCCGTTTTTCGTTGAGCCTGCACCTTTCTTATGTGCCATGTCACTTGCTCCTTTCGCTAGCCCGCTACGATCTCATCAATCCGCAGCCGCGTATAGCTCTGCCGATGTCCCTGACGACGACGATACCGTTTCTTGGGCTTATATTTCCAAACAAAAATCTTTTCGCCGCGATACTGTTCAACAACAGTCGCTTTGACAGATACACCTGCCACGGTCGGTTGACCAACTTTTACATCATCGCCATTCGCCAGGAGCAAAACATTTTCCAGTTCGATCTGCTCACCGACTTCAAAAGGCAGCTTTTCGACAGAGAAGCTGTGCCCTTCTTCGGCGCGGTATTGCCGGCCACCACTTTCTACAATTGCGTACACGTTGTGCCTCCAAAAAAAACCAGCACCTCAAAAAGGATGCCGGTTGTAAAAATTTGTAATCTGTCTGAGCAGTGGTAGAAAACCCAGACGCGAACGAGGATTATAGCCTGCCCATGGTTGATTGTCAAAGCGAAAACGGCCGTTTAAGGTAACGGCCGTTCATTACTTTTGGCGTCTTTCAAGCCAGCGCTTACAACAGCTTGTTCAACAGCAAAGAGAGCTTAAATTTGCGCTTTGTACTGCCGGACAAACGCGACGGCTTGTCTGGCTGACCAAGCTGTTCAGATTCAGGGGCAATAAGTGGCTGGTTCACGCCTAAAACTTTGTACTCCTGCGGTTCTGGCCGCGGTGACCGCCCTATGCTTTTCTGTCCATGAAACCCTGCAATTGACTTACTCATGATCGTTCTCCTTAAGACAGGCAATTGGCAAATAGGCTTTGTAAAATAGCTTATGAGCAAAATTTGCCGATTGCATAATACGGTTACGTCAAAATTAGATAGTTCTGTAGGGCAATGAGCAGAGAGCTTTGTGGGTGCGTTGCTAATTTGGACAGTTTAGCACCCTCTCTACCCTAAAACTGTTCAACGCGTTACACGCGGCAGGTAAAGATGACGCGCACTCTGCTAAATTTCATAACGTGACTCCTGAGGTCATGCTACTTAATAATTGTGGGTAGATAGAGTTGATAACTTTGACCATAGTCCACAGCCCACATTTCACCACTATAGATGGGATGTTCCCCGGCAATGAAGGCACGGCCGTTCAGCGCCAAGATCTCCCAAGGATAAAATGACTCATATGCAATAGGATTCATGTCTACTAGCAGCATAGTGCCTGCTTCGGTGCCATCAGAAACCCACAGCTCCTGGCCTACGGGGTCACTAAGCAGGGCAGTAAAAATGATCGTGTCTTCTGCCAGATGCGTAATCAGGTATGGATAGCCGCCATCGGAGCCGGGGAAAATATCTTTTACCATGTAGGTTCCTGCTTGCGTACCGTCTGAAACCCACAGCTCCCGATTATTCACATTATCGTCGGCTGAAAAGTACAGCAGATCGTTAACGGCCGTTAGCTCTTCCG
>JBHIWP010000371.1:0-5892 GCA_041987425.1 Promineifilaceae bacterium (SeqCode) | reverse complement strand
ATTGACGCTTCAAATGGCATTGTACACGCCGTAGATACCGTTATTCTTGGCCCCTGGCCCCGAGTAGCAGAGGCATCTGACAGTGGTGCGGGCAGTTCTACGCCGTCCGGACCCGGCACCATTGTGGACATTGCCGTTGCCGACGGCCGTTTTGACACACTGGTAGCGGCCGTAACTGCCGCCGGACTGGCCGACACGCTTTCCAGCGGTGAATGGACCGTCTTTGCTCCCACCGATGATGCTTTTGCCAAACTTGGCCTCAATGCAGACAACATTGCCACCACCTTCAGCGAGAAGGAGCTAACCGACATTCTGCTTTATCACGTTATCGAAGGGGAAATTTTCTCTGACAAGGCGCTGACGCTGCTTGGTGATGTCACCATGGTCAACGGGCAAAAAGCCGGACTAAAGTTTTTCAACGGTGATATTTACGTTAACGACGATTCTAAAGTCATCATTGCCGACATCAATGCCAGCAATGGCGTCATTCACGCCGTAGATACCGTTATTCTTGGCCCCTGGCCGAAAACTGAGTAGCCAATACCTTTCTAATCACCATTAACTAAAAATAAAGAGCCACAGGGAGTTCGAAACTGAAAATTCTCCCCGTGGCTCTTCGCTTTTACCGCTTTAGCCCACTCAGCCTATCTTCTATGGCTAGGGTACTTCTAAATATTGCTCCAGAATGGGCACCAGCGCTTCGCCGAAGTCACCGCGAAGCGTAAAGCCCAAGTCGTTCACAAACGTTTCCTGGTCAAGACACTCGCGCGGATTCGCTTTTACCATGCCTTCTTCCAGCACTTCGGCCGTTTGTGCCGCAACCAGCCGATAATCAGCGACCAGCGACATGCGCGTAATGGTTGCCTCGCCAGCATTATCATCCAGGTCGTATTCGCACGTTTCCACTTCTGTTTCCACCACGTTTTCCAGGCAAACGACCAGTTCTGCTTCTTCTAGCGTTTCTGGATGATAGGCCCAGGCAGTAGAACCAAATATATAGTCTCCCTCGCCCAGGTGCTGCAAGATAACAGCAGGGTGGCGGCCGGATGTGGACGGATCAAATACGGCCGCTTCTGGCACTCCTTCTCCATCACAGGCTGCCTTTAGGCCCACCAGGCTCTGCGTTTGCTTGGCAGAACGGCCGTCTTCACTAAACTCCCCATAAACGGCGCTAAAAATAATCAGCCCTATGCAGCACAAAGCTGTTAAGCCCAATGTGCTACCAACAATAATCAACACCCGTCTATTTTGCATCAAAACCTCCACTTGTCTTTAAAAGTTTTCTGGAATGACAGGCAATTAAGTCCCTGTTTCCGGGTCCATATTTTCTTCTAAAATTCGCCAATGTAAAAATTTTGCCATCAATTATCGATCCAATGCAAAAAGGAGAATAAATGGCCCCAAAAATGGTAGAACATCCGTTTCGTGATACAATCCGTAGCTAACTATCGCTTGTTTTTGTTCTGTAGCAAAAGGATTTTCATGTCCAAAAACCAACTTGTTCTCATAGACGGCCACGCGCTGGCCTACCGCATGTTTTTTGCCCTGCCGCTGGAGGCGTTTACCACCAAGAGCGGCGAACCCACCAACGCCACCTTTGGCTTCATCCGCACCGTGCTGGATTGGATTCTGGCCAAGGAACCGCCTAAGTATTTTGCCGTCAGCTTCGATTTGGGCCGCACCTTTCGCGATGATCTATTCGAGGAATATAAAGGCACGCGCGAGAAAATGCCTGACGAACTGCGTCTGCAAATTGAGCGCATTAAAGAGGTGGTCAAAACGCTAAATATTCCCATTTTGGAGCTGGAGGGGTTTGAGGCAGATGATGTGTTGGGCACCGTAGCGCGTCAGGCTAAAAAGCTGGGTGTGCCGGTGCATATCATTACCGGTGATCGTGATTTGTTGCAGTTGGTAGATGACAACACCCTGGTTGAGCTGCCCACGCGCGGCGGCCGCCCTTCAGAACTGTTTAATGAGCAAGGGGTCATTGATTATTTTGGCGTTCGGCCAGATCAAGTGGTCGATTACAAGGCATTAGTAGGCGACAGCAGCGACAATATTCCGGGTGTGAGAGGGGTGGGGGCCAAAACGGCCGCAAAGCTCCTCAATGAATATGACACCCTGGACCATATCTACGACAATGTCGAGACGATTAAGGGAGCCATGGGTAAAAAGATCGCCGAAGGCAAAGAGAGCGCCTACCTGAGCCAGAAGCTGGCCCGCATCGTGACCGATGCCCCCATTACGCTGGACCTGGCCGCGTGCGTCGCTCATGACTTTGACCCGAACCCAGTGCTGGAAATATTCCGCGATCTGGAATTTCGTTCCCTCACAAACAGCTTGTTGGAAGGCTTGGGCGATCGTGACGACATAGAAGAGCCAGAAACCCAGACAAAACCCACCGAAACGGTGATTGTGCGAACTCAGGCGCAGCTGGATGAGATGGTAGAAAAGCTCAACGCCGCCAAACTGATTGCTTTTGACGTGGAAACCACGGGTCTGGATAACACAACAGCCGAATTAGTAGGTGTCTGCATCGCGGTGAAGCCGCCCGTCGGCTACTACGTGCCGGTGGGTCATCTTGCCAACGAAGCTCAAAGCCGCAGTGGGCAAATGTCTCTCTTCGCCGGGGAGCCAGAGCTGGCAGAAGGGCAGCTCCCCCTGCAAACGGTGCTAGACGCCTTGCGAGAGCCGTTTACAAACCCCAAGATTGGCAAAGTGGCCCACAACGCCAAGTATGACTACACCATTTTGGATAGATATGGCCTGCGCGTTTCCCCCATCAGCTTCGACACAATGATCGCTGAGTGGCTCACCGATCCGGCCACCAAGCATAAAGGGCTAAAGGACCTGTCGCGCCACCGCCTGGGCTCAGAAATGACCGAGATTGAGTCCCTCATTGGCAAGGGAAAAGGGCAAAAGACATTTGCCGAGGTTCCCATTGAGGAAGCCGCGCCCTACGGCGCTGCCGACGCCGACATGACGCTGCGACTGGTGCCTCCGCTCAAGAAAGAGATTAACGAGAAGAATCTCGAAAAAATTCTAGAGTTGGAGATGCCCCTGGTGCCGGTGCTGTCTGCAATGGAGCAGGAAGGCGTCGGCGTCGATCTGGATTTCTTCCAGCAGATGTCGCAAGACTTGGCTGCCCGCTTGCACCAGCTAGAGACACAGATCCACGAGATTGCCGGAGAACCATTTAACATCAACTCTACCCAGCAGATGAGCGATATTTTGTTTAAGAAGCTGGGTTATCCGGTGGAAGGGCTAAAGAAAACGCGTAGCGGCTATTACTCAACCGCTGCCAACGTGTTGGAAAGCCTGAAGGCAACTGAGCAAGAGAAAAAGACGGGCATGATCACCTGTATATTGGAGTACCGTGAGTTGGGCAAGCTGAAGAGTACGTATGTCGATGCCCTGCCGGAGCTGGTGAATGAGGAAGACGGCCGTATCCACACCAGCTTCAACCAGACAGGGGCCATCACCGGGCGGATCGCCAGCAGCAATCCAAATTTGCAAAACATTCCCATCCGCAGCGAGGTGGGGCAGCAGATCCGGCGTGGCTTTGTAGCCAAACCGGGGCACATCTTCCTGGCCGCCGACTATTCACAGGTGGAGCTGCGTATTTTGGCCCACGTAAGCCAGGATGAAGCGCTGGTAGAGGCGTTTCGGCAAAACCAGGACATTCACCGCACGACGGCAGCGGCCGTCTACAACATTAAACTGGACGACGTGACCTACAACCAGCGCCGCTTTGCCAAGGCGGTCAACTTTGGCCTTATTTACGGCATGGGCGCCTTCCGCCTGGCCCGTGATTCAGACCTGACTCTGGCCGAAGCCGAGAATTACATCAAAGATTACTTTGCCCGCTTCCCCGGCATTCAGAAATATCTGGACGAGACCAAGAAAAAAGCGAAAACAGACGGTTACGTAGAAACGCTGCTGGGTCGGCGGCGCTACTTCCCCGTCTTTAAAATGCCCGCCAGCGGCAGCAACGTGCAGGCACGCCTGCGCGCCGAGCGAGAAGCGATCAATCACCCCATTCAGGGAACGGCCGCAGACATTGTAAAAATCGCCATGCTGCGGCTGCACGAAAAACTTGCCGCCTACCAGGCAAAAATGCTGCTGCAGGTGCATGATGAACTGCTGCTAGAGCTACCGGAAGAGGAGCTGGAGTCTGTACGAGAGCTCGTCGTGGACACAATGTGCGACGCCTTTAGCCTGGATGTCCCCTTGAAGGTAGAAGCCAGTACAGGGCATAATTGGCTTGAACTGAAAGAGTAAAAAGAAACTGGAGACCGGAGATTGGAGACTAAAAAGCTCTGTTCTCTGGTCTTTAATCTTTCATCCGACAACCATTTATGAACGAAACCAATCAACTTCCTCGACGGGGTAACCGTTTTTCCCGAGCAATCGCTGGTTTTTTTCTTCGGCTATTTGGCTGGCGAATAGCAGGCGCGCTGCCTGATTTGCCCAAGATGGTTCTTATTGGCGCGCCCCACACCTCCAATTGGGACTTTCCGCTGGCGATAGCTCTGATCTTCTACCTGGGTGTGCACATTAACTGGATGGCTAAAAAGGAGTTTTTTGTGGCGCCTTTTGCCAGCCTTTGGCGCTGGTTGGGCGGTGTGCCTGTGGATCGCAAGGGATCTGGCGGTATTGTCGGCCAAACAGTTGAGGCAATTCAGGCGCGCGCAAGGATAGTGCTGGCCATTGCCCCAGAGGGCACACGCAGCAAGGTGGCGCGCTGGCGTACCGGCTTTTACCACATTGCCCACGGGGCCAATATCCCCATTGTGCCGGTGTTGGTGGATTACGGTCGTAAAACCCTCACCATTACCGAACCATTCTTGCCCACTGGCGACCTGGAAGCTGACTTGCCGCTGCTTCAGGCCCGTTACCACGACATCAGGGGCAAGCATAGCGATAAGTTTTAGCCCATGAGCTTGATAAGCCGCACGCCAAGAAAAGATCCGCTCAATACGCCTGCGCTGGGTCACGCCATACCTCGGTGGGGCAGCTGGTTCACCCGCAAGCTGGCGCGTGGCCTGCTGCGGCTCTCTGGCTGGCGCTTTGCTGGCAGCATCCCCGACTTGCCAAAGATGGTGCTCATTGGCGCGCCGCATACCTCCAATTGGGACTTTGCCCTGGCGATGGTGGCGCTGTTTGCGCTGCAGGTGCGGGTGTTCTGGTTGGGCAAGCACACCTTTGTCAATGGGCCACTCAAGCCGCTGTGGCGCTGGCTGGGCGGCGTACCGGTAGACAGGCGGGCGGCCTCTGGCGTGGTGGCCCAGATCGTGGAACAGATGCAGCAGCGAGAGCAGTTTTTGCTGGGGCTGGCGCCCGAAGGAACGCGCAGGCTGGTACGCCAATGGAAGAAGGGCTTCTTCTTTATTGCCCGCGAAGCCAGGGTGCCCATTTTGCCCATTGCCCTGGACTACGGCCGTAAAACCATTGAGATTGGTGCGCCGGTGTGGCCGGAAGCTGGCGAAACGGCCGTGCTGGCCCAGCTTCGTGCCTTTTATGAGGGCGTTCAGGGCAAATATCCTGAACAATTTTCCGTCGAAAGCATTCAGGCAATTGGCAAATAGGCTTTGAAAGTAGATGATGGGCAAAACTTGCCAATTGCCCGGGTAATCGGCTCAAACGCCAATCATTTTTTGCCAAAACTTCTTGCCGACTACACAGTCCAGGCTGAGAAATGGGTGAAAATTGTCTTAAACAATTTTGATCTCCTCAGTTCGTGATACAATCCCCTGTTTCCATTTGAAGAAATGAGATTGGTGCCGGAACGGCCGTACCGCTGTTCCGGCCTTTTTGTCGTGAAATTATTTGTGGATAGATATAGATAAGGAGAAGCTAGTGAGAACCTACACAACCAATGCCCAAAAATGG
>JBHIWP010000370.1:0-5907 GCA_041987425.1 Promineifilaceae bacterium (SeqCode) | reverse complement strand
TTTCCGATCGGTTTGGGAACAAATGCGGTCGGCGGACACAATCTCTATCCGAATCTGAATGAAGAAACGGGAAAAGAATTGGCCGCCATTGACCAACCCAATCCCATTGCCCAAGTCGCTATACATCCCGTTTCTCAATCCGACGTAGCCAAGCTCAGTCAGGCGCTCAGCCGTTTGGTGGCTGAAGATCCTACGCTGAAGTGGCACACCGAAACGGCCACGCGTGAAACTATTTTATCGGGAATGGGCCCCACCCACCTGGATATCGCGGTGCAAAAAGCAAACTCCAAGTTTGGGGTTCATCTCACAACTACCATTCCCAAAGTTCCCTACCGGGAAACAATTACCAAGACCAACTCGGCTGAGTACACGCACAAGAAACAGTCCGGCGGTGCCGGGCAATACGCCCGCGTATTTCTCCGCGTCGAGTCGCTGGATGACGACGCTGAATTTGAATTTGATTCCGAGATTTTTGGTGGCGCCATCTCTGCCCCCTTTGTCGCCGCAACGGAAAAAGGGTGCCGACAGGCACTGGAATCTGGACCGGTGGCTGGCTTCCCGGTCGTAGGCGTCAAAGCGGTCGTGTACGATGGCAAAGAACATCCTGTAGACTCCAAGGAAATCGCCTTCCAAACGGCCGGACGTGAAGGATTCAAGCAGGCGATGTTAGGCGCAGGACCCGTGCTGCTAGAGCCAATCTATGAGGTTTCGGTAACGGTTCCCTCTGACAATATGGGCGATATTTTGGGCGACATGAACACGCGCCGGGCTCGCGTATTGGGGATGGATCAGGAAGGCACCAAAAGTATTGTGAAATCAGAAGTGCCGTTGGCTGAAATGCTTTCCTACACGGCCGATTTGCGCTCGATGACCCAGGGACGCGGCGTGTTTGCTATGAAATTTCTGCGATACGGCCGTGTACCTTCACACCTTCAGTCAGACGTCATCGCCAAAGCCAAAGCGGCTCAAGAAGACAGTTAGTCCACACAAGCTTCAAAGCGTTACAATTACAAGGTCGAACCCTAAAATGGTTCGGCCTTTTTTTCTCTTTGCTAATCTGAATCGGTTGGCGCGTGCGTCAGCACAAGATTGCGGTAGCTGTCCATGATCGCCTCCCAACCAGGTGGAACCACCAGCGTACTGTCGTACTGAAACACCACCGCAGGGCCGCTAAAGCGGTGACCCGGCAGCAATTTTTCCCGAGCATACAGCCGGGTAGACAATGGCTGTTGTCTGAACCAGACCGCCTTCTGGCCCAGGACCGCTGCGCTGGCATCTTGCGGCCCAGGTGGTTCTTGGAGCAGCTGAGGAGGCACTACGGGCGCCACGGCCGTTACCCGCAGCGTTACGATTTCCATTGTTTCGCCTTCCGGCAAGCGATAGCCATAACGCAGCTGGTGCGCGTCATGGAAGCGTTCGGTGACGGCCGTTTCCCCAAGCGCCCAGGGCACCGTCAGCTCATGCGACTGCCCCATGTAGCGCATATCTACCCGATAGCTCAGGCTGAGTGTGGTTTCCTGGAGCCCCTCTGCTGCCATTTCCGCAATGGCCCGGAGCGCCAGCAAAGCCGCTTTCTGCGCCAGCCACGTTTCATCCTCTTCGCTCCAGGCGGTAACCGCCCGCATCACCGTTTGCGAATAATCTTTGGCCGGGGCCGCCACCAACATCCCCAACGCCGACAAAACGCCGGGCACCGGCGGCACGAGCACGCGAGGTATCTGCAAACTTTCTGCCAGCTCACAGGCGTGCAAAGGACCAGCTCCACCAAACGGCACCAGAGTAAAGCGGCGCGGATCATAGCCACGTTCTACCGAAATACGGCGAACGGCCCGCTCCATGTTGGCGTTTGCTACCTGAATGACGCCCCAGGCGGCCGTTTCTGCATCGGGCACGTTCATCTGGTCCGCCAAATCAGCAAGCACCTGACGAGCGGCCGTTTCATCCAGCCCCATAGTACCGCCCAAAAATCGATCCGCGTCCAGCCGACCCAGCACCAGGTTGGCATCGGTAACGGTGCCCATAAGGTTGGGAGATAGTTGCCGCGTCTCTAAATCTCTACTCTCTTCTTGATAACGGCCGTAACAAGCTGGCCCCGGAAATGCCCCGGCACTCTCTGGCCCCACCTGTAGCGCACCTCCGGCATCCACATGGGCAATGCTGCCGCCGCCCGCCCCAACGGTATGAATGTCGATAATGGGCAGGCGAAGGGGCAGCCCTGCAATTTCGCCGCTGGCCGTCGTTGGCAGGCGCCCAGGGCAAAGCGCCACATCCGTGCTGGTGCCGCCCATGTCAAATGTAATGATCTCCGGGAAACCTGCCTGCTCCGCCAAATAGCGAGCACCTACCACGCCCCCCGCTGGGCCAGAAAGCACCGTCCGTGCCGCCTCCTCGCCCGCCGTCGTAGCAGAGATAATGCCGCCGTTGCTCTGCATCACCGAGAGGCGGCGCGGTGCCACACCCGCGGCCAGGCGCCGCAGATACCGCGTCATTAGCGGCGCGACGTAGGCGTTTACTACCGTTGTGGCCGTGCGCTCATATTCACGGTATTCAGGCAAGATGTCAGACGAAAGCGAGATGTGAAGCGCTTTCTCTTTCGCCTGCTGCCGCAAAAATTGGCGAATTTGACGCTCATGCGTCGGATGCAGAAAGGAAAACAGCAGACAGATAGCTACTGACTCAATTTGTTCGGCTTGCAGCCTTTGCCAGACAGCAGGGAGGGTGATCAGGTCTAGCGGGCGAAGCACTGCGCCGTCGGCCGTAACGCGCTCATCCACCTCCAGACGCCAGGCGGCAGGTACCAGCGGCGGGGGCCTTTGCGGCACCAGGGCATAGATGTCGGGCCGGTTTTGCCGTCCAATCGCCAATACATCAGCGAAGCCTTGTGTGGTAATAAGCGCCGTGCGCGCTCCCTTTCGCTCTAGCAGGGCGTTGGTTGCCACCGTGCTGCCGTGAACAACTGCGGCCGTTTCAGGCACGGCCATCGTACTCATTCCAGCTAAAATAGCTTCGGAGGGGTCGTGGGGGGTGCTGAGCTGTTTATGGATTTGAAAACGGCCGTTTTCATCCAGCCAGACAAAATCGGTGAAAGTGCCGCCGGTATCGACACCCAATCGCTGCGTCATCATCTCTCCAAACTGTGTGGTTAAACGTTTTCGTCACCCAGATTTTGGTAGGCAAGGGTCCAGGCGATGGCTGCAAAGGCTGTAACAATGCCGCGCAGCAGCCAGACAAACACCGTCAGGGCCACAACGGCAAGCCAGGCGGCCGTTTGCAGAGCAATTCTATCTGAAGTGGTAAAAGCCGTCAGCCACGTTAGCAGTGGAGAAGTAACGAAGTTTAAAATGCCCAGCGCCAGCGACTGCCCACCCCAGAGTACGATCACTAGAACAAAAATTTCGCCAAAGTTTTGCCGGATGCGCTGCCAGGTCTGGCGTACGGCCGTGCGTGGCGACGAATCATGCAAAACAATCTCGCGGAAGGCCAGCAGCCGATACCATAGGGAAAGCAGCCCCACGGGCAGCAGCAGCACGGCCAGCCCCAGTAAGCAGGCCAGACCCAAAGCCGTCGTGGTAAAAACTGTCCCCGCTCCTACGTCTCTGGTGGCAAAGCTGGCCAGCACCAATGTGAGAATCAGAATGACCAACAGCATAGCCAGGGCAAGCACAAACCAGGGAAAAAAGACCAATAAGTCTACGGCTAAGAAATGCCCAAGCCACTTCCTGCCCCAACGGATGGTTCGACCCAGCGACATGGGCTGTGAGTCACGATGCAAGACGGCCGTAATCAACCCGGCCTCCGCCATTAGAGCCACCACCCACACCAGCACAAACTGACCAAAGGCAAGCAGCAGCCCTCGCAAGAGGAGCTGCTGTATTTGTGCCAATTCACTGCTAAAAAGCAGCGATTCAATAGATTGAAGATTTGTAAGCTGAGTAAAATCGAAGGCCGCTGCCTGGGCAAGCCAGACGCGCCAGCCAGTGCCAAATAGACTGCTCAAAGTCATGCCCAGACCCAGCCAGATAAGCATCTGGCGCTGCCGCAGCAGTCTCAGGGAACGAGAGAGCAGGTCTGGCGTCATGAACTACGCATCTTTTTGAATGAAGTGATGATAGGCCAGTGTCACCGTTGCTGAGCGATAGGCGGTGAGAATTGAATTTACGGCCGCACCAACCAGGCCAAGACAAATGCCACCAAAGGCAAGCAAGGCAATTTCCGTCATGCCAAGGTTAAAGTCATTCCCCTGTATTGCGTCCAGTAAAAACGGACCAACGGCCAGAAATGCAAAGGGAATCATGAACACCACCGTTACCAACCCAAATAAAAAGCCGATAACTAAAAAGGCAACTGCCAGCAAAATCACGTCGCCTACATTGCTACGCACTACCTGCCAGCCGTGGCGGATACTGTCTAACACGCCTAGCTGCTTCAACATAAGGCCACGCTGGGCAAACGGCTGCACAAACGTGATGATAATCCCAAGCGGCAGCAGCACGCAGGCCAATAAGCCACCGCATAAGACCACCATGCCAAACGCACCGGCTGCACTTTCTGGAAGCTCACCCCCACTCTGGATGAGAGGCAGTACGAAGGAAAAGACAAAAAATCCGCCAAAGATCAATCCAAAGATGATAAATGGTGAATTCAACACCAAATTTAGGCCAACTAACGCACCTATGCGCGCTACACCAGCAGAAAACGCGGTGCCGAACGTCATTTTTTCACCCACTTCAATGCGATCCACCGCCTCGATGAGACCACCCTGAGCAGCCAGGCGGAGCAGCCAAAACACGATACTTAAGATAAAGAGGAAGCAAAACAGCCCCAAAACGAGGCCGCCGTATTCACTCCAAAAGCGGCTGACTTCCGCCATAAAATCCGGGGGGAAAGGATCGCCACCGGAAGATCCAGGCGCTGGCGAACTAAAATTGCTGCCGCCACCACTACTTCCGCCACTGCCAAGAGCCGCCAAAAAGCCTAGAATAAATAGAAACTTGTTGTTCCAAACAATTTCCCAGCCACGCCGGAAAAGCTGTCCATAATCCATTTGATATGCCTCCTAAAATGGTGCTAAATTACTTAGAGACCAAAATTCAAGTTTGCTAAGATGAGACGCCTTTCCTTACGCGGGAAACGGCCGTTTCGTTGCAGCTATTCCCACTCAATGGTGCCGGGGGGCTTGGAGGTAATATCAAAAACAACCCGATTCACCCCAGCTACCTCGTTTACGATGCGTTTACTCGCTTTAGCCAGTAAATCATAGGGCAATCTGGCCCAGTCGGCCGTCATAAAATCCTCAGTGGTGACAGCCCGCAGGGCAATAACTTCCTGGTAGGTACGGCCGTCACCCATCACCCCTACGCTTTTCACCGGCAGCAAGACGGCAAAGGCCTGCTGCGTACCGTCCCGCAGCATCGCTGCCCCGCGCAGCTCATCGACAAAAATGGCATCGGCCTGACGCAGACGCTCTAACCGTTCCCAGGTAATTTCGCCGAGGCAGCGAATGGCCAAACCTGGCCCCGGAAACGGCTGCCGCCAGATAATACTGTCTGGTAAGCCTAGCTCTGAGCCAATGGTCCGCACCTCATCCTTGAAAAGCTCCCGCAGCGGCTCTACCAGCTCAAACTCCATATCCTCGGGCAGGCCACCTACGTTGTGGTGCGTTTTAATGACGTGGGCATCTTTCTTGCCCTTGCCTGCACTTTCAATCACATCCGGGTAAATAGTTCCCTGGGCCAAAAAATCTATTTGACCCAGTTTCTGGGCCTCCCGTTCAAAAATGCGGACGAATTTTTCGCCAATCACGCGCCGCTTTTCTTCGGGATCTGTCACTCCAGCCAAAGCTTCCAGGTATTCTTCCACCGCATTGACAGCAATCAGCCTCATCTTCTGCTCGCGCTGGAAGGTTTC
>JBHIWP010000369.1:0-5973 GCA_041987425.1 Promineifilaceae bacterium (SeqCode) | reverse complement strand
CGTGGTGCTGCCAATATTGTTGTAGGTGCCGCCGGTAGCTTCGTGCGTTTCCAACACACCGCCATAGGTGGTGAGCGTATTGGCTGAATCCACCTGGGCATAAAGCTGGGCCCCGGACGGAATTGTGGCGGGTAAGGAACTGCGTGATGGATGATAATAAGCGTCACCGATGGTCAACATTAAGCTGCCCCCGGCCGGGATATCCTGCGTAACGCCCCAGGTGGCTCCATAGTCCCCAAATTGGTTCCAGGTTTGGTTAACGGCCGTTGGTGCCTGGCTCGGATTAACGTACAGGTCAACCCAGAAATCTTCCGTCGCCGCCGCATTGCCAACGTTTTCAATCGTGATCTCCACGGCGCTGCCGGTGACGCTGATCTCGCTGACCACCAGGTCGGGACCCGTGGCGAAGTTATTGGCCACCATGGGGAGGAACACAGAGAAAGTGGAGCACGCCTTGCCGCCGTCGGTGATGGTCCAGTTGTCTGCGCTAATCATGTTGGCTCTGGCGCTTTCACCGGCACAATAGCTACTGTCGCCGCCGCTGAATAACACGTCGCTGTTTAACGCCTGATCATTCCAGCCAATGAGCAGCGCATCATAGTTCTCGGTAGAAAGCGTAGCACCTGTGAACATGTCATCCGCGGTGGTCAGTGCGGTTACATTCCAATCACCGAGGTTCTGATTGAAGGCACTGGCGTAGTAGAACATTCTTCTCATGTCTGTGACCTGGCTGGTATTCCAATCGCCAATGTCTTGATTGAAGGCGCTAGCAAGGTAGAACATGTAGCTCATATTTGTGACGTTGCTGGTATCCCAACTGCCAATGTCCTGGTTGAAGGCAGTGGCCTCGCTGAACATATAGCGCATATTTGTGACGTTGCTGGTATCCCAACTGCCAATGTCCTGGTTGAAGGCAGTGGCCTTGTTGAACATGAAGAGCATATCCGTGACCTGGTTGGTATCCCAGCCGCCAATGTCCTGGTTGAAGGCGCTGGCCTCGTCGAACATACCGCTCATATCCGTGACCTGGCCGGTATTCCAGCCGCCGATGTCCTGGTTAAAGGCGCTGGCCCCGTCGAACATGTAGCTCATATCCGTAACCTGGCTCGTATCCCACCCGCCAATGTCCTGGTTGAAGAAGGTATCATCGAACATGCCGCTCATGTTCGTTACCTGACGGGTATCCCAACTGCCAATGTCCTGGTTGAAGGAAGTTGCGACATAGAACATGAGGCTCATGTCTGTGACCTTACCGGTATCCCAACTA
This sequence comes from Promineifilaceae bacterium (SeqCode), assembly GCA_041987425.1. Lineage (GTDB taxonomy): Bacteria > Chloroflexota > Anaerolineae > Promineifilales > Promineifilaceae > Leptofilum. The sequence continues at coordinate 4,706 of JBHIWP010000369.1, read as the reverse complement.
CCAATGTCCTGGTTGAAGGCATTGGCACCGGTGAACATACCACTCATTTCCGTGACGTTACTGGTATCCCAGCCGCCAATGTTCTGGTTGAAGGCAAGGGCAAAGGAGAACATACCACTCATTTCCGTGACGTTGCTGGTATCCCAACTGCCAATGTCCTGGTTGAAGGCGCTGGCGCCGAAGAACATGCCGCTCATATCCGTGACGCCTGAAAGGTCAGGGACATCGGTAACGTTGAGCGTCAGGTTCGCGCAACCCGCGAAAGCAGATTCCATTGAACGCCACTGGCCTGTACCCCACTGTTCTATGGTCAGCAATTTTTCCCGGTCCCCCTCGTTATTAAAATAAATGCGAGGGAAGCCGGTGCCAGCGCCGCTATTGTCCTTGATGCGGATGGTGTAGATGCCAGCGCTGCCGTAATCACAGGTGTAATCGCCCGTCTGGCCCGTGGCTTCATCTGTGCCGTCGTCGTCACAGTCTACGTTGTAGTCATAGTCGCTACCGGTGGTGGGGATGGTGAATTGCGTGTCGCTGGATGTACCTACGTTATCTGTTTTGACGGTGATAACGAAGTCATCCGCAGCTGCGGAAGGGGCGGCCGGGGCAGCAAAAATCTCGTCGCTGACCTCACTGGTCCAGGTATTGGGTTGGGCCAGGACATTATTAGCCATTACCAGCAGTGCCAAGACCAGCAGCGCCAGCCAAACATCTTTTTTTGCTGGAATACTAAACTTCTTTAATATTGTGGATGTTTCAAGCATTATTTAACCTCTTTTGTGGTGCCCAACGCTCAAGAAGTGGCTCAGGGGGAGCGATAGGTTGGTTTGGAGTAGGTGAAGTTAAATGAGAGGAGGGGATTTGCAAAGAGTACCACATTCCTAGATGGGGTTTTCTTGCGAGGATTATCCTAATATTTAGACAAGTATAAGCAAAATGAAAGAAGACCCTAAGCTAACTGTTCAGGGTCTTCTTTTGTTTCCAAAAAGGCATTTATGTGGTAACTGCTAGGGGAGGGAGACCTCAACTTCTACCGTCTGCCGAGGGTATTCCGGCAGCGTGAAGGTTTCGCTAGTTGCCAGGAGGTCGCCGTCCGGTGCATCGTAGAGCAGCCAGCGGAAGGGGCCGCTGCCTAAATGCTCATGGCCTACATACCAGCGCACCTGGCTGTTGGCATCGGGGCTGCCGCGCCAGCCATCGACCAGGTGCCAGTCGCCGTCGTTGTCCTGCCACTCAACGGCCGTCCACGCAGCGTGTATATCCTCGTCGATACTCAGCAGAATAAAGCCACCGGGGATATCTGAATTGGCAGCGCTCGGCGGTGCTGGGGTGGGCCTGGGTGGCAGCGCCTGCGCCGCTTCGGGTGCCTGCATCATTACCGCTCCGGCAATGAGTAGACCAGCCAAACCACAGGCAAAGAGGGCAATTCGTATATGTTTCATGGTTCTGCTTCCTTTGTTCATTTTGGACGAGATTGGTTCAATCTCAAGGATTGAACCAATCTGCATCAACTACCGGGTTTGTAAAGCGTTGGTTTGTGGCTGCACGGCCGTTTCAACTTCTGCGCCGGTAATGGAAACATTTGTAACGGCCGTCGTGCTGACAATATTATTATAAACGGTACCTGTAACCCTATGAATCTCTTTATAGGCTACTTATTATAATGTAATCACCTGATCTGGCGGATTGCCTGCCAGCGCACCGTAAAGATCAGGGAAGCAGCCTACCATCACGCCGTCAACTGTCCCAGAAGGCTTGCAATTGCCTGCCTCGCCTTCGGCCAGGCCGCGCTCCAGGGCACACTGGTCACACATCATCAGCATCATGCCTTTGTCAGCAGCAACCTTCGCCAGCCGCTCGCCTATTGGGTCACCTTTGCGCAGGACGTAGTTATTGTCGTCGAAAAAGAACATGCCAATCACGTCGACGCCGTGGGCACCGGCTTCTAGCTGGGGCAGAATCATCTTGCCCAATTTGTAGCTGGCTGTATGGCCAGAGGTCGCAAAAACATAAGCAACTTTCATGAACGAAACTCCTTTGAAAAAATTTAATAATAACTATTTTAACCAGACACTCTACTTTGGGGCGAGAGCAGGAATGCGCGATTTGAACCAGCTAATTTCGCCACGATGGTTGATTTCATCTTCGTAAACATGAAACCATTTCCAATAATTATTGGCGATGCTCTGGTTTTGTTTGGACTCGATCCATAACCAGTCGTCGTCGTATTGGCGCAGCTGGGCCAGCGTTTTCTCGCGCATTGCTTGCAGTTCGTCCAAATAGTAGCCGATGGGATTGCCGCGAATCGTCTCGCGTGCGGGTTCGCCCAGGTACATGGGCACGCGCCATTTTTTGATGCGTTCGGGATTGTCGAGGATGTTACGGCCGTAAAACGTGTTTTCCTGGTACGCGGCCTCAATGCTGGCAATGTGCAGCAGCAGCGCCCCAATCGTATTGGCTTCTGCATCCCAGAGGTAATCAAGCTGATATATGGTCAGGTCCTGCACCAGGACAATCGTTTTTTCGCGGCAGCGGGTCATGGTAGAAACCAAAATACCAATTTGCGGGCTGAAGCCTGCGGCTGGTTCAATAAGAAGCTTATTTACTTCAGTCATCGTTATTCCTCGGACCGACAAACCAGCCCGTATTCAAGTTTTTGTCTGGCGAATCATCAATCATCGGAAACTCCTAATCCCATTTATTAGACCTAAAGCTGAGAAAATGTCAAAAAACGCCAAATTACCTATCGCCTTTATGGCAAAAAAGCTTATAATTTTGCGTTTTGCCTATATGAAAACAAAAAGGCTTTAAAGAGTAAAGCGTATGACAACATTAACCCGAGCCTTAACGAAACGGCCGTTACCCGCCGAACATCGCGCCAACTTTATTCATCTTTATTTAGACATCGCCTGGTTTGGCGTCCTCAGCGGCAGCGCCATCGCCTTTATGAGCATTTTTGCCGCGCGCCAGGGAGCCACCGGCCTGCACCTGGGCCTGCTCAGCGCCGCTCCGGCCGTCGTGAATCTGGCCGTTACCCTGCCCGCGGGCCAGTGGCTGCAAAACCGCCCGCTGAGCCGCGCCGTATTTTGGACCTCTTTCTGGCACCGGCTGGTGTATTTGCCCCTGGTTTTTCTGCCAATGCTGGGAACCGCCTCGTTTCAGGTTTGGGCACTCATTGGTTTGGTGCTGTTGATGAGCCTGCCGGGCACGGCGCTGGCCGTGGGCTTCAACGCCATGTTTGCCTCGGCGGTGCCCCCAGAGTGGCGCAGCCACGTTACCGGGCGGCGCAACGCCCTGCTGGCCATTTGCTTTATGGTTACATCATTGGGCAGCGGGCTGCTGCTGGATCGCCTGCCGTTTCCACTTGGGTACCAGGTAGTGTTTGGCATTGGCCTGGTGGGCGCCATGATGAGCAGTTTGCATTTGTGGTTTGTACGGCCGTTGCAAACCGGCGGCTACCAAAACGGCAAAAGCCTGGGTGATGACGCCCGTCCGGGCCTTCATCGCTCCGTGGGCGACGGCATAAGAACCGGTGTGGGGCTGCGCTTTTTTGCGCGCACCAGCCAGCGGCCGCGGCTGCGCTCTCGCGTCCTCAGCGGTCCGTTTGGCCCCATCGTGGGGCTGATGTTCCTGTTCCATTTTGCCCAATACCTGGCTATTCCCCTGTTTCCTCTTTACTGGGTAAACCATCTGCACCTGAGCGATACGGAAATCAGCCTGGGCAACGCTGTCTTTTACGCTACAGTGCTAGTGGGTTCCACCCAGCTTACGCGCGTCACCAGCCGCCTGCAGCACAAGGGCGTGCTGCTGTGGGGCATGGTGACGATGAGCCTCTATCCGGCGTTAACTGCCGTTACGCAAGACCTCACTCTCTTTCTCATAACCTCAGCCGTGGGCGGAGTGTCCTGGTCCCTGGCGGGCGGTGCCATTGCCAACTACATGCTGGAGCGCATTCCTGAGGCGGAACGGCCGTCTCACCTGGCCTGGTACAATCTGGCGCTCAATGCCGCCATTTTGATGGGCTCACTGCTGGGGCCGCTCTTTGCCCAGCAGGTAGGGCTGGCAACCGCACTCGGCGTGGCGGCTTTTGCCCGCTTTGGCTCGGCCCTGGCGCTGCGTCGGTGGGGGTAAACGCCAGACATCCGTTCCCCCTTCATCCGCCGCAAAAATCCCGTAAAAACGACCTGCAATTCACGCTCCTGGCACGGTCAGGCCGTACGCTGGTTGCTAACATTTCGGCGTAAGCTATAGATTTTGCCCAAGGAGTAAATTTTGTGAATAAAGGAACGGCCGTATTACTAACCATTTCTTTCGCCCTGCTATTCATCACCGCCACCGTTGTTCAGCTCTTGCGACCCCGGCCCGTTGTTTTAGCGTCTACCCCCCAACAGCCCCTCACCGTCACCGTGGGCGATGAGGAAGTGTGCCCCGGCAACAATTTGCTGACCAATCCTTCGTTTGAAGGAGACTATCCCGTCTACATCATGGCCGCGCCGGGCCATCCGGACTGCCAGATTCACTTGCATATCGACGGGGATGCCCAAGGGCGTGACGCAGCCGCACCGGAACCTGGTGAGCGCGTGCCGCGCGGTGGGCGGTGTGTTCGGGTACACGCCGGAGGACCGCATCGTGTGCACGGTGCCGTGGTCGTTCGATTACGGGTACGGCCAGCTGCTGACGACGGTGATGCTGGGTGTGACGCAGATCAT
>JBHIWP010000368.1:0-5977 GCA_041987425.1 Promineifilaceae bacterium (SeqCode) | reverse complement strand
AAAATCCCCTGGCGGCAGCAAACCAAACTCACGCCGCAAACGGCCGCTGCTGCCCCCGTCATCGGCTACGGTCACAATGGCGGTGATGTTGCGCGTGTACTCCGTCAGGCCGCGCAGCAGGCCGGGCATGCCGGTGCCACCGCCGATGGCCACGATGTTTGGCCCGCGGCGGCGGCGGCTGTGTTCGTAGATGCGCTCGGCCACGCTGCTGTCTGCCGTCTGAAACGGAGCCGTCAGGGCGCGCGCAATTTTTAAGATGCTGGTAACGATCAGCGCCGCCCCCAACAGCAGCGGCAACATGATGCGTAGGGTCCAGGGCAGAAACTGAAGCGTTAGCCAATGAGAGATAGCACTATCTAACCAGAGCTGTTGCTCTAGCCAGAGAAGCAAATTAACAAGAGCCACACCGGAAACGGCCGTGCCCAGCCCCAATACGATGAGCCAGCGTTTCAACCCAATGCCCGGCGAAAGCCAGCGGCGGTTGGAAAAAAGAATAAATCGCTTAAATGGTGTTATTTTACGCACCGGGCGATTCTAGCTGGTTGCCAGGGGAGGGACAAGGCACTTCTAATTTTGGCGGCTGGAAGAATAAGTGAGAGATTAATGTAGAGCAGTCTCCCTAAACATTTGCTATTTACCCTTAAAAGTTACCATTAACCATTCTCTCGCCTGCTGGCAGTCCCCCCCGGGCTGTGTTATGATCTCGCCCGAAATTTGTATACCATTTGCTACCACGTTCGAGGCAACTATGAGAACCGTTTTTTGGGATTACGATTTAAACAGCACCAAGATGATTGACCAGCGGCAGCTGCCCTGGGAATATGTTATTGCTGAGTTCACCGATTACAAGGAAGTGGCTCGGGCCATCAAAGAGATGTACGTGCGCGGCGCGCCAGCCATCGGGGCCGCAGCGGCGTTTGCCATGGCGTTAGCGGCGCGGCAGTCTGGCGCCACCGACCGGTTGACCTTGCTGCGTGATTTGGAAACGGCCGCAGACCACCTCAACGCCGCCCGGCCAACGGCCGTAAACCTGGCCTGGGCCGTCCGGCGCATGCTGCGGGTGGCGGCCAACGAAGAGCTGGAAGGCGTGGAGGACGTGCGCGACGCCATCCTGGCCGAAGCGCAAAAGCTGGCGGACGAAGACGTCGAGCTCAACAAGCGCATGGCCTACAATGGCGCCGAGCTGATCAGCGATGGCGATACGATTTTGCACCACTGCAATACCGGCGCACTGGCTACGGTAGATTGGGGCACGGCGCTGGGTGTCGTTTTTGCCGCGCACGAGCAGGGCAAAAAGATTCACGTGCTGGTCGATGAGACCCGTCCCCGGTTGCAAGGCTCCCGCCTCACGGCCTGGGAACTCCAGCAGCGCGGCATCTCCTTCGACCTCATCGCCGACAACGCCGCCGGGCACTTCATGCGCACGGGGCAGGTAGATATTGTGCTAGTCGGCTCCGACCGAACGGCCGCAAACGGCGACGTGGCCAACAAGATCGGCACCTACAAGCTGGCCGTCGTAGCTAAAGAAAACGGCGTGCCCTTTTACCCAGTCGTGCCCACCAGCACGGTGGATTTAGAGCTGGAAAACGGCGATCTCATTCCAATCGAGGAACGTGGAGATGAAGAGGTGCTGGAGGTGGGCGGAAAGTCAATCGCACCCGCAGGCATCACCGCCCGCAACCCCGCTTTCGACGTCACGCCCCACCGCTACGTCACCGGCATCGTCACCGAGGCGGGCATTGTCTATCCACCGTTTGTAAAGAATTTAAGGACGACGGTAGAGTCGGAGCAGAATAAGGAGAAAGCAAGTGAAAAGTAAGAAGTAAAAAGTGAGCCTCTTTTCACTTTTCACTTTTCACTTTTCACTTTTCACTGATTACCGAAATGTCAGGCATCCCAGTCGTGATCATGTGCGGCGGACAGGGCACGCGCATGGGCAACACGCTCACCAAGAAGGAATTGATCGACATTGGCGGACGGCCGTTACTGTGGCACGTCATGCGGATTTTTTCCGCGTACGGGCACAATCGCTTCATTTTGGCGCTGGGGCACCAGGCGGACCAGGTGCGGCGCTACTTTTTGGAGTATGAAGCCATGACCCGCGACGTGACGATTAGCCTGGCTGACCCAGACAGCGGCAACAGCCATCCGCTCGTTGCTTTCAGCGGCGATTATGAACACGCTCCCTGGGAAGTGACCATGGTCGATACCGGTCTGGAAACGGAACGCGCCGCCCGGCTGGCAAAAGTAGCTAGTTATTTGGGAAACGACCGTTTCTTTGTGGCCTATGGTGAAGCCGTAGCCAACATTGATCTGGCGCAACTGGTGCACTTTCATGAGCAACATGGGCAGATGGCCACTATCACCGGCATCCAGTTTCCCTCCCAATATGGCAAGGTGGAGGCAGATGCAAGTGGCCAGATCACGGAATTTGTGGAAAAGCCAATCCTGCCTTACTGGATCAACGGTGGGTTTATGCTGTTTGAAACGGCCGTGCTGGACCTGATCTGTGCCGAAAACCGGGAAGCGCTCGATTTGGAGCGGGATATTTTGCCCCAGCTGGCCCAGCAGCGGCAGCTCATGCTCTACCAGCATACTGGCTATTGGCAATCCATGAAAACGCTCAAAGATGCTCTTACCCTAAAAGAGGCGTGGCAAGAAAAACGGCCGTGGCGGGTCTGGTAAGAGATTGGACCAATTTTCAAAAATTGGTCCAATCTATATTTTTGGAGAAAACTATTGAAAAGTAACTTCTGGCAAGGAAAACGCGTCTTTATCACCGGCTGTACCGGATTATTGGGTTCCTGGCTAACCGCTACGTTGCTCGACCTTGGCGCTGACGTCGTTGGTCTGATTCGGGATCACGTTCCGCAATCTCATCTCATTCGCTCCGGCACCATCAGCAAGATTACAGTCGTACGCGGCGACCTGTGCAACTATGATTTGCTGGAACGCACTCTGGCTGAATACGAAATTGAGATCATTTTTCACCTGGCCGCCCAGACCATCGTTACCATCGCCAACCGCGCCCCGCTGTCCACGTTTGAGACCAATATTCGCGGCACCTACCTGCTGCTGGAAGCCGCCCGGCGTAACCCCACCGTCAGCGGCGTCATCATTGCCAGCAGCGACAAGGCCTATGGCGACCAGCCACAGTTACCCTACTATGAAGCTGCCCCGCTGCAGGGCCGCCACCCTTACGATGTCTCCAAAAGCTGCGCTGACCTGATCTCGCAGAGCTACGCCCACAGCTATGGCCTGCCCGTCATCGTTACCCGCTGCGCCAACCTATACGGCGGCGGCGATCTAAACTGGAACCGCATCCTGCCCGGCACCATTCGCAGCGTGCTGCTGGGCGAACGGCCGATTATCCGGTCCGACGGCACATTCAAGCGCGATTACGTTTATGTGAAGGACGCCGTGCGCGGCTACCTGATGGCCGCTGAGCAAATCGGCAAGCCAGAGCTGTGCGGCGAGGCGTTTAACTTTGGCATGGGCCATCCAGAAACTGCGCTCGACGTGGTGCAAACCATTATTCGCGTCTCTGATCATCCAGACCTGGAACCGATCATCCTGGATGAGGTGGAAAACGAAATTCAGGACCAATATCTTAATTCAGACAAGGCTGGCCGCCTGCTGGGCTGGGAACCGCAGTACACGCTAGAAAGCGGCCTGGCGGAGACAATGGCCTGGTACCGGGAATTCCTGAACCTCTCGTAGTGCCAAGGCGCGCCTTGACACTACATTTTGATTCTTGTGAAAATTTTAGTAACAGGGGCAACAGGTTTTGTGGGGCGGGTGCTGGTTCCTTTTTTGGTGCAGCAGCCGAATGTTGAACTTTCTGTTTTGGTGCGGGAGGTGTACAGCCATGTGGATTTACGGCCGTTTCCCCCACCCCTCCAAGCCATTCGACAACAGCTCCACGTCGTCTACGCCGACCTGCGCAACTTCCAGCTTACCAGCCGTGCCCTGGCCGAAGCTGATCCGACCCACGTCATCCATCTGGCAGCGGCAGGCGTGACCGATCCATTTCTAGGGCTGGATACGGCCCTGCGTCACAATCTCAACGGCACGCTTAACCTCATTCGCGCCTGCTTTGAGAAGCGCCAAAGCACGCAGCAGCTCATTGTGGCCCGCACGCCGGGGGAGCGCAGCAGCATGAACGTCTATGCCGCCAGCAAAGCCGCCGCCTGGAACTTTTGCCAGATGTACGGCCGTACCCACCAATGGCCCATCCACGGCGCGATGATCTTCCAAACATATGGCCCCGGCCAATCGCCGCGCAATCTCATTCCCGCAGCTATTGTCGCCGCCCAGGCCGGACAGGATTTCCCCATGACCAGCGGCACGCAGCAGCGCGATTGGCTCTACGTTGAGGATCTGGTCGCTGGACTGTGGGCAATGCTGCAAGCAGATTTGGCTCCGGCGGGAACCGTGGAACTGGGCAGCGGGCAGGCGACCAGCGTAGCCCAGGTGGTGCAGAAGATTTATGAAATTGTGGGCGGTGCGGGACGGCCGTTAATCGGTGCCCTCCCTACCCGCCCGGGCGAAGAAGCCCTCCAAATTGCCGATGCCCAAAAAACCCAAAAGCAAAGCAACTGGCAGGCCACCACCCCCCTCACAACAGGCCTCACTCAAACCATCCGAACCTTCCACTGAATACGGCCCAACTGATTACTGACCCACCGTCCATGACCCCAGCACTACCCCTCATGGCCCATTGAATAAGTGAAATTCAGCGCGTAAACTAATAGCAAGGTGGTCGAATCGAGAGACAGCGAAATGAGCTTGCTCTCGGTGGGGAGCTACAACCTACCGTATTCTTACAATACACAAACCATTACGAGCATCGCAGCATCTTTTTAGAAGCCGCTAACCACGTCATCGCAGACAACATTGCCGCCACGGTTAGCGTTTTTGCTGCTCATTCGGCCACCTGTCCATCGTACCTAACATCGCAAAAAAACCTCCCGCAAGTTTCATGCCAAGTAAAATTTGGACAGAAACCTGCGGGAGGTTTGGCATATAGAGAAAGCAAAACCAGCCTGGAGCAGAGCGCTTCAGGCTGGTTTAATTTTGTTCGAAATGAAAGCTATTAGCGCGTTTCGCGGTAGATCACATGGCGACGCAGCGTGGGATCGTATTTTTTCAGCTCAAGCCGATTGGGATCATTACGCCGATTTTTGGTCGTGTAGTACATGTGATGGCTTTCTGTGCTGCGCAATTTAATCACGCCGCGAATGCCTTTTTTCTTTGCCATGGTTGCTGCTCCTAAAGATTATTAACGCAAGGTCGCTGATACGCCTTGGCGCTCTTCTTTATATTTACGAGGTGACGTCTTTTAACGTCAGGCCTTGCTTCTTGAGATAAGGCATCAAGCCAATTTTATCAACGGTACGCATGGCGCGCACAGACATTTTGATGCGTACGTGCCGATCCAATTCGGGAACGAAAATTCGCTTGGTCTGGATATTAGGCAAAAAACGCCGCTTGGTCTTCTTTTGCGAGAACGAAACGTTGTTGCCGACCAACGGGCCTTTGCCGCTGAGTTTACATTTACGAGCCATAATTAATCCTCTGCTTCAAAATAGTCAACCTGACCGGTCTACAGGCAAAAAAACAAGAACCCGAATTCTACTGGATTCTTGTGCTGATTCAAAATATTAACATGCTCTACTTTAGAGCGGCTAATAGAATACCCACTTTTGCTAATTTGTCAACGTTTTTTACCGCCCCGCCCTCACAAACTCAGCGGCCGTTTTATACACGTCTTTACTCTTTACCAGCGTTTCCCCCACCAGGATTGCATCCACGCCGATCTGGGCCATTTTGCGCACGTCTGATGCGTTCTTTAGACCGCTTTCACCCACCGTCACTACCTCGGCGGGAATCTGCTTACGCAGCCGGGCGGTGTTGTCAAAATCCACCTCGAACGTTTGCAAATTACGGTTATTAACGCCTACGATCCTTGGCTTCA
>JBHIWP010000367.1:0-5983 GCA_041987425.1 Promineifilaceae bacterium (SeqCode) | reverse complement strand
CCAGCGTTTGTTTTTCCAGGCCATAATCTGCCAGCCAGCGGTGGCTGTAGGCAATGTAGTGCATCTCACGATCAAACATGGCTAATGAGGCAGGTGCGTGCTCAATGAAAAGCTGTAGCTTCTCCTCGCTTTCTTGCAGGGCCATTTCTGCCTGCTTACGCAGGGTAATATCGCGATTAATAGCCATCACGCTGACTGGCTCTCCATATTCATCCACAACCAGGTTTACTGAGGCAAATATATAGATGTCTTGCCCATCTTTGTGCTGCTGCACCACTTCGCCTTGCCACCTTCCTTCAGTGGCAAATCTGGCTAAGACTTCCTCCAGCTGCACATCAAGATAGCTGGTAGGGATCATTTCTACCATCGTCTTGCCCAGCACCTCTTCGGCTCGCCAGCCGTATAACGCTTCGGCAGCGCTGTTCCAGCTCTGGATTACAAAGTCTAAATCTGTGGTAATGACGGCGTCGGAGATGCTTTCCAGCAGCAGCGCCTGGTATTTGCGTCTTTCCTCAGCCTCTACGCGCTCTGTAATGTCGCGCACAACTGCCAAAAGATTGCCGTCGGGCAGGCTAGATACCCGCACTTCTGCAGAAAACAGAGAGCCATCCTTCCGTTTGAACTGCCACACGCGAAAATATTCAGAACTCGTTTTAATTTGGTTTAGCGCGGGATCAATCTGCTGCACTTCTTGTGGCGCTACAATGTCTGAGCCGTGAAGTCCAACCAGCTCTTCGTGCGTATACCCTAACATTGTGCACATCTGAGGATTGGCGTCGAGATAATAACTTTGGGTATCGGCTATAAGAATTCCATCTGGCACAGACTCAAAGAGCAGGCGATAGTGCGCCTGGCTTTGGCTGAGTGCTGCCTCGGCTTCTTTGCGCTCAGTAATATCTGTGGCGGCGCCAATGACCCGGCTTACACGGCCGTCTTCCCCCCGCTCAAAAATAGTATGGCGGCTGAGCAGCCACCGCCAGGAACCATCCCGATGACGCACGCGGTATTCCAGTTCTAGAATATCATCATCCGCAGCTGACTGTAGGAGAATAATCTGCTCCTGAATCTGCAGCATATCATCCGGGTGAGTCATCTGCAGTACGCTAGCGCCTAATTCCTTTACTTCTGCAGCGGTATAGCCAATAACAGTCGATACGTGCTCATTTTCAAATATGACTCGTTGCTCATCCAGATCAAAGATGTAGAGGATATTGGGATTTGTGTCGAAGACTCTTTGGATGAACTCGCGATTGGTGCTCGCTTCATTCATAGCATTTCGTTAATCTATTTCCAGCGCGTCAATATTGTTTCACGCTGAAAAAGTGTAATCGTCAAGTAAATAAGTACGGCGTCGAGAAAAATGAGAACAACGGCCGTTACCAATATTAGCTCCTGGCTCAATAAAAACAAGCCAAACGATTGTCCTAACATCACCAGAATAACGGGCAGCACAACCGCCCCAGCAAGCTGTTCGGCCGTACGTGGATCTGACACCCTGGAAGAAATAATCATTGCTGCACACACAGAAAGCACTGCCAGCAGTGGCCCTACCAGAAAAACAGCCAGCAGCCACATGGGATCCATAATGCGGGCAAATACCACCTCGTTTGTCATTACTCGCGCTGACAGCAAATAGATGGCAAACGACAGCCAGGTGGCCGCTATTGCGGGCAAAACGGCCGCGGCTGCCTTGCCTAAAATTAGCTCCCGCGTTGTGATGGGCGTAGCCAGCAGCGGCTCCAGGCTTCTCGTCGTTTTCTCGCCAACGATGCTGTAAGCTGCGATTGTCACGGGCACCATCACCGGCAAGATCATGAAAAGCAGCGTAAAAACGTTTAGCAAATAAACTTGCGTGCAGTCCTGCTCATTTAGGCCCACACACATGTCACCCAAGAATTCATCTGGCAACTCGTCTAAATCGTCGGTGGGTGATGACGCGCTCGCCATTTCTTCCGCCATTAAGCTTTGGGTGCTGGCAAGCGTGATAATTGGCAAGGCTGTGAGCAGCAGAGGCAGAAAAATCACCGAAAAGAGTACCAGTTTATTCTTGAAAACTTCTGCCCACTCTTTGTCAACAATTGTTTTAATTTTGTCCATGCTCTTCCTCCACCTCTGCCCGGTTGATCAGCTGCAAATAGATTTCTTCCAATGAGTGGCGCAGTTCCCCTACAAACTGGATATTTTGCTCGCCTTGAACCAGCAGTCGAATCATTTCAGGATTGTGCTTTTCGGGATCATCCACAGCAACCACGAGCTTGTTCTCAACCGCTTCGATCTTTTTCACATAGGGCAGCTCGTGCAAAATAGACAGGCCCGACTGTGCCTCATGAGCCAGGTGAAAGACAACTTGACGGCCGTATAACTGTTGGCGCAATCCCTCTGGTGTATCTAGCACGCGCAGGCGCGATTTAAATACGGCAATACGGTCGCACAGCCGGTCAGCTTCATCCAAGTTGTGAGTGGTCAAAAAGATTGTGCGCCCCTGCCCCTTCACCTCGCTAATAAAGTCGCGCACCAGACGCGCTGCCTCAGGGTCCAGCCCAGCCGTTGGCTCATCCAAAAAAAGGATGCGCGGCTCGTGCAGCAAGGCCCGGGCAATCGCCAGCTTTTGGCGCATGCCCTTGCTGAATGTGCCCGTGGCATCGTTGCGCCGATCCCAAAGGCCCAACAGGCGTAAATATTTTTCCACCTGCCCTGGCACGTCCCTTACTTCGTACAGCTTGGCGTAAATGGAGAGATTCTTGTGGGCCGAAAGCCGTTCATACATTCCTGGCGTCTCTGTCAAGATGCCCACGTTACGCCGAATCTCAATATCCCCTTCCCCCAGCCGGTGCCCCAGCACGACGGCCGTTCCAGCCGTGGGCGCGATAAGGCTGGTAAGCATGCGCACAGTAGTCGTTTTACCAGCCCCGTTAGGCCCTAGAAATCCAAATACTTCTCCTTCAGGGATTGTGAGGGTGAGGCGGTCAACGGCCGTATTGTCATCGAACTTTTTTGTTAAATTGATTGTCTCAATCATAGTTGTTTTCTTTTTGTTGTCTGTGATAATCGCTATGCGAATTATTTTGCTTTGAATCAACTTGAATACCGGCTTCGCTCCACAGTTTCTTTGGTCGGCTCAATGGGCACCAGCGGCTGTAATTCTGGCAGCGGCGGCAGCTCGGTGGCAACGGGATCGGCCGTGCGCAAGGCAAAAATGATTCCCAGACTGACAAAACTCATTACTCCTAGAACCAGCTCTGCCATGATCACCCCCCACTGAACAACCACATACACCAGCACACCATCAATCACCGCGTGCCACAATATCCCCGCGCCAAGCCAGCGCATCTGCTGCCGCACCACTGCTTGCATCACCAGCAATGAGGCGGACAAATGCAGCAGCAGTGCAAAAACGCGCTCAAGCGCCCCGTAGAGCGCCATGGGCAGCGGCACGCTAAACAAGGCAGCAATTTGCTGGTCCACCAGCGGCAGCTGCTCCGCGGGCACGGTGACCAACAGGCCTCTAAAGTACCCTTCACGTAACCCCCATAGGACAATAAAATTGAGCAGCCCAAGCGCCCCAATTCCAATAGCTTCAATCCCCCCGTGCCCCATGCCAACCATTACCCCGTGACGCCAGCTCCGGGCCTGCCTGGCCCAAAAGCGAAAAGTCAGGTAGCGAGCAACCCCTTCGAAACTCCCGGCAGATAGACCTAAAAAAGCAGCGTAAAGGATTAAATTACCGGCAGTCACCCACTCAAGCTGCTGCACAATGAGCAAGTTGAAAGGAATGTGGGCAACCTGTGCCAAAATAAAGGCGACGGCCCCAATTCCAAACAAGCGCCAGCCCACCTGGTATTGCACCGCAATCTTGCGCGCAAAGACAATGGGCAGGCCAATCATTAAAAGGAAGTTCAGCGCCAACAAAACAGTGACCATCGTGTCCTCCTCGGCTACGAAATTGTAGCACGATTTGGTTCACTTCGCGGACCTTCGCGCCGCAGGCACTCTGTTTATTTTTCGCCCCTTCGCTATAATGAGGCGGTTGCCTCGACCCAATCTTTGTTACCATTGGCCCGGCTTTTAGACGGCCGTTCTCCGATACAGGAGTGTATCCAAGATGGATGATACTTTATTGAATCTCCCCCCAATTGAAGAAGTAGAACAGCTCGTGGCCGCGGGCAATCTTGCCGGGCTGCAAACCATATTGGCGCGCGTGCATCCGGCCGATATTGCCCTGCTGCTAGATGAACTGAGTTCAGAAACGGCCGTGGCCGTCTTCGAGCTGCTGCCTATTGAAATTGCCAGTGAAGTGCTGGATGAAACCGGCGGCCAAATACGCCAGGAGCTGGTAGAAAAAGTCGATGATGAGCGGCTTGCGGACCTTCTAGACGAGCTGCCCATGGACGATGCGGCCGAATTTCTGGAAGATCTGCCGGACGAAATCTCCGACCGCCTGATTGGCCTGATGGAGCCGGAAGAAGCGGCCGAAGTCCAGGAACTTCTGGCCTATGAAGAGGAAACCGCGGGCCGCCTGATGACGCGCGATGTGGTG
Source organism: Promineifilaceae bacterium (SeqCode) (assembly GCA_041987425.1). Taxonomy (GTDB): domain Bacteria; phylum Chloroflexota; class Anaerolineae; order Promineifilales; family Promineifilaceae; genus Leptofilum. The sequence goes on along the minus strand of JBHIWP010000367.1, from coordinate 1,446 downwards.
GCACTGCGCCGCCAATGGACCGTCAGCGAGACGTTTGACTATTTGCGCTCCCTGGAAGATGCCGAAACGCTCCACTATCTATATGTGGTAGACCGGGGCAATAAGCTAATCGGCGTGGTGCCGCTGCGAACGCTGATCCTCTCACAGCCAGATCAGACCATCGAGTCGCTTATGAGCAGCGACGTCGCTTCCATTCCCGTCACGGCAGACCAGGAGGAGCTGGCTGAATTCGTAACGCGATATGATTATTTTGTGGTGCCGGTCGTCAGCGAAACAAATGAATTATTAGGTGTGGTTACAGTCGATGACGTGCTGGATATTTTTGAAGAAGAGGTCACGGAGGATATTCAACGGTTGGGTGGTTCTGAACCGTTAGACCAGCCTTACTTTGCCGTTTCCGTGTTCCAAATTGTGCGCAAGCGCATCGGCTGGCTGCTGCTGCTCTTTGTCGCCTCCACGCTCTCCGGTGAGGTCATCCGCCTCTTCCAAAATGAGCTGGATTTAGTGGTGGCCCTGGGCTTCTTCATTACGCTCATCACCGGCACGGGAGGCAACGCAGGTTCGCAAACGGTGGCTACCATTATTCGCGCCATTACGCTGGACGAGGTGCGGCTGAGCAACCTTAGTGCCGCCTGGTGGCGAGAAGTATCAGTGGGTCTGCTGCTGGGCCTGGCCATGGGGGCTGTGGGCATCGCGCGCGCCCTGCTGTGGGACACTGGCTTTGAGGTAGCCCTGGTTATTGCCCTTACGCTGCCAATCATCGTGATCTGGTCTACCACGGTCGCCACGGTCATCCCCGTGCTGGCAGACCGCTACCATATCGATCCCACGGTTATTAGCGGCCCCATGATCGCCACCATTGTCGATGCAACTGGCTTACTTATTTACTTTTCGTTAGCCAAGCTTATCCTGGGCATTTAAACGCGACGCTTTTGCCTAATTTAGCGTTCGTTAAGCAACTATTCATTTGACAATCCCGCTGTCAATACTTATACTGTACCTACCTTTTAGGAGCAAAGTACTAACCTACTTTCACCTATGAGCTAGAGGAAGCTCCGAGAAATTGAACGGTGCTTTACCGAAACTGCGGAAATATAAACTCAGTTTGTAAATATCGAAAGATATTGACAAGTAAGTTTAAAAAGCCACAGTAAGACTTACTAACAATCTGTGTAATAGATCATTTTTATTAATGGTAATTACATAAAAGTTAGCAAGAAAGATCCAAAGGAATGAGAGACAACATGCTCACTCAAACCAGAGGAAGCGGTAAGCAACTAGACGGTTACTTGGAGCTCCTCGCATTTATACGGAGTTCCAGCGCGCACCTGATGATGTCAGATGCGCGCTTTTTTATTCTATTCTTACTGACGCACGGTTGAGGGCTGGAAAATCTCTGGCTTTAGCAGGCCAACAAAGGGCAGATTACGGTACTTGCCCCGGTAA
>JBHIWP010000366.1:0-6009 GCA_041987425.1 Promineifilaceae bacterium (SeqCode) | reverse complement strand
TTTGCATGCCACACCTCGCCGAATGTATATACAAAGATGATACATGAACTGGTGGGCCGGGTCAAGAGCACTTTAATACGGCCGTTCCCCGATGGGTGAGGCAGCGTTTCATGTCAACACTATTTGAAAACGTTTGGAGGAAACGGCCGTCCCCCTCACAGCCTGTTGAATTATTCGTTTTGGCTCCGTGTCGCCCCTCCCCGCTTACGAGACCGGGCGACGAGGCGTTGGTGCTGCTTTTTGCGCTGCTGGTAAACGCTGTCATTGCGTACCTGGTCCCAGGCTGCCTTAAATATCTGGGCCGACTGTGCCTTCTGCGGATCGGGATCTTCAGGCAGTTCAGTGCCATCCTCTGCATACTTACGACCCGAGCGGTGCCGCGCGTAGCGGCGCGAGCGCGTGTAGCCCATTTGCAGGAACTTGCGCGCCATGTCCATGCCCACAAAATCGCCCCTGTCTTTGTATACTTCGTATTGCTCCAGAATTTTCCTGGCCGAATCTTCCGCTTCCTGCGGCGTTTTGAAGCGCCAGAGGGGCAGCAGTTCACCCTTGTAGGGCTCAACCGTCAATACGCCAGTTTCACCACGGGCGATGCGATAGGCTTCGGGATGCTGCCGGTAGTCAACAGTTTCATCTGGGAATGCTGGCTCGCTTTTACGGCGCTTCATCGTCAAGCCTGTCCTCAATTTCCCAGATATGGTCGATGACGTGCCAGGCAGAGCGCCGGACGTAATAGCGCAGTGGCCATCTTTTGCCGCCGCGTGGTCCCGCTTCTGGCACCTGGCCGGCAGCGGCCGCGTCCACTGTATTCAGGATTTCCTGGTGCAGCCGGGCGCTCCGCTGCTTCATACTCTCCTCTTTTACCTCGGCAAATGTTCCGCCTAGTGTCCTCAAGTAGCTCACCTCTGCCACCATAACGTGTTCCACAATGCCGTCCAGATCGCGGCCGCCGCCCCGGGGTCCTTTGCGCAGTTCCTGGCCTACGGCCGTTTCCACCGCCGCATCAAAACCCTGCCAGAGAGCTGCCAGCAGGGCTTTCAACCGCTCCAACTCGCCTGCCGCAAGCGGCGCGCTGTCGCTTAAGATAGTTTTGTCCGGTGCGCCAAAATCGGTTGTGGCGCTGCCCTCAACGCGCTCAACAACGTGGAACCCGTCGATGCTGTCCAGCAGATGGAATTCTAGCTTTGTATCGCGCAACAGCCGGGCATAGCGTGGACCGTACGCCAGAAGCGCCTGCATGGCTGCGGCTTCACTCCGCCCCGGCCTGCACCAACCGGGCCAATCAACGGCCGCAGCAAAGACCTTTTTCTTTCCCTTCTCCAGATAAATATTGTGCTTGGGCATTGTGTTCATCTTGCATCCTGGCGCAGAGAGCTTTACTTTAACAAGCGGCGGGCTCCTAAACGCGCTTCATTTGCCAATAACCGGATACAGTATAGTAAAAATGGAAATCAGCAGGCAAGGCACTTTGGGTAGGAGGAACGGCCGTTCGCTCGCAAAAGAATTCGGCCAGGCAAAGCGTAAAGACACCAGGCTTATTTGTTCTTGTTTCGCCTGTTGAATCTTTCAACAGCAATACCATATGCTTCGGCAAGCAGTGCCTGGGTTTGGGCGAGCGTTGCTTCTCCGGGTGAAAGTACGCATACAAAGTTTTGCGGGGCATAGTCGGGATGGGGCATGATGATATCCAAGGCGGTGAAGTCGTAATTGCTCACATCAACTTTCGCTGTGCCAAACAGCGATTGGAAAGTTTGCCTGCTAACGCCAATATTAAGGCGAAAAACGCCCGGGCGATCCAGATTGGAAATGCGCTCATACTCGTTGTCTGCGGCGACTAGAGTCGCAAAGGGCTGTACACGCTCAGATTTGTAGAAAAAGAAGGTGTAGCCAAAATTTGTCGTTGTTTCCACTTCTGGAAAAGTGGTCATGATGTAATTTTCGATCAATGATTCGTTCATAACTACTCGCAGCACATTGGGCTCGAATTTCTAATGAAATTGTATTGGGCTGATACAAAAAGTGGATGATACGGAAAAACGGCCGTTTGTACAATTATAAATTCACAGGCTGGGCCGCCGGGTTTTCTATTCCAAAAGGTTCCGCCAGATCTTCCCGGTTAAACGTCAACAGCAGCTCTCCCGATGGCCTATCCAGCCGTCCCTCCACCCCGGCTACGTAATCGCTGTCCCGCATAAATTGGGTAAGCAGCAAAGGTGCCTGCCACAGCGCCTTGCCAAATATAGGCAGCAGCAGCAAACGCGCCAGCAGCTCAAACAGAAATCCACCAAGCATCCCTATGATCAGGCCAACCGCTCCACCTACCACAGTCGAGTTGTTGCTGCCCGGGATCGTATTTTGGTCAATGCCCTGATCCACTGCGTAAAACATTGTTATCAAAAAGGCCGCCCCGCCCAGAAGAATGAACCCAGCCGCAAACGGCAGTAATCCAGCTAAAAAAGTTGCTTTACTGCCCCGGTGGCATTGTTCGCAATGCGGGATTGGGTAATGCAATATCTCTGTTTCTTGCTTGCGCTTTCGTTTAACCTGCCGGGTCACAACCAGGTTGGAGGTCGCCTGAGCGGGCAAGCCACAGCAAACACAGTGGCTGGAAAAGCGAATCTGGCCTGGCTCGGCGGAGGGGAAAGGAATGCGATAAGTTTTAGGCACGGGCAAATCTCTCCTTGAAAATGGAAGAATTACAGCGTGCCAGCCGGGGCAGCACGCCCGCGGCGTCGGGCAATGAGCGCGCCCAGCGGTGCGGCTATGAAAAATGCGCCCAGCGCCGAAAGAACCAAACTACCCAGCGCAAACACGCCTACAACATAAAATGCATAGTCTGGACTGCCATCCCGAACAACAGCGCCCGCCCTATCCACACACTGCATGATGTAACCAGTTGCAGGGCCTACGCTGCCTGAATCGTCAGTGATTGTCGTTTGGTAAGTAACGATTTCTGCCGTGCTGTTTTCTGGGCACAAATACGGCTCCACCATAGTCGCCGCCCATTCTGACCCTACTGTCGAAGCTAATGCCCCACCAGCCATGGCCAACGGGCAAAAGCACGTGGAAACAATAACAAAAGCCAACACCCAGATGGCACACCCAGAACCAGTTCCTACAGCAGCAGGTTTCATATTTGTATTCCTTACAGTGCACCAGCTCTCGTCTATGCTGGCTGTTTTCTAAACAAATCGCGTTTAATCCCACGTAAGAAAAATTTGGGGTGCGGGTTCGGGCGCTCAGAAGGATCAATGGCGCGATGAATGTAGCGCAAAAAACCTGCCTGATATTCTGGATCTGTCAGTGTCCAACGAATGATTGTGTTGATAATGAACGGCGGCGGCTTGCCATAGGCTTCCTGTTTGATCCGCTCCACCGTTTGTAAAAACATCGCGTGGGTCTCTTGCCACAGTTCGTCCTGGTAAAACTTCATCGACGCTTCCCAGGAACAGCCTTCTTGTTTCCACTTCCGAATCGCTTCAGCCAGGATTTTGGTACCGAGCAGCGCGTCATAAATGCCTTGCCCATCAATCGGGTCTTTGTAATGCACAGCATCCCCTACCAGGACCCAACCATCACCGTAGGGTGTCCGGTAGCCGTTTTGAATATCCTTAACGCCGACAACGTTGGTAACTTTTCTGGCATTTTTCAGCCGTGCCCAAACTTCAGGAACGGATTGCAGGCTTTCCAGATAGTGGCTCTCCAGCTTCTTAGGTCCGAAATTATTAGTTTCACTTGTGAGGTAATTACCAACAATATACTTTCCGGTGTCAATCGGAATGAAAATAAACAGAATCCCTTTTGTGGTGTTGTAAAAACTGAGTACGTGTGGATGATCAGGTGAAACCGGCTCAACGTTTTCCCACTCAGCATGATAAGATGATCCTACATATTCGTTGCGCTCTTCTATGACCTTGGCGCCAACTTCACGCGCCGTCCAGCTAAAGCGCCCATCCGCGCCGACCACCACATCGGCCGTAACGCGCACCTGCGTGCCAGTTCGATCTTTGCCAATAATCCCCGTGACGCGCCCATTTTCTTTCAGAATACCTGTAGCCGAGAAGTTAGAGAGGGCGGTTACATTCGGAGTGCTGGCAGCGCGCTCCCACAGTACCGCATCAAAGCGATTGCGGTCAATTCCATAGGCATGATTGCGATCAATCTTCATGATTTCTGTGGGCATATATACTTGAAAGTGCCCCACAAAGGTCAAAGAATATTCCGTAATTTTGCCATCGGGAAAGGTATATTCTCCTTCATCAAAGCCCAATTCATCTAAAAGACGCATCGTTCCGGCGTGGATAATTGGGCTGCTGGGCACCTGTGGCCAACTGGGGAAATTGGCGCGGTCAATTAGAAATACCTTGAGATTCTGTTGGGCAAGACGAAGCGCCAAGCTGGAACCCGCATTTCGCCCGCCGACAATAATTACATCATAGTGATTTGTCATTTTTGCCTTTTTACTTCTTAAGATCAGGTGTATTTTGAGGCGCGATTAGGGCAGCGATGTTGTCTTGGACATCCAGGCTGGAATTATAAATTGGCTGCCGAAATTTAGCACGAGATTGGGGAAAACGGCCGTTCCCCACACCCTGATCTAAGCGGTGCAAAACAGCATGCTAGAGAAGTAAATCTATAACGGCCTAACGCGCCAAACGAAGTACGCCCTCTTCGTCCAAAAGCAGCGGGCCAACCAGCAGGCGATCGGCCAGTGACACGTCGCGGGTATCCAGCAGCAGCCACCGCTGCCCGGTCTCACGTTCGTACAGCCCGATCTGAAGCCAATATTCCCCCGCGGGCAAGTCGGCAGGAAGAGGTATGCGGGCAAGCTGGGCAAAGCGATCCCCAATGCGCCAGGTATGGGGCGGATAGCCCAGCCCATCATATTGGGCAACGATCTCGCCGCTACCGTTGAGCAAATGAACAAATAGGGCCAGGGAGGCAAAGTTAGAATCGACTAGCGGCTGCCACGTCGTCACCAGCTCCATATTTTCACCAGCTCGCCATATCTCTGCGCTGGACAGCCCGGTGAGCATTAAAGTTCCGCTGCTGGTTTCACCCAGCGGGCAATCGCAAAACTTATAGGGATACGGCCAGTTTGCCGGTTGGGCAGTTTCGGCTGTGGGCAGGAGAATATCTGGCGTCAAATATGAAAGTGGCGTTTGCCCGGCAACAGTCCAGGCGCCATCCTTGAGCTCAAAAATGGCAAATTTACCTTCTTGATGCTCGGGTGCGCCAGAAATGCCTGCCAGGCCTAACAGTGCCTCATCGATCCATCTATCGGCGGTGATGATCAGGCGGGCCTCATCTACCCCAGCGGGCAGCGCAATTGCCTGGCTTGTATCTACCCAGCGAATAGCAAAGTCTTCTCGATCCATGCTCACAGACACGATGTAAGGATCTTCATCGGCGATGTCTCGGCTGCTAATGACCGCTGGTCGCGTGTCGGGGCTATGTTCCAGATAGTGGGCAACGGCCGTAACCTCGCGATTGAGCGTATGAACCAGAGCATGATCGTTGGGCCACACAAAAAAATAATCTCGCCACGTTGCCTGGGCCGCTAAGAAAATTGACAGAGTTACCAGAAGCACGGCAGGCCCCACGACCCACTTCTCGGGGCGAGACCTGGCCCAGCGCACCAGTTCCGCCATAGGCACCGCGGCCAAAAACATAATCGGCACCTGCGCTGCCACCATCCGATTAAAGTTAGGGGCGCTGATGGTGACGACTGTGGGCAAAAGAGCAAAGAGCAGCCACAACAAAACAAAGGCGTAAACAGGCCGCCGCCAATGCCATAATGCGAATAACAGTCCCACATAGAAGAAAATGCCGGTCCAGGCAGGCACAAAAAGCGGCCGTCCCGGTATGTTGTAAGATTTCAGCGGATCACCACTAATGGTGAACACTTTTAAAGTGGCCAGGGTATTTTCCAGAATGGGCCGGGCATTTCCTTCCAACAGCTGGGTGAGTGGCTCAATCGTAAATGCCCGCTGCTCGGTTTCTATTGAG
>JBHIWP010000365.1:0-6046 GCA_041987425.1 Promineifilaceae bacterium (SeqCode) | reverse complement strand
TCTTTTCTGAAAATAAGCAGCGAAAAGCGTAAACACAGAGTTGCACAAAGAAGCGCAGCGTTACACAGAGAGAAAAATAAAATCTGTGTAATCTGCGAAATCTGTGGATAAAAAACGCATGGACCAACTAAAATCATCCTTAAATACACGCAGCGACGAGTACAAAGCCAACCGCGCTGCCATGCTGGAGCTGGTAGAAACGCTGCAAGCGCGGCAGGCGGCGGTGCGGGCCGGTGGCGGGGAGCGCGGCGAACAGAAGTTTCGCCAGCAGGGCAAGCTGCTGCCCCGCGAACGGCTGGAGCTGCTGCTCGACCCCGGCACGCCGTTTTTAGAGCTGTCGCCACTGGCCGCCTGGGGCATGTACAACGACGAAGCCCCCGCCGCACTGCAAATCGTGGGCATTGGCGTGGTGAGTGGCGTCGAATGTCTCCTCTCGGTAAATGATGCCACGGCCAAGGGCGGGGCGGTTTACCCCATGTCGCTACAAAAGACGCTGCGTGCCCAGGCCATTGCCGCTGAAAATCGGCTGCCCTGCATCACCTGTGTGGAATCGGCCGGAGCCAATTTGCTCTACCAGGATGAAATCTTTATTCTGGGCGGGCGCACCTTTGCCAACCAGGCGCGGCTGTCGGCGGCGGGCATTCCGCAGGTGGCGCTGGTGTTTGGCTCATCTACGGCGGGCGGGGCGTACGTGCCGGGGATGAGCGACTATACGGTTTTTGTGCGTGGCAAGGCCACAGCCTATCTGGGCGGTCCGCCGCTGGTGAAGATGGCCATTGGCGAAGAGGTGGATGACGAGACGCTGGGCGGGGCCGAAATGCATGCACAGGTGTCAGGCCTGAGCGATTATTTGGCGGAAGACGATGCGGATTCCCTGCGGATCGGCCGTTTCATCGCCAGCCAGTTCCAGCAGCAAAAACCAGCGGCCTGCCTCGGCCGTCGCCAGTCGCCGCGCGACCCGGCTTACGATCCCGACGAGCTGCTGGGCGTCATCCCCGCCGATCCACGCGTTCCTTTCGACATTCGCGAGGTCATCGCCCGGCTGGTGGATGGCTCCGAGTTTTTCGAATTCAAGCCGGAGTATGGTCCGACTTTGGTGACAGGCCATGCGGTAATTAACGGCTGGCCGGTGGGCATATTGGGCAACAACGGCATCCTCTTTTCTGAATGTGCCAACAAGGCGGCGCAGTTCATTCAACTGTGCAACCAGAGCCGCACCCCGCTGGTCTATTTGCAAAACATTACCGGGTTCATGGTGGGGACGCAGTACGAGCGGGGCGGCATCATCAAGCACGGCAGCCAGATGATCAATGCGGTGGCTACCAGCAGCGTGCCCCAGTTTTCGGTGATTGTGGGAGGCTCTTATGGGGCGGGCAACTATGCCATGTGCGGCCGTTCCTACGACCCTCGCTTTTTGTGGAGCTGGCCGAACAGCCGGGTGGCGGTGATGGGTGGCGAGCAGGCGGCAGGGGTGCTGGGCATTGTGCAGGAAGCGGCTTCCAGACGGCGCGGCCAGGAACCTGACCAGATCACCATTGAGGCCATGCAGGCGATGACGCGGCAAAAGTTTGAGCAGGAGTCAGATCCCTATTACGCTACGGCGCGTCTCTGGGACGACGGTATTATCGACCCGCGCGATACGCGCCGGGCGCTGAGTGTGGGTCTATCAGTGGCCCACAACGTCGATTTTGTTACGCCGGGCCAGCCGCATTATGGTGTCTTTAGAATGTAACTGGTAAGACAAGATTGCCTACTCGACCTATGTTCTCCAATCAATCCCGAGAAAGTAGAGTTTAAAAATAGCCCAACTGCTTTTCAGAAAGCAGCACCAGGAAAGGTCTTCTTTAGCAGCGATGAGAGAAGAGACAATGGTGGCAAGCAAGCCTATTGGATACTCTTTACTGGCGGCAATAGTTGCCTCTACCTCTCGATTTACGTCGGTGGTTTGAAAGAGGTGTTCTAGCTCGTGACGGGCAACGTGTTGTTTTGCCAACTCAGGTAGGGATTCTCTGACAAAAGCAACACCCTGACGGCATACCACACCATTTAAACCGCCAAGCTGCTCTGGGGAAACTTCGTAAACCAGTAGATCCATTGCTTCGCGATACTCAGCTTTTGTGATAGATTCGCCCAAGCTGCGCTTCTCTATGACTTCATCAATCAACTGTCTTTGTTCGGCGTTATACGCGAAGGGGTAGTCGTCTGAACCATCTTCACAAATTGGGACTGTTGTAATGCGTTCCGCTGTTTCTGGTGGGACGACGCAGTTACAGTTGTCGGTATAAAGTTCTAGGCTAATGATGCCGACGATAAGTAGAATAGGGGACCAGATGACGACTGTTTTTTTGAGAAGATTTTTCATTTTTAGAAGTGACAAGAGTTTGGCAGAACGACCGTTCCTTACCGGCAAGAAATAAAGGACAGACTATCATGAAAAGAGGGTATAGATCAATGCTGTGTTTCGCCACCTTGCTTTTGCTTGCTATGCTAGCTGCTTGCACCTCTGGCGGTGCGTTTGCAGAACCAACGGCCGTTTCTCCCACACCCGCTATTGATGAAGCAACTGGCCTGGAGCTGAACCCGTCTGATATTCTCGACGTGGACTTTGTGGTACAGGGCACGATTACGGCCGTAGATCTAATTCCCCAAGACGAACCCCTCATCAAGATTGAGACCCCAACGGGCAAACCTACCAGATACGGTCCCAGCCCGTTTCCCAAATTACCTATGAGGATGGATCCCCTATTGCTCCGTTGGAAATAAAAAATGGACGGCAGCTGCGCGCCACCGTGCGCCAAAGCGAAGGCGGAGGCCTGGGTGGTGAGTCGGTCTTATCCAGCAGTGATGTCGTGATTTTGTCAACAGAGTAAGCAGTAGGTGCAGCTAAATCTGCGCAAAACATGTACAAAATATTGACAAAACTAGAGCGAGGCGTTATAATACGCTTTGTTCTGGCTTCTCCTGCACTCATTCTTGCACCCAGAAATCAGAAAAAATTTGTCTTTTTAGTTGGGAGAAATTATGGAATCAGTTCAAAAACCTCAGCGTGTCCTGGTCACAGGGGTGACAGGCTACATTGGCGGGCGCCTGGTGTCGCAGCTATTAAAGGCCGGGTACCGCGTTCGCGTATTGGTGCGTGGCAGCAGCAGTCGGCTGCAGAATCGCGACTGGTTTGATCATGTCGAAGTGGCCGTTGGGGATGTGCTGGAGCCACAATCTCTGAATGAGGCGCTGCGAGACGTTGATGCTGCCTACTATCTAATCCACAGCATGAGCGGGCACGACAAATTTAGCCAGCGAGATAAAGAGGCGGCCCATAACTTTGCCCGCGCCGCTGAAGAAGAAAATGTAGCGCAAATTATTTATTTGGGCGGCCTGGGAGACCCAGAGGCCAATCTGTCTGAGCATTTGCGCTCTCGCCAGGAAACGGGTGCCTCCCTGCGCCAATTTGCCGTTCCTGTTACCGAGTTTCGTGCAGGCATGGTGGTTGGCTCTGGCAGCTTATCGTTTGAAATGCTGCGCCACCTTACCGAGCGGCTGCCCGCCATGATTGCCCCTCGCTGGGTATACTCCAAAACGCAGCCTATTGCCGTGCGCGATGTATTGAACTATTTGAGTTCCGCACTGGAAACGCCTGCCAGCAAGGGAAAAATCATTGAAATTGGCGGCGCCAGCGTATTGACCAATGCCGAGATGATGAAAACGTACGCGCGGCTGCGGGGACTGCACCGCCTGATTGTCCCCGTGCCTGTTTTGACGCCGCGTTTGTCCTCCTACTGGGTGCATTGGATAACGCCAGTGCCCGCTTCGGTTGCCAGGCCATTAATTGAGGGATTGCGCAACGAGCTGATTGTGCGTACAACATTGGCCCGCGAACTGTTTCCAGAAATTGAGCCGCTCGATTATGAAACGGCCGTTCGCCTGGCCCTAAAGCGCTTAGATGGAGACCATATCGAAACGCTGTGGTCAGATGCTCTGGCCTCCAGCCAGGGAGACGTTTCTCCAGTTTACTTTACGCAGGAACAGGGAATGCTGATTGAGCGCAGGCAAAAGGTTGTAGCGGCCGCCCCCAAAGAGACTTTTCGGGCCTTTGCCAGCCTGGGTGGCCGTCGGGGCTGGCCTCCCTATCCCTGGCTGTGGCAGGTGCGCGGTGCGCTAGACCGCCTGGTGGGGGGCGTTGGCCTGAGGCGCGGACGGCGCCATCCTGAAGAACTGCGGCGGGGAGAGGCGTTAGATTTTTGGCGGGTAGAAGCCGTTGAGCCACCCAGGCTGTTGCGCTTGCGGGCGGAAATGAAGCTGCCGGGGCACGGCTGGCTGCAATTTGAAACCGAAGAGCGCGAAGACGGCCGTACTGATTTAGTGCAGACCGCGTTTTTTGCCCCCAAAGGCTTGTGGGGACTCATTTACTGGTACGCTGTTTATCCGCTTCATGGGCTAATCTTTTCAAGAATGATAGAGGCCATCACCACTGAAGCAGAGAATTTGCCGTCAGATTTAGTGACAAACAAAGTTTAGCTTTCCTCATATTTTGAATGAGGTCTCTTAAGGAGTATCAAATATGAAAATTAGCCCAAAGGTGATCAAGGCGTCGATTTTAGCGGCCGCGGCTATTTCTTTTCTATTATCAATTTTCCTTTGGTTTAGCGGCTCCAAGGATCAGGGAATTTTTGTGGGCATATGGGTCCCCTCCATTTTGAGCTTTGGTGCACTCATGCTGTCTGGGAGAGTAGACAATGAGTGATGGATTCATTTTTGCCTGGGGCGTTTTGGCGTTCTTGCTGGCCGTTGGTCCTTTGACAGTAGCCGCCTACTATGACTACAAGCGCGGCCCGCGATAATGGGGCAACTTTTGGGCGAGACCGCTGACTCCTTCCCGGCGGTCTCGCCCCTTTTTTATGAACCAATCGCCGCGGGAAGCAGCAATTCTCGATAGGAATCGTTACTGCCCGTGGAAAGACGCAACTGTACTTCACCTGGTTCCGCATCAGCAAGTGGCGTCAGGCTGGTTTCCCAATAGCCAAATCTATCGGGAACGGCCGTAACCGCTGCCAAAACTACCTCATCCCGCACCAACTCCACCAAAACCAAACCATCTACCGCATTAACGGCCGTGCCAATAAGGGTGGCTGCCCGGCCCGGCGCAAAGCGCAGTTGGGACGGTTCCCACACGGTAAAAATGTTTGCCCGTTCATCGCTGGGGGTCACCAGCGTCAGGAGCTGATCGCTGGCCCAGACTACCTGCTGAGCATTGCTGGTGAGGCCGCCGGTGGTGACACGCAGACGAGCCGTGTCGCAGTTGGCTGCGGCCGTTTCCGGCAAGATGATTTGTGCCCGCCAGGGCCCATTGCCTGCCTCAAACTCAATATTCGCCTCCAGATTTTCATCCGTATCGGCCGGGCAGCCATACAGCCCCACCTGAATCTTGCCGTCGACCAGGTTGCGGCTTTCGCCGCTGATGAGCAGCGTCTGACCGGCAACAACAACCTCGCCAGTCAGCGGCTGGTTGACGATGATAATGGTGTTCGTTTCATCGGCTGCCAGCTGGAGCGCTACGGGAACGGCAACTGCCGTTCCGGCGACACGCACGTGCAGTGTAGCTGGCCCGGTGCGCCGGGGAGAGATGGATTCGGTAATGGACCAGGCGCCAGTTGCCGGGTCAACTTCGGCAAAGGCGATGAGCGATTCGCCATTGCTTTGGGTGCCGTTGGCTATCAGCTCAATCTCCAGCCGCTGGCTGGGCACCGGGTTGATACTGCCACTAAAAGTGAACTCGCGTCCAATCGTGATGGCCTGATTAGGCTGCGGGCTGTCTACGGTAATTGTGTAGCTGATAGGTTCGGTGGGAACGGCCGTTACCGCTTCGGTAGGTTCTGCTCGCGGCGTTTCCGTTGGCACAGTGGTTGCTTCGGCCGTTTCAGGAACATCAGTTTCTGTGGCAACAGCCTGGACGGTGTCTGTTGCCGGAGCCGTTGCTGTCATCGTAGGTTCCAAAACGGCTTCACGCGTTCGAGCAGGTCGAGATGATCCTCGGCGACACCCGTCGCAC
>JBHIWP010000364.1:0-6048 GCA_041987425.1 Promineifilaceae bacterium (SeqCode) | reverse complement strand
GAGATAGAGTGTCACGCAGCGGGCGCTGAAGCCTGCGTATTCAAAATTGACAAAGAACCAATAAAGTAGTTCTTCCGATGATCATAAAGCCACTGGTCGTTTGTTGTTTGAACGAGGTTAAGTCCTGGCAAAATAGCCACGAGTTTGGCAGCAGATGGTCGGAAACCCCTTAAATTCTTATGAATGAAGTAGACAAGAAAAGTCAGACAATTTTTATTGTTGAAGATGACAATGATTTGGCCGAAATGCTTCGTGCCTATTTCCGCGTACAGGGTTATGCCGTTTCGGTAGCCTCTCGCGGGCACGATGGCGTAGAGGGTATTACCGAGAACGTACCAGATGTTGTGGTGCTAGACATACGCCTGCCTGATATTGACGGCTATGAGGTATGCAGACAGCTGCGCCGCTCGCGCAAGACGCAGCACGTGCCCGTTATTTTTCTTACAGAAAAGCGGGAGCGAGATGACAAGCTGGCCGGGCTGGAGCTTGGCGCAGTGGACTACATTACGAAGCCGTTTGATATCCAGGAATTACGGCTGCGCGTGCGCAACGCGCTGCGCCGGGCTCAAATGAGTACGCTGCTGAATCCCGTTACTGGACTGCCGGAGGGTACCCTGGTGCGTGAGCAGCTTTCCCAACTGCTGACCAAGTCTGATTGGGGCGTGGTAATGGCTGGCATTCGCGGCCTGAGTAAGTTCCGAGACAAGTTTGGCTTTGTGGCTGCTGATGACGTCTCACGGGCCGTCACGCTGATGATTGCCAACGCTGTGCAAGAGAGCGGTGCGGGCGATGCCTTTGTGGGACATGCCGATTCTGGCGACTTCATTATTTTGACCACGGCCGAACTGTGCCAAAAGCTGGCAGAACGCTGCATGGTGCGGCTCCATCCGTCAATTCAATATTTTTATCCGGCACTGGAGCGGCAGCGGCTGCACGAACTGCCGGAATCTGAACGGTTGACAGTTTACGTTTCGGCCGTTTCCTCCAATCAGTTCCAGGGCACAACAATGGAAGACTTGTTTGCGGCGTTGGCCAATCATCGGCTTTAAGTGGTACGGCCGTTTTTTATCCCCTCCACATTTTGATACAATCCCCAACCAAATTTGAGAATATAGATCAGGGCTTATCACAGCCCTGATTTCGTTTTCTTTGGCCGAAGAGTGCAAGAGATTTTTATCAATAGCTTTTGCAAGTTACGCAGATAAAAATCATTTCAATCTGCACAATCTTTGATTACTTTACCGCACTAGATCTGACCAGGTTTTATGAAGCGATTTCGCACTGATTTGCTGTTTTTGCTGGGCTTTTTGCTGCTGCCGCTGCTGCTGTTTGGTAGCGTAACCCTGGGCGGGCAGACCATGCTGCCCGTGGACAATTTGTACCAATGGGCGCCCTGGTCGGCTTATGCCAGTGAGTTTGGCCTTACGCTTCCACGCAATCCCCTCATTAGCGATCTGATTATTCAGAATTACGCCTGGAAGCAGTTTGTGCGGGAGACGGTTTTAGCAGGTGATATCCCCTTGTGGAACCCAAATTTGTTTGCCGGGGTGCCATTTTTGGCAGCAGGGCAACATGGTGCCTACTATCCGTTTAGCCTGGTGTTTTTGGTTTTGCCGCTGGCCCAGGCGTATGGCTGGTACACGGTGAGCCAGATTTGGCTGGCGGGGGCGTTGATGTATGTGTACGGCCGTATCCTCCACTTACGCCGCCCCTCTGCCTTCATCGCCGGGCTGGTGTTCCAGGGAGGGGCGTATCTGGTGATCAGTGCGGCCGTTTTCCCCATGATCAGCGGCGCGGTGGTGTGGCTGCCGCTGTTGTTGGGCTGTATTGAGAAAGTAATCAGTAATCAGTATTCAGTAGTCAGTGAGCAGGATTCAGTAAAAAGTGAAAAGTTAAAGAGTACAACGTTCTGGTGGGTTGCGTTGGGGGCTGTGGCATTGGGCTTCCAGATTTTGGCCGGGCACATCGAGTTCACCATCTATACGCTCCTCGTCACGGCCGCTTACGCCGCCTGGCGATTAACACTCCTGTGGTGGCAACCCCGCAAACTGATTACTAATTCACTGGTTACTGATCACTGGCTACTGAAAACTGGCGGAGCACTGATAGCAATGGCCCTCCTTGGCCTGCTGCTCGGCGCGGTGCAGTTGGTTCCCCTGTACGAGCTGGGACAGGTGAACTTCCGCCAGGAGTCTGCCAGCTTTGAGGAAGTTCGCGGCTATGCCTTTCCACCGCGGCGCGTGCTGGCGCTGGCGCTGCCCAACTTTTTCGGCAATCCCACCCACCACAGCTACACAGACGCGTTCAGCGGCGAGGAAGTGGCGCTGAGCCAAAATTATTACGGCGAAGCCAAAACCAATACCGAATGGGGCATCAAAAATTACGTGGAAGGGGCCATTTACCTGGGCATTTTGCCCCTGTTTCTGGCGACGATTGGGGTGATTGGCGGCTGGCGGCAGCGCAAAGTGCATGTAGGCTTTTTTGCCGCGCTCAGCTTCTTCTCGCTGGCCTTTATTTTTGGCACGCCACTGTACGCCATTTTGTATTACGGCTTGCCCTTTGTAAACCAGCTCCACACGCCGTTCCGCTGGGTCTTTCCCCTGTCGCTGGCGGTGGCGGTGCTGGCGGGGTTTGGAGCCGAGCGCCTTGAAGATTGGCGCATTGAGTCGATGGGAAATAGTGACGCAAAGGCGCACAAAGGCAAAGAGTTAAAGAAAGAAAAAGAGCTTGCCTCTTCAAGTGTTTTGCGTCAAAAACTGTATTTTTTGCCAACCGCTGGCGGAATTTTGCTATTGGTGGGGTTGGCGGTGTCGCGGGGGATGTACGGCCGTATCCAACCAACTATCGAACGTTTATTCCTGGGACTGGCAGGTGCACCCGCCGCATTTGCCGATGCGACGGCATTTTACAGCTACACGTTTTGGCAATTACTGACGCTGGGGCTGGTGCTGCTGGGCGTGGCGACGGTGTTTTGGCTGAGTGGGCGGGGTGGGAAACGGCCGTATTGGCTCATTGCGGCCTCACTCGTCATTATCACAGACGTCTTCCTGGCCAATCGCGGTTTTAACGCCAGCAATGACCCGGCGCTGCTCGACTTCAAGCCGGAAATGGTAGAGTGGCTAGAAGCCCAGCCTGGGCACTGGCGGATCACCAGCTTTGCTCCCAACGGCGACAAGCCGTTCAACGCCAACTCCGGCTGGCTGTTCAACCTGTCGGACGTGCGTGGCTACGATTCGATTATCCCCAAGCAGTACACGGAGTACATGGCGGCAATCGAACCGCAAAATGAACTGCTGTTCAATCGCATTCAGCCGATCATGAATTGGGAGTCCCTCAACTCGCCGCTGCTGGACGTGCTGGGCGTGAAGTACGTCATCACCAGTGAGACGATTGACCTGCCCAAGTTCGTCGAGGTGTGGCAGGGCGAAGGCGTGCGTATTTATGAGAATACGGCTGTGGTCCCCCGCGTCTACACTTTGCCAGATTCCGCAACGATTGAAACAGATGACGCGCTGTTGGCCATGACAACGCAATACGACCCGCGGCAATATGTTGTGCTTGGACCTGAGGATTGGACTAAGGATACCGAACGGGTGCAGCTTGAATTTAATTCGCCAGAACCTGCTATCCAAGGCTCCGCCAAAATTGTAAGTTACAGCAACCGAGAAGTGGTGGCAGAAACGGCCGTCTCCGAACACAGCTGGCTCATCCTCAACGACAGCTATTTTCCGGGGTGGAAGGCGTGGATACGGCCGTTGTCTGCTCCCGATGCAGAAGAGAGAGAACTTACAGTCATGCGCGTCAATGGCAACTTTCGCGGCGTTTGGCTCAATGAAGGCGAGTGGCAGGTGCGCTTCCGCTACAGCCCGACGAGCTTCCAGGTGGGCGCTCTGGGCAGCTTCATGGCAGGGATTATTTTGCTCTTTGGTGCGGTGGTCTGGGGCTGGCAGCGTTTTTACCGGCATGATAGCGAGCAAAGCGTCACCCGCAGCCTGGCCAAAAACAGCCTGGCCCCCATTGCCCTGAATCTGTTTAACAAATTGATTGACTTTGGCTTTGCTGCTTTTTACCTACGCGTGCTTGGCCCGGCTGGCTCCGGCAGCTTCCAGACGGCCATTGTCACCGCCGGGATTTTTGACATCATCGCCAACTTCGGCCTGGACATCCTGCTCATCCGCGACGTGGCCAGCGACCGCGACAAGGCGCCCAACTACCTGCTCAATAGTACCGTTCTGCGCCTGGGCGCGGGCGTGATTGCCGCCCTGCCGGTCATCGCCATCATCGTTACCACCAATTTGTCGTCGCAGGCAACTCCGCTCACCCGACCCGAAATTTTGGCTACGGCCTTCATCATGATTGGCATGGTTTTCTCCGGCATGTCCAAAGGGGTGACCGGCCTGTTTTACGTGCACGAAGAAGCCGAAGTGCCCAACGCCATGACCACCGTGACAACCATCCTCAAGGTGGGCTTTGGCGTGACGGCGCTGCTGCTGGGCTTTGGCTTTGTGGGATTAGCGGCCGTTTCCATTCTCACCAACGTCATCACCCTGACCTTGCTGCTGGCAATTGCCCTGCGCCGCTACCCGCTGCACGGTCCGTGGCGACTCAACTGGACCTTGCAGCGGCAAATGCTGCGCGCCGGTTTCCCGCTTATGCTCATCCACCTGCTGCAAACGGTGTTCATCTCGATCGACAGTTACCTGCTGCGGGTCCTGCTGGATAATGGGCAAGAAGTAGCAGGCTGGTACAGCAGCGCCTACAAATGGTTCAACGCGCTGCAAATTGTGCCCTCGTTTTTTACCCTGGCGCTGTTCCCCATCATTTCGCGCCGCATTGGCGAATCGATCAACGCGGCGCGGCAGATGTACGCCATGTCGCTCAAGCTGATGCTGCTGCTGGCGCTGCCCATTGCCGCCGTGACGCACTATTTGGCCGTACCGCTGGTGCAAATCGTGGGTGGGGAAGAATTTTTGCCCGCCGGGGCGATTGCTCTGCAGGTTGTCATCTGGTCCATTCCGCTGGGCTGGCTGAACAGCGTGACCAACTACGTGCTCATCAGCCTGGGACTGGAAAGCGGGCAGCCGCGCGCCTTCACCGTGGCGGTGCTGTTCAACATCATTGCCAACCTGATTTTTATTCCGCGCTACAGCTACGTGGCGGCGGGCGTCACTACGATTTTGTCGGAGCTGGTGCTGCTGGTGCTGTTTGATTTTTACCTGCGGCAGCGCATGCCGGGGATAAATTGGGGGGTGTTGTGGGGACGGCCGTTTCTCCTAACGGCCGTCATGTTTGGCGGCATGTGGCTAGGCGGGCAGGTGCATCTGGTTGTCGGGTTGGTCATTGGCGCGGTCATTTATCTGGCAGGATTGTTCCTACTGGGCATCATCGGTGTGGAAGAAAGAAAAGTGTTGGGCAACATCCTGCCCAACGACCTTGCCCGCCGTTTGCGTTTAATTGAATAGAACGCTGATAGACGCGGATGACGCCGATAGAATTAATCTGCGTTTATCAGCGTTCATCCGCGTCCCATTTTTAAAGATGGACACTACCAGAATTGAGCAAATTGAAGCGTATGCCGAAAAGATCTTGACTGGCCCATTTGTGGTCGAAGCGTTCCGCATTGCTCATGAGCTGCCTCACGTACGCCGCGTCACTGCCAGCGCGCGGCAATTGGCGCAGGCGGAAGGCTACCCGCACCTGGAACGCGTCGCAGATATCCTTGCAAGCTGCTTTTAAAATTTGTGTACAGAGACGGCACGAGAATGGGGACGGCCGTTGCGCAACATCATGCGCCAATTTATCATCCAATTTGCCAGGGAAGTTGGTAGCTATCCCGAGTGAAGCAATCTTGTTATAATGCAGCAGCGTTGTCAAATATACTTGCCACAAACTGTGAAGGAGCGTTGCAATGGAAACCATACAAATCTCCATAGAGTTGCCCCAAGATGCATTTTCTGCCCTGCGTCAGGAGCCAGCTGCTTTTGTACGAGAAATGCGCCTGGCAGCGGCCGTGAAATGGTACGAACTGGAACGCATCTCACAAGCCAA
>JBHIWP010000363.1:0-6055 GCA_041987425.1 Promineifilaceae bacterium (SeqCode) | reverse complement strand
CAGGCGGCTGCAGCCGTGGGCCAAAAGATTCGCAGCGAGCACGGTGTGCAAAAAGCCTGCCAGCTCATTGAAACGTTGGTGCAAAAGGTGGGTTTTACTGCCGCAACCGCTGTGCCAACACCAACTGTGCAGGACCGCAACGAAAAAATCAACCGGCGCAAAGCATACCAGCAGAGACGCCGCGCGAGTGGAAAGGAGAAATCGTAATGGGGAACGAAGCACTCATTGAGCAGCTAGACGGTTCAGAAATCGCTGTCGTTGGCTTAGCTTGCCGCTTTCCGGGGGCCAACGATCCAGACACATTCTGGCAGAATCTGGTTAATGGCGTGGAATCGATCACCGAATTGTCCAGCGATGAGATCGACCTGCAGGGCATGGACCCATCACTGCTAGAAAATCCTTCTTATGTAAAGTATGCGCCGCTGCTGGATGATGTTGATAAGTTCGATGCTGGCTTTTTTGGGCTTACGCCCAAAGAGGCCGAAGTCATGGATCCCCAGCAGCGTTTCTTTTTAGAGTGCGCCTGGGAAGCGTTGGAGCAGGCCGGCTATAACCCGGAAACGTACCAGGAGAACATCGGCGTTTTTGCCGGGGCGCGGACCAATACCTATCTGTACAATCTGGTGACCAATCCGGAGGTAATGCGCTCGCTAGGCGCGTTCGAAATTGGCCTGGGCAATGACCTGGCCTTTATGACCTCACGAGTTTCCTACAAATTGAACTTACGCGGGCCAAGCTACTCAATTCATACGGCCTGCTCGACGGCTTTAGCGGCCGTTCACCTGGCCTGCCAGAGCTTGTTGATTCACGAATGCCATATGGCGCTGGCCGGGGGCGTGGCCATCAACGTCCCGCAGAAAGCGGGCTACCTGTACCAGCCAGGCGGCATCGTCTCGCCCGATGGCCACTGCCGGGCGTTTGACGCCGAATCACAAGGCACGCTGTTTGGCAGCGGGGTGGGCATCGTGGTGCTGAAGCGGCTGGAAGAGGCCTTGCTGGATGGCGATCAAATTTATGCTGTGATTCGCGGAACGGCCGCAAACAACGATGGCGCGCTCAAAGCCAGCTTTACCGCCCCCGGGGTGATTGGCCAGGAAGACGTGATTTTAGAAGCGCTGGCTGCCGCCGCCATAGAGCCGGACGAAATCAGTTACATTGAAACGCACGGCACCGGCACTGCCCTGGGCGACACCATTGAGATACGGGCGCTCACCCGCGCCTTTGGCACCGCCACAGACGAAACTGGCTTTTGCGCGCTGGGTTCGGTCAAGACCAACTTTGGCCACCTGGACGCCGCCGCCGGGATTGCCAGCCTGATCAAAACGGTGCTGGCCTTGAAGCACAAAACGCTGCCGCCTACGCTGCACTTTAACGAGCCCAACCCCAACATTAATTTTGCCGATACGCCGTTTTACGTAAATGCTGAGCTGGCTCCCTGGCAGACAGATCGGCTGCCGCGCCGGGCGGGGGTCAGCTCATTTGGCATTGGCGGCACCAATGCCCACGTGGTGTTGGAAGAAGCCCCGCAGCTGGCCCCGTCCGGCGAAAGTCGACCGTGGCAGCTTTTGCTGCTGTCGGCCCGTTCTGAAGCGGCTTTGGCACAGGCAACAGACAATTTGGCGGCCCATTTGCAGGCCAAAACGGCCGCACTGCCGGAATCTGATCTTGCCCACCGCTACCTGGCCGATGCCGCTTACACGCTGCAAGTCGGCCGGAAGTCATTTAAGCACCGGCGGGTTGCCATTTGCCAGTCGCTGGCTGATGGCGCGGCCAGCCTGACGGCGCTGACGCCTGGGGCCGTGTTCTCGGACGTGAGTGAGATTGAAGATCGGGCCGTGGCCTTCTTATTCCCGGGGCAGGGGGCGCAGTATGTGCACATGGGGGCCGATCTTTACCAGAACGAACCGCTGTTTCGCGAGCAGGTGGACCATTGTGCCACGCTGCTTGAGCCGCACCTGGCGCTGGATTTGCGCACCGTGCTTTTCCCAGAGCCGGAGCAGGCAGAAACGGCCGCAGCCCAACTGCAACAAACGGCCATTACCCAGCCAGCGCTTTTTGTCATTGAGTACGCGCTGGCGCAGCTGTGGCAGTCGTGGGGCATACGGCCGCAGGCGATGCTGGGCCACAGCATTGGCGAATACGTCGCCGCCTGCCTGGCCGGTGTTTTTACGCTGGAAGAGGCGCTGGCGCTGGTGGCCGCCCGCGGGCGGCTGATGCAGCGACTGCCCGAAGGCGCCATGCTGGCGGTGTTGGCAGGAGAGGAAGCGGTACGGCCGTTTCTCACCGAAGCTGTTTCCCTGGCCGTGGTCAACGTGCCGGAGCAATGTGTGATGTCTGGTCCAACAGAAGCCATCGCGCAGGTGGCAGAGCAGCTCGAGGCTAAAGGCATCGAGACGCGCCGTCTGCGTACGTCGCACGCCTTCCATTCCAGCATGATGGAGCCCATATTAGACGAATTTACCGACGAGGTGGGCCAGGTTGCGCTGCAGCCACCGCAAATCCAGTTCTTATCCAACGTCACTGGCACCTGGATGACTGATGCCGACGCCACCGATCCCCAATACTGGGTGGACCATCTGCGCCAGACGGTGCGCTTCAGCGATAATTTAGGCGAGCTGCTCAAAAATCCCGACTGGGTGCTGTTGGAAGTGGGGCCGGGCCAAACGCTCACGCGCATGGCGCGCCAGCACAGCGACCACGCGCCAGCCCAGGTGCTGCTGGCCTCCACCCGGCACCCGAACCAAAAACAGGCGGATGACACCTTCTTGCTGACGACGCTGGGGCGGCTCTGGCTGGCCGGCGTGCAGGTAGATTGGGCTGGCTTTTATGCTCAGGAAGCGCGCTATCGCGTACCGCTGCCCACCTATCCTTTTGAGCGGCAGCGGTATTGGATCGAGGCAAAAGTGGGCAGTGGGGAAACGGCCGTTTCGCCGCGCATGGTGGGCAAAATCAATAACGTCGCTGCCTGGCTCTACGTGCCTTCCTGGAAGCGGGCCCCGCTGCCCGGAGGCATGGCGGCCCAGGCGCAAGCCGAAGCAAAAACGTGGCTGCTTTTCATGGACGAGGCCGGGATGGCCGAAGCAGCGGCCGCTCGGCTGCGGCAGGCCAATCAGACCGTCGTATCTGTCGCTGCCGCAGGCGCGTTCAGCGCCGATGGGTCAGAAGCGTACACAATCGATCCGCGGCGGGCAGAAGATTACCTGTCGCTGCTCCAAGCATTGCAGAAACAAAACAGGCTGCCGGACAACGTGCTTCATCTTTGGAACGTGACAGCTGATTCGCCCGCGTCTGCAAACGGTGACTTGTTCAAACAGGCGCAGTGGCTTGGCTATTACAGCCTGCTGTTCCTGGCCCAAGCGTTGGCCCAGGCAAATGTTGTCACGCCGCTGCACATCTGGGCCGTTAGCAACCGCGTGCAGGAGGTGGAAAGCCACGACGCGATCCAGCCGGAGAAAGCGACGCTGCTGGGGCCGTGCCGGGTGATTCCCCAGGAATATTCGCACATCACCTGCCACAGCCTGGACATTGACTTGAGCCATCCAGACCCGGCGGCGCAGCTATTGGCGGAAGTAACGGCCGTTCCCCCCGGTTTTGCGGTTGCCTATCGCGGGCGCCGCCGCTGGGTGCAAACCTTTGAGCGCGTCGCGCCCTATGAAAGCGCACCCGTTCCCGTAGAGGCGCAGGGCGTTTATCTAATCACCGGCGGTCTGGGTGGGGTCGGCCAGATTTTGGCCCGCCACCTGGCAGAAAATTACCAGGCCCGGCTTGTGCTTACCAGCCGGTCGCCGTTTCCGTCGCCGGAGGAATGGGACGCCTGGCTGGACGCGCATGATGACCAGGACCGAATCAGCCGCAGCATTCACAAGGCGCGCGAGCTGGAAGCCCTGGGCGCGGCGGTGTTGATCCTCCAGGCAGACGTGGCGGACGAAGCCCAAATGCGAGCGGCGATTGAGCAAATTAAGGCGCGCTTTGGTTCCCTAAACGGGGTGCTGCATGCCGCCGGTGTCACCAGCGGCTCGTCTGTCTTTACGCCGCTGGCGGATATTGGCGTACCGGAATCTGAAGCGCAGTTTGGGCCGAAGGCGTACGGGCTGTACGTGCTGGAGAAGGTGCTGCACGACGAGCCTCTGGATTTTTGTTTGCTGTTTTCCAGCAATGCGGCCGTTTTGGGCGGGCTTGGTTTTGTGGCCTATGCGGCGTCCAATGGCTTTATGGATGCCTTTGCGCTGAGCCGCCGCGGCCGTTCCAGTTGGCCCTGGATTAGCGCCAACTGGGATCATTGGCCGGAGGAAACGCGGCAATATGCTGGCTTCCAAACCAGTATGGACCAGTTCACGATGACCGTGGCCGAGAGCGAAGCGGCTTTCAGCAAAGTGCTAGCGCTGGCAGAAGAAGGGCATGTCGTGGTTTCTACAGGTGATTTGACCGCACGGCTGGATGTGTGGATCAATCGCCAATCGGATAATGTGGACCAGCTCAGCCTCAACGGCAGCACAGCCCACCCGCGCCCGGCCATTCAGAGCGTCTATGTGGCGCCTGAAACCGATACGGAAATGCAGGTGGCGGCCATTTGGCAAGAGGTGTTGGGCATCGAGCAGGTGGGCGTTCACGACAGCTTCTTTGATCTGGGCGGCCATTCGCTGTTGGCCACCCGCCTGGTAGCTCGTTTGCGCGATGCGTTTCAGGTGGATTTACCGCTGAGCAATTTTTTCGAATCGCCCACCGTGGCTGAATTATCACGGGTCATTGATGATGCCCAGGGCCAGGAAGCAGATGAGGAAACCCTGGCTATTCTGGAAATGCTGGCCGAAATGTCCGATGACGAGGCTGAAGCGGCGCTGCAAGAGCGAGAGGGACAGGCGGATTGAACCAGCGTGCGTATGATGCTGTCTATTTGTCGCCCCATTTGGATGACGTGGCATTGTCTTGCGGTGGGCAAATTGCCCGGCAAACGGCCGTTGGCGGCTCGGTCCTCATTGTGACAGTGGCGGCTGGGGAAGCGCCGCCTGCAGCACTGTCTGCCTTGGGGCAGCAGTTGCACCAGCATTGGCAGCTCCAGCAGGAGAATGGGGTTGCCACGCGCCGCCAGGAAGATCTGCGCGCCTGCGCTGTTTTGCAAGCAGATTTTGTCCATTGGCAGGTGCCAGATGCCATTTACCGGCTGCACCCCTTTACCCAGGCACCCCTGTACGATTCCGTGGAGGCACTGGTGGCTGAACTGCATCCGGTGGAAATGTCGCTGGTTACGGCCGTTGTGCGCCAGCTGCAAACCTTACCTCTCCATCATCGCCTGTATGTTCCTTTGGCCGTGGGCAACCATGTGGATCACCAGCTTGTGCGGCTGGCGGCAGAATATTGCTCTGGCGCGGAGCTCTATTACTATGAGGATTACCCGTATGTGCAGGTGCCGGGCTTGTTGGAAGCGAAATTGGACCATGCGTCGTGGCAGCCGGAACTGATTCCCCTATCTGAAGCAGAATTGGCGGCCAGGCTCACGGCCGTTGCCTGCTTTGCCTCCCAGATCGGCGCATTATTTCAAAGTTGGGACAATGCCACGAAGCTGATTAAGTCTTATGTCAATAAAATTGGAGGAGAGCGCACTTGGCAGCGGATGCCCCTTTAAGCGTTTGGCTCATTACGGCCGAATATCCCCCTGCCCACAAAGGCGGGCAGGGCGTTCATACCCGCGATTTGGCCGAGGGTTTAGCTGCGGCCGGCTGTGCGGTGACGGTATTGGCCTTTACGCCAGGAGAAACGACCGTTTCCCAGCAAGGTCCGGTTGAGGTTCACTTCATTAGCGCCCAATCGGCCAGCCAGAACAGCGCGCAGGTCGGCTTTATGCCCGCTATTAATTCTCTAAACGACGACTTCATCCGCTACGGACGTCATCTGGCCACCCAACAACGGACCCCGCCAGACGTCGTTCACTGCCAGGACTGGATCCTGTTTCCGGCCGGGCAGGCGCTGGGACAAAGCTGGGACGTCCCCGTCGTGGGGACGGTCCACCTGCTGGATGAGCCGTGCCAGCGCTGGTGGGGCCAGGTGCCCGACCCAG
>JBHIWP010000362.1:0-6062 GCA_041987425.1 Promineifilaceae bacterium (SeqCode) | reverse complement strand
CTCATCTTGGGAGAGCCAGGAGCGGGCAAAACAATCTCGCTGCTGCGGCTTGCCGAGCAGCTGCTGGCAGCCGCCCAAATGGAAGCAGAACAGCCCGTGCCTGTAGTGTTAGACCTTTCCTCCTGGGGAACGGCAGATAAAGATTTTCTGACGTGGTTAGGCAATGCTTTGTTCAACACCTACAAGATCGCCCGCAATGACGGGAAGGCCTGGACTACAAACCATCGGCTGGTGCTGCTGCTGGATGGGCTGGATGAGGTGGCAGATGCATACCGGAATGCGTGCGCGCAGGCGATCAATGAGTTTCAAGCAGAATATGCGGTTGATATGACCATTTGCAGCCGCTATCAGGATTATCAGAAGCTGGCTAACAAATTAGCCTTAACCAATGCGATTTACATCGAAAAATTGAGCCCGGCACAGAGCCATGCCTATTTGCAAACGTTTGGCGAAACAACTGCCGGAATACAGGCCTCACTGGCACAGAACGAAACGCTGCAAACTTTGGCCGAATCACCGCTGATGCTGAGCCTGATGCCCCTGGCATACGGTGGCATGAGCCAGGCTGAGATTGAAGATGCAGGCAGCGTCGCTGCGGCAGAGGCACGCCTGATGTCTGCCTACGTTGATAAAGCGTTTTTCCGCCGTCCTTTGCCCAAAGACGGCGAATACAGTGAGGCCTCTGCCCGGCATTGGCTGGCTTTTCTGGCCAGGGGGCTGGCTGTCCACAGCAGTACCACGTTTTTTATTGAGGATTTACAGCCCAGCTGGCTTCCCACAAAACTCTTACGCCGCCGCCACCGGCTGCTTGGCGGGCTGATTGGCGGGCTGATTGGCGCGCTGATTGTCGGGCTGAGTGGCGGGCTGAGTGGCGGACTGATTGGCGGACTGAGTGGCGGACTGAGCGGCGGACTGAGTGGCGGACTGAGTGGCGGACTAATTAACGGGCTGATTGGCACGCTGCTTTTTGGGCCAATGGACAAGCGTGTCGATATCAATGAAACAGAGACCTTTACCCTTCCTCCCCGTTCTAGATGGCCAACTATCATCAAAGAAATCCTGATTGGCGCGCTACGTGATGGACTGAGAGGCGGGCTGATTGGCGCGCTGATTGGCGCGCTGATTGGCGCGCTGATTGGCGGGCTGATTGGCGGGCTGATTGTCGGGCTGATTGTCGGGCTGATTGTCGGGCTGATTGGCGGGCTGATTGGCGGGCTGGTTATTGAGTTATTTGTGACCGAATCACTACCCCATATGCGAGCAGAACCTAACGAAGGTTTAATGCGGATTAGAAAACGAGACCTAATCGGCGGGCTGATTGTCGGGCTGATTTTCGGGCTGATTTTCGGGCTGATTTTCGGGCTGATTGTCGGGCTGATTGTCGGGCTGATTGTCGGGGTGATTTTCGGGCTGATTGGCGCGCTGATTGTCGGGCTGATTGGCGCGCTGATTGTCGGGCTGATTGTCGGGGTGAGAGCTCCGATGCTTAACGTCATCACGCATTATTCACTGCGGAAGCTGCTCGCGCAGCAAAATTTTATCCCGTTTCCTTTTTCCGGTCTGCGGCAGCGGGATGTGCAGCTCATCACCTTTTTGGACACAATGGCCGACCGCTGGCTGCTGCGCCGGGTGGGGTCCGGCTGGGTATTTCGCCACCGCAAGCTGCGCGATCATTTTGCCGCTCAATGCACCGTCCAGTTTGAAGATTAACCGCCCACTTTCTATAGGAGTTTCACATATGGTCATTGAAGAATCTTACGTGCGGCAGGCGATTGCCCTGGCTGAGGCAGCAGTAGCTAACGGCGATCATCCCTTTGGCGCGCTGCTGGTGAAGGAGGGGGCGGTGGTGCTAACGGCCGTAAACACAATTCACACACACAACGACGTCACCCGCCACGCCGAGCTCAACCTCGTCAGCCAGGCGGCGCGCCAGTTTACGCCGGAATTTCTGGCCGCCTGCACCCTGGTCACCAGTACGGAGCCGTGCGCCATGTGCGCCGGGGCAATTTACTGGGCGGGCATCAGCCGTGTCGTCTTTGGCTGCACTGCCGCCACCCTGGGCCAGATCGCCGGAGATGACTTCCTAATCCCCTGTGCAGAGGTTTTCGCCAGAGGCTCCCGGCCCGTTACGGTCATTGGCCCGGTGCTGGAAGCGGAGAGTACGGCCGTTCACCAGCAATATTGGCCCCACCTTTCCTAACCTACACGAAAGAACGCCCTTAATCAGCCGATTCCAGCCAAAAATCTGTCTAATCTGCGCAATCTTTGATTCTACTTTGTCTCACCCCAACCTGGTTGTGCCAGCGTATCGCGTTACTCCAGCCCCGCATCCCGCGCCCGCAGCGCCGCCTGCGCCCTGTCGGCCACCTGCAGCTTGTTAAAAATGTTAGACACATGATTGCGCACCGTCTTCACGCTAATCGTCAGTTCGTCAGCAATGGCGGCGTTGGTCTTGCCCTGCCCCACCAGTATCAGGATTTCTCGCTCGCGCTCTGTCAGGTCAGAGAAGGTTTCCTGGGGGACGGCCGTGCGGCTGGCGCGAAAAAAGTTCATCATGCGGGCGGCGATGCCCGGGCTAAAAATCGCCTCCCCGCTGTGCACGGCATGGATGGCCCGCAGCATCTCGTCGTGCTTGGCACCTTTGAGCACGTAGCCCCGCGCCCCAGCGCGCATGGCGGCAAACACCGACTGATCGTCTTCAAACATGGTCACCATCAGCACGCCAATCGCCGGATTAGCGGCCACAATCTGCCGGGTGGCGGCAATTCCATCGCCGTCTGGCATCTGTATGTCCATAAGGATGACGTGCGGCTCCGTCTCGGCGGCCAGCCGCACCGCCTCGGCACCGCTGGCCGCTTCGCCGACCACTTCCATCTCTGGAGCAGCCAGCAGCAGCGCCCGCAGCCCATCGCGGAACAGCTGGTGATCGTCGGCAATCAATACGCGGATTGGGTCCATCAATGCTCCGTTGAGCTCAAGAGATTTTCACCGCGGAGTGCACAGAGAACGCAGAGTTTTCCTCAAACGCTTTAATCCTCCGCTCTCTCCGCGTTCTCTGCGGTTTGCTTTCTTCAGGCGTTTAGGGGCAAAACGGCCGTTACCAATACCCCTTCACCCGCTTTACCCACTACTGTACACCATCCGCCCAGCTCGGCGGCCCGTTCGCGCATGGCGGCCAGGCCCACACCGGCCTGCGTGCCCTCGACAAAGCCCTCGCCGTCGTCCTGAAGCGTGAGGTGGAGACGGCCGTCTTCCAGCCAGAGCTTGAGCGTGCAGCAGCGCGCCCCGGCATGGCGCACCACGTTGGCTAACCCTTCGCGGCCGATGTAATAAGCAGCCACTTCTACCGCCGCAGGCAGCGGCAGCAGCGAGTCGGCGGCCTCCAGGCGCACGGTGAGCCTCTCGCTCTCGCAAGATTCGGCGTGGGCCCGCAGCGCCCCCACAAGGCCAAACTGATCTAAGGCCGGAGGCCGCAAATCGTAAACGATGCGGCGCACGTCGGCCAGCGTGGCCTCGATGTCGCTTTCCATTTCGCTCAGCAGCTGGCCTGTGGTTTGCGGCTGGCTGCCCAGCAGCGCCCGCGCAGAGCCAATTTTCAGCAGCGTGGCCGCCAGCGATGGCCCCAGCCCGTCGTGCAGGTCGCGACGCAGGCGACGGCGCTCCTCCTCGCGGCTGGACACAATTTGCTGGCGGGCCTGCTGCAAGTCGGCCGTAAGCTGCTGCGCATGAACGGCCGTGCCCGCCTGGCGGGCAATGTTGCGCAGCAGTTTTGCCTCGGCGGGCGTGAAGCTTTCCTGCGCGGTGCGCGGCGCGACATGCAGCTGCCCTATCGTGCTGCCGTGATACACCAGGGGGAAGGTTTGAACGCGGCCAGGAGGGTTGCCAAAGGCAGCGGCCGTTTGCTCCGCATCCCCCTGCCGCATGGTGATGGCTGCGTAGGGCAGCTTGAGCGCCTGGGCAATCGTTTCCACCAGCGTGGGCAGCACTCGCTCCGGCGGCAGCGCATCTTCTAGCTGCTTGCCAAGCCGCGCCAGCACTTCCAGCGGTTCATCACGATGGCCGTAAAGCAGTCGATTTACCCGGCCCTGCAGCCGGTCGCGCAGCGGCTGGAACAGCACGGCCACCAGCCCGGTAGCCAGCAGCGCGATGATCCAGTTGGTCTGCGTCTGGAAGATTGTTGCCATGCTGCCAACCACCAGCGCATAGAGCCCAACGACAACGGCCGTTAGCACCCCATACACCAGCGTGCGGTTAATCAAAATATCAATGTCCCACAACCGGTAGCGCGTCACGGCCACAGTGAGGCAGATGGGCACGATGCTCAGCGACAAAAACCAGCCCAATACACTTACAGAAGCCCACCAGGGGACCGGGGCATTGGGCGCTAAACTCTCCAGATAGTAGTAAGGAATGGAGGAAAGCAGCATGTAGCCCAGCCAAAGGGCCAGCCCGTACACGACCCATTTCGTCTGCTGGCGCTCAACGGCCGTGGACATATGGCGATAGCGATAAAACTGGGCATAAAAGCCAGCGGCAAACAGGCCCATTAAGCCAGCCGTTAGCACGATCATGATCCCAAACGTAGGACCGCTGAAGATCGCCGGATCATTGAGGGGCAGCAAGAGGAGAGCAACCGCTACGGGGATGGTAGCAATCACCAACCAGTGAGACCATTTAGGCACAAAACGGCCGTTGGGAAACAGCGTGAGCAGGGCAATGGTGGGCACGGCAACCAGCCCACCCTGCAGGCGCAGCGCCACCGTCTGGTCGGCCAGCCAGTACGCGCTCCACTGCTCCAGCGGCCCGGCCATCACCACGGCATACAGCAGCAGATAAAATGACAGTCCGGCAGCCACCGGTTCGGTAAAGCGCCGCCGAAAGAACAGCAGCGCCAGGCCAAAGCACAGCAGAGCTGTTAGGAAGGATGCCACGCCAGAGAGTGCGGCAAAAACTGCCGTTACGTTGTTCTGACTTTGCGCAGAGATATGGGCCAGCTCGCCGCTCAGCGTTTGTCCGTAAGCAGGCAGCGCGGTGAGCAAGATGGCGCCCATCAGCAGCGCCAGCGCAATCCAGGCAGACCGCATTATTTTCAACCAGCTGCCTGTTAGCCGGGGAACGGCCGTTGTCTCAGTGGCTACCGTCTGCATCATAAATCCATTCTACCGCATCTTTAGCCGAACGCCGCTCCTGCCGGGCAACTGCTTGTGCGCCAAAACCAGAAAGGCCGCGACATAGACCAGATTCAACAAAAGAATCAGGCCAAACATCTCCAAAACCAGGTAAATTGCTCCGCGCGGAATCTCTACCAGCCCCAGAATGAATACGTTATGCCCCAGCAGCAAGACTAAAATGACGGCCGTTAGCAAAACCGCGCCAAATCTTGACCAGCTACGGCCGTATCCCCACGTAATGACCACGGCCACCAACAAGGTAAAGACGGCCGTCATTGGCAGCGCCTGGCCCAGCAAATCCATCGGCAAGCCGCCTGCGGCCGACAGGGCAGCGATGGTGGTTATGGGCTCAAACAGCAGCACAGACACGATGCCCAGCACAATCAACATCCCATCGAGAATAAAGTTGTATAACAGCCAACCGTGCCGCGACGGCCGTTCCACCAGCAGGGCAAAACTCCAGCCAATGGACGCACCGCACATCGCTCCAGCCACCAGCATGATCCCCAACATCGACCAGATATCGCTAATGAAAATATCGTGCACAATGGTGAAAGCCAGCGTGGAAATGGCTCCGGCAAGGGCACCTGCAATGGGAAAACGGCCGTTACTCATTTGGTTCATTTCTTCACACCAGAATCATCGAGCGCCAGATGCGGCCCAGGTTAAACGGTAGCTTCTGCCAGCTATCACCGTAATCGGCAGAGTGCCACACATCGCCGTAGGTGAGCCCGGCGTAAAGATGGCCGGGAGCGGCCGGATCGGTCACCAGGGCAATGGGCATTTGCGGCAGGGGATGGGCCTGCCAGCCGATAGGCTGCCAATCCGCGCCGCCCGTCGCCCGGTAGAGATACGCCTCTGCCTGCTCGCCGTACGATTTGCGCGGGCTGG
>JBHIWP010000361.1:0-6072 GCA_041987425.1 Promineifilaceae bacterium (SeqCode) | reverse complement strand
GGTAAAAGCGCCGCCACTGAAACGATAGACCCAGGCCAAAAGGTGAGTTACGCAGCAGCCACTTTTCCAGCCAATGGGCCAATCCCCAGACAACCAGCATCACCCCGGTGATGAAGCTCGTTTGGG
Source organism: Promineifilaceae bacterium (SeqCode) (assembly GCA_041987425.1). Taxonomy (GTDB): domain Bacteria; phylum Chloroflexota; class Anaerolineae; order Promineifilales; family Promineifilaceae; genus Leptofilum. The sequence continues at coordinate 5,946 of JBHIWP010000361.1, read as the reverse complement.
TGTGCCCAGCCAACAGCTGCAGGCCAAACAACATGGCAAAACCGACGCTGCCCTGCCCTACCAACACCCAGCGGCTGCCCGTCTTGCTGCGAAAAACCAGGGCCGCCACCCACAAAAACCAGGGCATCCAGGCCAGACCCTGGAGCTGGTTAATATGCTCCACCTGCGCCGTAAGGTAACCGCCCAGGGCAAAGAGGACGGCCGTTACCAGACCTCCCCAGCGCCCCAGGCCCAACGTGCGCCGCCCGGCTAAGTAGGCACCAACGCCAGCTACAAATAAATGCAGCAGGATAGAGGCGCTAACGGCGTAGGGTGTGGGCAGCAAAAGCCACACGGGCCAGTTTAGCGGATAGAAAAAGCCAACCTGGCTATTAGCTAAAAAGGGCGCGCCCATGAACAGATGAGGGTTCCACAGAGGGATACGGCCATTCCGCAGAGCCACGGCCGCAGCCTCCCAATATGGATAGAAGTAGAGAAACGTATCGCCCCGCGCCAGGATCAGGTTGCTGAAGGCCATCTTGTTGAAAAAGATCGCCAGCAGCAGCGGCAGCCACACCAGCGGCGGCAGGCGCTTTAGCCACTCAAGCCGCTTCATACTGCCACCTGAAGATTTTTTATCCGCAGATTACGCAGATTACACAGATTTTTGTTTTTAATCTGCGTAATCTGTGGATTAATTTTATAAAGTGTGATCTGTTCGGATTGGGTGACGGCCGTTAGCCCAAAACCCGCTCCCTGTATTGTACGAATAATGGGTTGGGCAACGGCCGTATTGGGCAACGCCAGGTAGCGCGGTGCCCCATCCTGGCCAAATGCGGCCAGGTCACGAGCGAGCGCATCAGCGTGGGGAAACCAGCTTACAAATATGCGTTTATCAAACAGATGGTAGCGCCACTGCCAGCTAAACCAGTGGTCGTACAGCACGGTACCATACGGCGCATCGGCCAAAATGCTGGCAACTTCAGCCGCTCCCTGGTCTGCCTGCGGATAACTGCCCAACGAGTAACGGCCGTTCCGCGCCGACCAGGAAGCCGAAATCAACACCAGCGCCAAGATGACAAACCCACCACGAAGCTGCATCATCGGCGGCACGGGAGGCAATTTGGCAAGCAGTGCACCATAGGCTCGCGCCAGAAGCAGGGCCAGGAGCGGCAGCAGCGGCAGCAGATAGCGGTCCCACACGGGAATAGCCCACAGCCAGTGCAACAGGCCGTAGGCCAGCACAAAGAGCAGCAAGAGTCGAGCTATTCTCCCAGCACCAAAGCGCGGCGGCATGGTAAGCGCCAATTGGGGCCTGAGGTGCTGCAGAAGAAACCAGCCAACTGTTGGAATTAGCAGATAAAAGATGAGAGGGGAAACGGCCGTTTGCCCCAAATCTACCCAATCCCAGAACCGGGGCCAAAGTTCCCAGGACCGGCTCAGGCGCAAGCCGCCGAAGTTGCTGATCTGATTTTTCCAGAGCAAAAAATTGCCGCCGCGTGCCGCCTCCCAGCCCAGCAGCGCGGCAACAGGCGACAGCAGTCCGATTAGCCATCGAAACCATCGTTCCCTACGCCAGCCCAAAACCCAGCCCAGTGCCAGCAGCAGCGGCAAGAACAGTATTGCCTGGTATTTGGTTGCCAGCGCCAGCCCCAAAAGGATGCCCGCCAAGCCGGGTTTTCTAGCGGCAACGGCCGTCAACGCGCCCACCAACCAAAACACAAGCAGCGGATCGGTAAAAGCGGTGGGGCTAAACTGTACGCCGAGGGGAAACAGGGCCATCAAAGCAGCGGCAAGAACGGCCGTACCGGCTTGCCGATACAGTTTCCAGGCCAAAACGCCGGTTAGCGGCACAAGCAGCAGGGAAGCGATCCAGTTGGGCCAGCGAGCAGCAAATTCCACCGGACCAAACGGTGGATAAAAGAGCGCCTGCAGGTAAAAGAGCAGCGGTGGCTTATCGATGGGCTGTATTGTCAGCAAGGGATCGCGCCAGACGGCAATTTCACGCGCCCAGGTGGCAAACAGGGCCTCATCTGCCTGGAAGCTATTGGCAAACAGCCCGCGCGCCCGCAAGACGGCCGCTAACGCTGTGGTAAGTAAGAGAGAAAGCTTAGCAAAACGTGACATTTACAAGGGGTGATGCATCAATGGGTGAATGCTCAGCGCTTAAATGGCAATTGAGCCTTTGAGAAGCTGAATCTCCTCGTCGATCTGAAATTCAAGCAGGGCATGGGCCTGGCGCAGCGCCTGCTCCACATCGGCTGGATGTTGGGCGCTAGCAAAAATGAAGCCAAGGTAGCTTTCGCCTTCGGGCAGCGGCACCAGGCGGTTATTAAGCGGAGCAGTGAGCGTCACTTCGTCTACGCCAGGAACGGCTCTTGCGGCTTCAACACCGCGCACGCTGCGCAAAATACCGGCTTGTGGAATGGGAATCATCATTACGCCGCTGGCCTGCTGCTCGCGCTGCAGATGGCTTACAGGCAGTCCGGTTGCCTGCCGCAAAATCAGCTCTTCCAGCGACATACCCATATCGAAGCGCAGCGTTTGAGAGCAAAGCCCGCCAATGGAACGGCCGTTCACCTCCACAATCCATACCCCGGCCTCATTCACCCGCAGCTCTGCATGGACTGACCCCAACTGCAAGCCAAGGGCGGCAGCCCCGGCCGCGGCCGTTTCCACAATTTGCGCCTGAATCTCGTCCGCCAGCCGTGAAGGCGTCACATAAAGCGTTTCTTCAAAATAGGGCCCTTCCAGGGGATCGGGCTTATCGAAAATTGCCAGCGGATGCAGACGGCCGTCTTCCAACACGCCCTCCAGGGCAACCTCTACACCGGGCAGATAAGCTTCTACCAAAAAATCGCTGTGGGCTGGCAGGATTTGGTGCAGGCGCTGCACCGCCACGTGCAGTTCGGCCGTGTCGTTGGCCCGCATCACGCCCCGGCTGCCGTTCAGGTACAGGGGCTTTACCACGCAAGGAAAGCCTACGTCAGACTGCACCGCCATCATAATGTCCTGGAAGCGCGCTGCCAGCGCAAAGCGCCGAAATTTAGGACTGTTCACCCCCGCCTGAGCCAACATCTGGCGCATTTTGTATTTGTCCCGAGCCGCCTCCGCCGCGGCAACGTCATTGTGCGGCAGCCCCAACGCCTTGCTGACTCTGGCGGCCAGCACTGCTCCGGCATCGTCAACCGGCACAATAGCGGCTAACGGCCGTTTCTGGGCAAACTGAATGATGTGGGCAACGGCCGTTTCTGGCTGGCTAAAATCCAGACCAAGTGGCGTACCCCACTGCTCCGCCAGCGCCTCCGGCAAATCCACCCCCTGCACCACGGCAATGCCCAGCTTTTTTGCAGCGTTTAGAAAAGGAGTCAACCGATAACTTTGCGGCGTCACAAGCAACAAAACAGGATTCGTCTCGCTCATAGCGCCATTGTAACCAAAATCCCCTGTGAGGCTATAACGTTTGCTCAATATTTGCCTTAACCCATGTTGTAACCATCGCCTGCTAAGTTAATCAGACGTATTGGATGCTAAAAAAGTAAACTTCGCCGCCACTGTATTAGCAAGCCTTAACCATGTATTATTAAACTAGGGAGCGTATTGGAACCTATGAATCGCAAAGGTCTATCCTTAATCCTGGCTACAGCCTTAGCACTATTTCTTATTCCCACCTTACTCTCAATCTTTGGACAAGCCCAAACGGCAAAAGCAGCAACATTCACCGTCAACATCTTCTTTGACGAAAATGACGGCGTTTGCAACAGCAGCTGCTCCATTCGGGACGCCATAGCTGCGGCTGGAAATGGTGATGACATCACAATTCCGGCCGGTACGTACACACTATCTGCCACTAATGGCGCCCTGGCGGTTTCAGAAAGCCTTACTTTTAACGGTAACAGCGCAGCAGACACTATTATCGATGCCCAGGGCAACAGCCGTATATTCAACGTGACCGCCGGTACCTCTACCTTTAACAATCTGACTTTACAGGGGGGCATAGCGGCCAGCGGCAGCGGGGGAGCCATCAACGCAACGAGCGCTGGCAGCCTGATAATCAATAACACAATTATCACTGGAAACAGTGCGCCCATGAATGGGGGCGGCATTGCCGTTACCAATGGCTCAATTACATTGAGCAACGCCCAGATTTTGAGCAATACGGCCGGAAATAATGGCGGCGGAATTTTCACTAACAATGGCACGATAACGTTTAACAATTCGCAGGTGATGACGAATACGGCCGTAAACAACGGCGGCGGCATTGCCCTTAACCTGGCTAACGCCCGCCTCACCATGAACAGCGGCCAAATAAACGATAATGTTGCCAATACGACAACAGGTTTCCCCGGCGGCGGCATCTTTGTAGCTCAAGGATCGGTCACCATCAATGGGGGGGAAGTCCGCAACAATCTGGCTTATCGGGGCGGGGGTATTCTCGTTTCTGGTGGAATTGGTGGAGGCACCGTTGTTATGAATGGCGGCCAAATCATAGATAACGAGGCACAGTATGGAGGTGGCATCTATGTTTTTAACCCCACCGCCTCTCTAGCCATTAACGGCGGCGAAATTACCGAAAACAGATCAGTAGACCCGGACGACTTCGGCGGCGGCGGGGTTTATATTTTCCAGGGGCTGGCCACTATGAACGGTGGCGAAATCTCCTTGAACACAGCCCTAAATGACGGAGGGGCACTGGAAATTGGAGATCCAGAGGGTCGCTTTACCCAAACGGGCGGGGAGATCTTCAGCAACAGTGCTGGCGGCATGGGCGGTGCTATCCACAACGCTCAGGGCACGCTAGACATCAGTGGGGGAATGATCTACGCCAATGATAGCGGCGCGCAGGGAGGCGGCATTTATGCCGCCAACGGCGGCAGCAACACTGTGGCAAACAGCGCCATCCTGACAAACACAAGCACCGGCGCCACCGGTGGTGGCATTTACAATGCTGGCAGCCTCACGATGACCAATGTGACATTAAGCGGTAACAGCGCCACGAGCGGTGCAGCGCTATTAACCAGCGGAACGGCCGTGCTCACCAACGTCACCATCTCAGAAAATTCAGCCAGCGGTGGCGGCAGCCTGAGCAACAGCGGCGGCACGATCACCGTGGGCAACAGCATCATTTTTGGCAATACAGGCGCAGATTGCAGCGGCACGATTACTTCCGCTGGCAACAACATAAACGCCTGTGGGCTGGCGGGCAGCGGCGACAGCAGCAGCGATCCGTTTTTGCAGCCGATGGCGTTAAACGGTGGCGATAGCCTGAACTATGCCCTGGGCTCAGGCAGCTCAGCCATCGACGCGGGCAGCAATGCCCTGTGCCCGGCCACCGACCAGCGCGGCAATTTGCGCCCCATCGATGGAGACGGTATTGGTGCGGCCACCTGCGACATTGGGGCCTACGAAGACGGCCTTGCCTTTTTCATCAGCGACGCCAGCCTGACGGAGGGCGACGCTGGCAGCATCCAGATGACTTTTGTCGTTAGCCGCTCCTTCGTTACCGATACGACCTACACGGTCGATTATGAAACCATAACCGGCACGGCCACGGCAGACGTAGATTTCACGCATGTGCCCACCGCTACCCTCACCTTTTTACCAGCCACGATGACGCAAACTATCAGCATCGACATTCTGGGCGATACGCTGGACGAGATCGATGAGCAGTTCACGGTCCAGCTCAGCAATCAGTCACCAGAGGTACGGGTGGGTGATTTCAGCGGCACCGGCACCATTGTGGACAATGACGCTCAGCCGTCGCTGACGATTAACGATGTAACATTTGACGAAGCTGATGGTGATTCACTAACGGCCGTTCTCACCGCCACCCTCTCTACCCCCAGCGGCAAAACGATTCAAGTGGATTACGCCACAGTCAATGGTTCAGCCGAAGCAGGATCAGATTACACGGCCGTTCCCACCACAACCCTCACCTTTGCGCCTGGTGAAATGGCTAAAGCCATC
>JBHIWP010000360.1:0-6082 GCA_041987425.1 Promineifilaceae bacterium (SeqCode) | reverse complement strand
AGTCTAGTTGTCGTCTTCCGGCACCAGATCGTAACTGTAAGGCTCTACGTCTGGACCGTAGTGAAACACATTGGGCACCGGAATATAGTTGCTGACAAAGATGCGCTCCTCAATAACCACGCCGTCGGCATTGTACACGACGCGGCGGATAGAAACGTCGGCGCCTTCCGTAGCCCAGTCGATCTGCTCCACGGTGCCAGGCTCAACCGATTCTACAAACTCCCAGCGGTCCTCTTCTGAACCGGGAATCTCGGTGATGTTGGCAAATACCGGGTCTTCTTTCACCACCGTGCGCCCCATGCTGGTGCTGTTAAACTTAAAGGTCAGCGCCTGATTTTCTTCGCTAAAATAATTTTCTATCAGCAAATGGTGCGGCGTGTTGTTGATAAATTTCATATCAACATTGATCTCGCCATCGTTATAAACCGTGGCATCCATGCCGTGCCCCGCGCCGTCGCGATAGTAGCCAAGCATATAGCCGTGCGGCAGGCGCTCGGTGATGGGAAAGCCAGCAAAAAAGGCGGTCTGGTACAGCGTGGTGCTCACCTGGCACACGCCTCCGCCCACGCCAGGAATCGTTTGCCCGCCGACGATGATCAGCCCTTCGGTATAGCCGTCTGCCTCGGTGATGCTGCCCAAATATTCGTTGAAGGAAAATTCCTCGTAGGGGGCAATCACAATGCCATAAAAGTTGGCGGCAGCGGTGGCGATATTGTGCTTGCGTGCATCGGAGGAGCCAGAGAACCATGTAGTGGTTTCTGTGATTAGCTCCGTAATGCCCAGTTCCTCGGCAGTAGCGTTGGAATTGGCCAGGGGCACAATGTCGCGCACCATAAAGGGCACGGAGCGGTTGGGGGTGTTTACCTGTGCTTTAAACTGCTCAATGGTAGCGTCGATATCCAGTTCACGGCCGTTTACATGCGGCGCCACCAAAACCAGCTCCTCCGTGCCATCATCAAAGTAAAAGCGAGCGTTTACCGGCTCGCGGTAAATCTGCGCTTCAAACTGACGCAGCCAGTGGCGCAGCGCATTTTCGTCGACAAAAATGTTGTGCGTGCGGCCACCGTCCGCTGCTTCACTTACCTCTACCCGCACCCAGGCGGCCAAATCGCGGTTGTTCAGGCTAACGGGCATCAAATCTTGCTCATCCAGCGGCTCTTCCAGGTAAAAGGTAATGGGGCTGCCCAATACCTGCTGAATTTCGGCAGCAGCGCCCCCGGAATCGTAAACGGGCGGCGCAATTGTGTGCACCAGCAGCTCGACCCGTGCCGGCCGGAAGCTGGTGAGCGGCATAATAACGCGATTGCGCACGTCGGCTACATCGACAAAGCGGCCCGGCTGCCCCACGGCGTAGCTGGTGTCATTGCCGCTGTAGTTGAAAGCGGCATTCACCGGCGGCCTGTTGATTTCGGCGGCAAGCTGGGCCAGGGAGCTATCTAGCTGGCTTTCATCCAGCACCAGTACGGGAGGGAGGGAACGGCCGTAATACCAACTGCTAAACATCTCCCGCGCCTGCCTAAACGGCCCGCCACTGCGCCCCAGATCATAGGCGGACTGCACCGTCTGGGCCGCGTCAAAGTTCAAACCAAGCTCATTGGGCGTTTTGGCAAACTCCTGCTGCGTTTCTGGATCAACAAAAACAATCTGCTCGCTGTCGGCGTAGTTAAAACGCTGGCGAAGGGTGGCTTCGGCCTCGTCCGGCTCCATCTGGCTCAAATCTACGCCCATCACGCTGACGCCCGTGAAGATACGGCCGCTGTGCTGGCTCTGGTAGCTCACCAAAACAATGGCAAGGGCCACGAACAGCAGCAGAAAGGCGGCCAGCGGCGGAGCCAGGAAAAAGACGAGGTTGCGGCGGGAACGGCCGTTATTGACAATTGGTTGTGGCGCAGTTGCGTGCATAACTCTCTCAACAATACATTTTTCGAAATATCAGCGGCAATTATAACGAAGTTAACAATGCGAACAGGCAATCTGACTATGATATTACGATGTTCTAATGTGGCGTTGTTGGTCAATTTATAAAAATTGATCTACTCGTTCGCTTCCTCCCAAACGGTATCAAACTCCTCAATGAAGTAGCTGGCAAAGGTCGGGTCATGCACAATGAGGACGTTTTCGTCGTTGCTGCGGTTGGCGTTATCGCTAAAGTTGAAGGAGCCAAAGATGACAATGCTGCGGTCGATAATAAATACTTTGTGGTGCATAACCTGGGGATTGCCGTCGGTGCGCACGGCTACGTTATTCAGCCTCGCCTGCGCCAGCGGCGAGTAGTAGCTGAACGGCGTGTCGGAGCCAACACGCTCGAATACGCCGCGCACCACCACTCCCGCATCGGCCCGCCCCAGCAGCGTCTCGCCTATCTGGTCATTGGTGAAGGAGAAAGCCATAAACAAGATCTCGCTCTCTGCACTGGCCAGGCGGCGAGAAATGATGGGCACAATTTCCCGCTCTGGACCCAGGTAATTCTCTATCTCGACGCCATTGATGGAAAGGGCTTCATTAGGCGTGTTCTGTGCTGAACTGGGGCCAAACGAGTTATCGACATACATCTCATCCATTTCCGCCGTGTAGTTGGCCGCCAGGCGGGGCGAGGTAACGCGCACGAGATTATTATTGTTGCAGTAGACGCCATTACTGGTGAAGTTCATGGAGCCGGTCCAGACGATACGGCCGTCTATCACCACAAACTTGTTATGCATAAAGGCAGAACGCTTGTCCTCTACCACGCTGATGCCGTTGCGCCGCAGGCGGTTAATGCTGCTCAACGAGGCATTATCTGTGTCTGTTACCACGCGTACCGTTACGCCACGCGCTCTCAAATCAATCAGCGCCTGAACCATTGGCTCGGAATCCAAATCGTAGGCGGCCAGGTCCACCCGCACATCGGCAGAGAGCATATCGCTGGCGATCTCTTCATCTACCCCTCCCACACGCTCTGCTTCTGGCGGGCAGGTCGGGTTGGTGAAGTAGATTTCGTACCAGTCGGCCGGAGCGCCCAGGTCTGGCACTGGCTTAAGCAGCGGATCGCCTTCGTCCAGGCCAAATTGCTGCAAGAAATCCTGCCCAAAAACGATGGACAAGACGGCCAGAATTAACACAAGAATTGCCCCACCTGCTTTCTTACTCATAAAACTCCCCTTCGCTGCCAATGTAGCTGTATGTCGGCATGTACGGCCTCGGCCCAGACGCGCACATCGGCACAGTATGTTTTGGGCTCGTCTAGCCGCACATCCATAATTGTTTTGGTCCAATGCCAATCCGGCTGGGCTGCTGGCGTACCTTTTACCAGGCTAAAGGACTTCGGCCGTATTTTTTGCTGCTGCTGAATGATCTGCCGCATCTGCGCTGGCGAAACGCCTTCCACCAGGAATTGGTGCAAAATCTGCGCCATTGCCTGCCAGCCGTCGGCAGAAAGCTGGCTAGGGTGCTGCAGCATGTAAGCCGGTACCGTAAAGTGATGCACCGCACCGTAGCCGGGATCGGTCAGCTCCAGCGCCATGCAAGCATGGTACTGATCAGTGCAGCTTTTTTCAGCAGCAAATTGCCCGCCGCATTCGGGGCAGTGGGTTCCTGGTGTTTCTGTCACGCGGGAATTATGTTGTTTTCAACCGTCGCCTGTTTTAATGAGCGCCAGCAGATGCTGGAAAGCAGCATCGCGGTCTTCGGCTTCGCGGGCCTGGTTAAACTGGCTGACGCGCCGCAGGTTGTCGGGTGGCAATGGCTGGTCGGTGAGCCAGCGTAAATTTTTCAGCACGCGAGTCATAATGTCATCTACCAGGTCAAATTCCGGCTGTTTGCCAATCGTGCCAACCAGATCATTGACCCCTTCCATGATGAGGCGAACGGCCGTACTGTCTTTCTCCAGCACCGGATCGGCGTCATCATCGGGAAGGCTTTGGGTGCGAACGGCCGTTTGCTGCACCTGCGCCATACCCCAGGCCAGAAGCTGCTCCGCCTGCGCATCAACCAAATTGCTGCGCCAGCCCGGATCTTCCAAAATCGGCCCAAACCATTGCTTGAGCCGGGTTCTTACGGTTTCAGGAGCTATTTCGTTCATCCGTCACTTTCTCTAAATCGGCGAGCAGCTTTGCCGCCAAAGCGTTATTAAAATACCGACATGATTCAATAAAATCGCGAACCGACTGGCCGCGGTTTGCCTCATTCGCCATAACCACACGCATTCGTCTCAACTCCTCTGTTATTCGAGAACGTTCTTCCAGGAGAAAATTGAATTGCGCGTCACAAGCCGGAATCGGTGGTGGGTAACTCAGGATTTCGTCAAAAATCCGCTGCTTCTCCGCCGACAGGCGATTCTCAATTTCCTGCCACACAGTCTCTACTTCTACTATTGAAACGGTGCTCTTGTGAATAGAACCTATCGACACGCTCAGTTACCTCCAAACCTGTAGCCGCGCTTTCTTCGCGCTGTTTTTGCGCGGAAAGAATCCGCGGCTACTTCTCAGGTACCTAAATAATATCAAGGTAGCCTTGCCTGGTTATCCAATCTACAATCAGAGTTGCGTTTTCGGAACAGCCACTCCAAAAGCTAAACTTCAAACGCCCTTTGGATAGTTCTTTTTCGTGTTGCGCGATAAACATTTCCAAATGGTTTCTTGAAGTTTGCTCTCTTAATGATGATTCCCATACGCTCAGATATGGTTGAATATTTTCTACTGCCAAGGCAATACCACATAGAAAACTACCAATATTTGTGTAATCTTCCGGTTCTACTTCACCCAATTGATATTTCCACAACGCAAGAAAATATGCCTTGATAGCTTCTTTTTCACGTACAGGCCAGTCGCCCCAGTTGGCGTAAGAAAGTTTTCCAAAAAGAATTTCAGGATCTGTCAGTGCAACAGGTTCATGAATAATGATTTCAAAAAGCCGAGGTAGAAAATGCCGAAAGTCATTACTACTTCCCCAGGTTGTCAATGCTTTGTGTGCATATTTACTCAGGTCGGCCGCAGATAATTCGTTAAGAGGTTTGGAACGGATAAGTTTTTGATCTTCCTCAAAAACACAACAGGAGCAACCATGAACGTGCTTGCCAAGTCTGTAATGCGCAAATGTTTGATAAAGATTTTCAACTTCCTTTTCTACAACATCAATGGCATTGTTTTTCATAGAAGCAATCTATTCAAGCCTTGTAGCCGCGCTTTCTTAGCGCGCTGTTTTTGCGCGGAAAGAATCCGCGGCTGCAAAAAAGCGTTTTACTCCTGAGCATAGCCGGATAGTAAAACAAAATCGTCATCGGTCTGGACAATGTGGTGAGGCAGCCAGGCCACGCCAAACATAGTGACGTTGATACCGCTCTTGGTGGGTGTGACAGAAATGGTGGTGGTGTCTTGAGCAACGGCCTCCCACTTCTGCTGAACGTCCTGCAATGCCTCTTCCGCCTCTTGCTCCAGCTCGGCCAGCTCCTTTTGCAGCTCGGCAATTTCGTCCTTCGACTCCTCTACATCGGCTTTGGCTTTGGCCGTCATGCGCCGCTTGGTCATGGAAGAGGAGACGCTGCGCCGCCGCTTGCTAAACAGGCTGAACAACGTTTCAGCATGGGTTACGGCCTCTTCGCGCTTGCGCTGATCGTATTCGGCTTCGTCTTCGGCCAGCTCACGCTCTTCGCGCTTGAGTTTGTCTTCCACCGAATCAATCTTGCGCTCGTACTGCTCAGCCACCTTCTTGCTCTCAGCATCCGACTGTTCTTTGGCCGCCTCGGCGCACTGTTTGGCAAATTCCTGATCAGAGACGTTGGGGCCAGCGTAAATCTTGAGTTCTTCATTGGCCTTTACCTCTACTTCTAGCGAACGGTAAATCCAATCTTCAAAGTCGCGCTTCATTGTGGTGACGGTTTTGGAATCGTCGAAGGGCGCTTCCAGCAGTGGGCGGCCCATTACGTAGGCTACCTGCTCTTGAGTCATGCCCGGCTGGAGCTGGCTGACCATCTCCTGGGTGATCAGGTTGCCCTGGGGGATGTCACGCTTATAAACGCCGACATAGCTACAGCCACTGACAACGGTCAGGGCGACGGAAAGGGTAATGATACGAGTCAATTTTTGCATTTGAGCCTGTTCTTCAC
>JBHIWP010000359.1:0-6095 GCA_041987425.1 Promineifilaceae bacterium (SeqCode) | reverse complement strand
GGGTGCGTGGGAACGGTCGTTCCCCACCAGCTGAAACGGCGGCACAATCTCGGCAGGCAGCACCAACCCGCACAGCTCAACTTCTGCGGCCAGTAATGCCGCCAGCGGCAATCGCGTCAGCGTGCCCAACATGCCAAAAAATAGTACGCGCAAATTATTCACCAAGACATAACTATTATCTGATTGACGTTATATGCATAACTAGTTAAAATTATATGCATTGTCTGGCTCAGGCGACAAGCTCGCTATCACCATATCCCCTAGGAGTCAATTTGATGAGAACAACACTTGATTTACCTGAAGAATTGATTGACGAAGCGATGAAAATTACCCAGACTAAAACAAAAACCGGCGTTATTGTACTTGCCCTGGAAGAGTTAGTCAGAAAAGCAAAGATTTCTGAACTAAAACAGTACAAAGGAAAAATTAATTTAGATATCGATCTGGATGAGCTTCGAGACCGTAAGTTATGAATGTTTTGGTCGATACTTCCGTATGGATTGATTATTTCCGTGGAGGAACAGGGTCTGATAAACTAGACTTGCTAATTGATGAGAATTTAATATCTACAAATGATATTATTCTGGCTGAACTCATTCCATTTCTGCGGGTTCGCAATCAAGTTAATGTTATCACGCTCTTACAAAAAATAAGCCGCACGCCGCTTCAAATTGATTGGGATGAAATAATTGCTTATCAGGTAAAGTGCTTGCAAAGTGGGATTAATGGAATTGGCATTCCAGATTTGATAATTGCTCAAAACGCTCAATTAAATAACTGTGAGGTTTATGCTTTAGACAAGCATTTCACATTGCTTAATCAAGTCATTGACCTTAAACTTTTTCAATAGATTATTATCTTTAAGGGGGCCATATGGCTCGTTATGAAAAAACAATCACCGTAGTGCACTGTGCCAAGCTAAACCGGGAACTGGAGGCGCTGCCGCGACGGCCGTTCCCCGGCGAGCTGGGCGAGCGCGTTTACAACGAGATTTCTCGCCAGGCCTGGGAAATGTGGCAGCAGCAGTCCACCATTCTCATCAACCACTATGGCCTGAACATGGCCGATCCCCGCGCCAACGAGTTTCTCTTTGAGCAGATGGAAGAGTTCTTCTTCGGCCAAGGCGCGCAAATGCCAGAGGATTGGACACCGCCTGCGGCCGCACCGCGGAAGAAATAAAGGGCGATGGTCAGTAATCGGTAAGCAGTAGTCAGTTAACCGAGTACCGATAACCGTTTACGGCTCACCGATCAGTCCATAAACCGGTATTTCAGCAAATAATACAGCGCCTTGGGGCCTTCAATCCAGGGGTTTAGCTTTTTTCCTTCATCGAACTCACGGCCGTTATAAGAGATGGGCACTTCATAGATGCGGTAGCCGCGCTTGAGTACCTTTGAGGTAACTTCTGGCTCAAACTCAAAGCCGCGCGAACGCAGGGGAATATCGCGAATGACGTCGGCGCGGAACACTTTGTAACACGTTTCCATATCAGACAAAATGGTGTTATACACAATGTTGGTGATGAGCGTCAGCAGCTTGTTGCCCACCATGTGCCAGAAGAACATCGTTTTAGTGGGGCCGCCCCGAAAGCGAGAGCCATAGACAACGGCCGCTTTGCCCTCAACGATTGGCTTAATCAACGCCGGATAATCACGTGGGTCGTATTCCAGGTCTGCATCCTGGATGAGCAGAATATCCCCACTGGCCTGGCTAAATCCGGTACGAACGGCCGCACCCTTGCCCTGGTTTTTTTCATGCAGATGAACTTTGATTGTGTCGTCCAGAGCCTCAATGCCTGGATAAAGATCGCGCGTGCCGTCGGTAGAACCATCGTCAATCAAAATGATCTCATCTGCCAATTTCACCGCCAGCACCGCTTTTACCGATTCTTCTAACGTTTCCCGCTCGTTATACACGGGCATTATCACAGATAATTTCACAAAATTCTCTTCCTTTATTTTTTACCCGGCCTTAGGCTTAATCCGCGACCGGGCGGCGCAATTGTATAACAACCCCGCACGAGATGACCAGCCTTTAAAACTACCGCCTCTCTGCGCTTCCGCTATAATCTACACATGGATCAGATTAAAAACCTTATTTTAGACATGGACGGCGTGCTGTGGCGGGGCGAAACACCCATGCCCGGCCTGGCCGATTTTTTCAAGACGCTGCACAAGAATAATATCAAGTTTGTTTTGGCAACCAACAACGCTTCCAAGACGCCACGGCAATATGTGGAGAGGCTGGCTCGCTTTGGCGTAACCGTTGTGGAAGATCAGGTGTTTACCTCAGCCGAGGCGACGGGTTTTTATGTGCAGGATAAATACGACCCTGGATCAGCCGTCTTCGTTGTGGGTGATGTGGGCTTGCAAACGGCCGTGCAAACGCGCGGCTTCCGGCTTCTTACAATAGATGAAGTGCTGGCGGGGGAAACGGCCGCTTTCATTGTGGCGGGTTTCAACCGCGGCATCACCTACGATCAGCTCGCCGCCGCAGCCATCCTCATCCGCAAAGGGGCAGATTTTATCGGCAGCAATCCCGACCTCACCTTCCCCAGCGAATACGGCCCGCTGCCCGGCGCTGGCGCTACCCTCGCCTTCCTCCAGGCTGCGACAGGCGTTGAACCGACCGTGATTGGCAAGCCCGGCCCGCTCATCTTCCGCATGGCCATGCAAAAGCTGGGCGGCACGCCGCAAAACACGGCTATGGTCGGCGACCGCCTGGAAACCGACATTGCCGGGGGCAAAGCCGCGGGCATACAGACCATTCTCGTCCTCTCCGGCATCAGCCAGCAGGCGGATCTCGCCAACGCCAATGGCCTCCGGCCTGATTTTGTTTTTGAAGACATTCAGAAAATTGCCATCCAAATTGCCAATGGATGAACCAATCATTTTCCCAGCAAATTGAAAAGCAAAGGTCTCAATGTGTGTCGATGCATTTTAGTAAAAATACCAGGGTATCAAAGTGAACGAAACCACTAATATTTACGATCTAACTTATGAGCAGCTTGTTGATTTCTTAGCTGATCTCGGAGAACCGAAGTTTCGGGCGCGTCAGGTGTGGGAGTGGCTCTATAAGAAGTACGTTTCCGAATTTGCCGAGATGCGGAATTTGCCAAAGGGGCTGATTGAGAAGCTGGAGGAGACGGCCGTTATCCACACCGCCACCATCGCCAGCGAACAGCATTCCAGCGACGGACAAACCAAGAAGGTTCTCTTTCAACTGCCGGACGGCCAATACATCGAAACGGTGCTCATGCGCTACGAAAAGCGGCGCACGCTGTGCATCAGCACACAGGCGGGCTGCGCCATGGGCTGCGTTTTTTGCGCCACCGGGCAAATGGGCTTCTTCCGCAACCTCACCGTCAGTGAGATCGTCGCCCAGGTACTCTACTTTGCCCACGAGCTGGCCCAAACAGAGGAGCACGTCACCAACATCGTGATGATGGGCATGGGCGAGCCGCTGCACAACTACAACAACACCCTGGCCGCCCTGGACCGCCTGACGGACGAAACCGGCTTTAATCTGGGGGCGCGCAAAATCACCATCTCCACCGTGGGGCTGGTCCCCGCCATGCGCCGTTACGCCGACGAGCAGCGCCAGACGCCGCTGGCCGTCTCCCTGCACGCCGCCACCGACGAGGAGCGCGACAAACTCATCCCCATTAACCACCGCTGGCCCATTGCCGAGCTAATTGACGCCTGCCGCTATTACATCGAAAAAACGGGTCGGCGGCTTACCTTTGAATGGGCGCTTATCTCTGGCGAAAACGACACGGTGGAGCAGGCAAGGGCGTTGGGCAATTTGCTGCGTGGCATGTTGTGCCACGTTAACCTGATACCGCTTAATCCCACGGCAGGCTACAGTGGTGGCCCCTCGTCCAAAGAGCGCGTGGACGCCTTCCAGGCGGAGCTGGCAAACTATGGCGTCAGCAGCACGGTGCGCGTGCGGCGCGGCATTGATATTCAGGCGGGGTGTGGGCAGCTGCGGGACCGGGCGATCAGTAATCAGTGAATCAGTGAGTAAGTAATCAGTGAGCAAACTGACTTACTGATTACTGCCCCACTGGTTACTGTCCTACTGAATGAATCAGCAGCCAATATACCAACACGGATTATCCCGATTGTTGTTGATGCGAATCTCAAAATGAATGTGCGGGCCGGATGAGTTGCCGGTGTTGCCTGAGCCTCCAATCACGTTCCCCTGATAGACAATTTGCCCCGGAACGACGTTGAAGCTGCTGAGATGGGCGTAAAACGTCTCGTAGCCGTTGCCGTGATTGATGACAACGAGATTGCCGTAGCCATACACGTTCCAGCCCACATAGGTGACGGTGCCGGTGTCTGCGGCGTAAACGGCCGAACCTTCCGCTAAAGCAATGTCCAAACCGGGATGCCCATACCAGTAGAACTGGGTATAGTTCCGCGAATTCACAGGGAAAATAAACGTTCCGGTTCCCACAATTATTGGCCGCACGCTGCCGCCCTCTACGGAGGTACCCCCTACCGAAGAAAGATCGGGCGGGGTCCAGACAAACAGCTCACGCACCGCGCCGGGCACCATAATTTGCGTGTCGGGCTCCAGCCGGTAAGGGAACTCAAGATTGTTCGGTCCGTAGGCAATAATGTCCTCGACGGGAATGTTGTACTGTTCAGATACACTCTCTAGCGTGTCGCCAGGCTCCACATCGTGCAAAACGCCGTCAATGGGCAAGATGATAAGCTCGGTGCCGACCTGAAGCAGGCTAGATTCTTCGCTGAGGCGGGGGTTGCCGCCCAAAATCGTCTCTGGCTCAATGCCATACTGTTCGGCAATGCCGTTGGGCGTTTCACCGCGCACCACGGTATGGATGACAAAATCATGATTGGGCCGCGTGCCCTCGAAGGTGTAGGGGTTGGGCGCTGGAGCCAGGCTGCTGTCATTTAAGATGGGAAGCTCGCCTGCGCCAAACTGAAGCGGATCTGGGGTGGCGTCTGGCTCGGCGCCGGTAGCGAGCGATACGGCCGTGTCCACCACACCAACCTCCGCCACAGCCACAATATTGGGCCGCAGCCCAAAGCGCCATATCAGCAATATAAGCAATGCAGCACCCATAATGAGCAGATGCCCGTGCCCAAGCTGTCCTCGCAAACGCCGCCAGATTGATCCAATGTTGTCCATAACAATACTCGTTTCTAAAGCAAATTTACCCCGAAATTTCCAGCGCAAAGCAACACGGTAGCAGGCAGTTTCCGGTAAAAATTGTGCAAATTATCAGGTGCAGTTCTGAAAGCCGCCGCCCAGGCGATCAAGAGGATTAATGCGAAAGTCGTTATCACGGATTTCAAAGTGAATGTGAGGGCCGCTGGAACGCCCCGTGTTGCCCGTGTAGCCAATTAGCTCTCCCTGGGTCACGGTTTGCCCCGGAAAGACGATAATACTGCTGAGATGCGCATAAAACGTCTCAAAGCCATTACCATGATTGATGACAATCAAGTTACCGTAGTCATAATAGGTGCCCGCAGCAAAGCTGGCGTAGGTAACAGTGCCCGTATCTGAAGCGTAAACGGGCGCTCCTTCGCTAGAAGAGACGTCGATCCCAGGATGGAAGCCGTTGTAAAACTGCGTGAGGCAACGGCCGTTTGTCGGCCAAATATACGTACCTGTGCCAAAGACCTTCCACTGCGGCTGCCCCGCCGCATTGGTAGCCACAGACTTGGGCGCGGTAAAGAAAAATTGCCCAATCGAAGCCCCTGGCACCACCAGTTCAGATTCTGGTACAAGCCGATAGAAGGGAAATTCCAGGTTGTTTTGCTCATAAGCTATGATGTCTGCCGCTGAAACCTGGTACAGTTCAGCAATGCTTTCAATGGTTTCCCCGGCACGCACCTTGTGCAGCACGCCGTCCACCGGCAAAATTACTAGCTGCGCCCCTACCTGAAGCTGGTTAGACTCCTGGCTGAGCCAAGTATTGCCCCCCAAAAGCGTGTCGGCCGAAATTCCGTAGCGGTCGGCAATGATGTTGGGCGTCTCGCCGCGCGCTACTTCGTGCATCTGAAAGCTGTGGGCGGGCGGTTTGGTCTGGTAGGTGCGGGGGTTTGGCAAGGGTGCCAGGC
>JBHIWP010000358.1:0-6099 GCA_041987425.1 Promineifilaceae bacterium (SeqCode) | reverse complement strand
GGCTCAGCTTGATGCCGCGTTCAAACAGCTCGACATGCTATTGAGTATTGTCTTTCAGATGTCTGAGACTCCGCAATGGCTTTTCGATGGCAGAAATAGAGCTGGCGTCGTACGGCCGTATGGCTAACTGTTGTGGCTCCGGCACTGAAATAACCGCCAGCTGAATCAAATGCATTTCCTGCCCATACATCTCCACCTCTAGCTTTTCCACAAGCTGCGGAGATGCCCGTCCAGTCCGGTAACCGGCCAAATCCCCTTCCAGAGAACTGATTGCCCCACGCATCCGATTCTCGGCGTCTTGTAACAGCTCTTTTATCATCTCAACCTCCTCAGGGACCAGTCAGAAAATAAATAAGGCAAGGCGAAAAGCGAACCAACAGTTGGCTTGCACTTCTTCTCCTAAGTATACCGATTATTGGCACAACTCACACATTACAAATTGTGGTACCGATAGACTCGCCCAAAAGCAGCCGCTTAACACTATCTTGCTGCCAAAAGTTTAATACGACAATTGGCAAATCATTGTCCATGCAGAGAGAAACGGCCGTGCTGTCCATTACGCGCAGGCGCATATTCAAGAAATCGATATACGAAATTTTATCAAATCGCCTGGCATTGGGGTTCTCTTCCGGATCCTCGTCATAAATGGCATCGACTTTGGTCGCTTTAATCAGCACATCTGCGCCAATTTCCATGGCCCGTAAGGCCCCGGCCGAATCCGTCGTGAAATATGGATTGCCCGTGCCGCCGCCAAATATCACCACGCGCCCTTTGTCCAGATGACGCATAGCTCTTAAGCGGATATAGGGCTCTGCGATGGTTCGCATCTCAACGGCCGTTTGCACGCGAGTCACAATGCCAACTCGCTCCAGGGCATCCTGCAGCGCCAGCGCATTCATCACCGTGGCCAACATGCCAATATGGTCAGCCGACGGGCGAGCCATTCCCATGGCGCTGCCCACCGAACCCCGCCACAAATTTCCCCCGCCAATAACAATGGCGACCTGAACCCCTAAGTCATAAACATCCTTGATAACCTGGGCGACCTCTGTGGCTCTAGTTGGATCGATCCCATAACCATTGTCACCGGCCAGGGCTTCACCACCCATCTTTAGCAAAACACGATTATATTGAGTAGACGACATATTGTGTGACTCCGACGTGGTTAAAAACAGGGCGCTCATATGAGCGCCCTGTCTTAAACATAATCTGTAACTGTTGGCTTATTCGCCCAACTCGTAGCGGGCAAATCGCCGCACGACGATATTTTCACCCGTTTTACGGATTGTGTCCGTAATAAGGTCTTTAATCTTTACGCTATCGTCTTTAACAAAAGGCTGCTCCAACAAACAAAATTCCTCGTAGAATTTGCTCATCCGGCCCGAAACAATTTTCTCCACAACCTGCTCTGGCTTCCCTTCTGCCAGTGCCTGGTTGCGCAGCACTTCCATTTCGCGCTCCAGTTCGTCCGAAGGAACCTCGTCTTTCATAATATACTGCGGATTCATCGCCGCGATGTGCAAAGCCAGATCGTGCGCCAGGTTGGTAAATTCCTCATTGCGCGCCACAAAATCAGTCTCGCAGTTAAGCTCCAGAATAACGCCGACGCGATTACCAGGATGGGCATACAGCTCAATAATTCCTTCGCTGGCTTCACGCCCAGAACGCTTGGCAGCCCGGGCAGCCCCTTTTTCTCGTAAAGAGTCTACCGCCTTATCGAAATCGCCATTTGTAGCTTCCAGAGCCTTTTTGGCGTCTAAAACCCCTGCGCCGGTTGCCTCGCGCAGTTCTTTTACCATTTGAGTTGTTATTTTCATTTTTGTTGCTGTACTCCTAAGTGGTTATGCGTCGTCGTCCTCATCGTCACCGTCTTCATCGTCGAATTCGTAATCGTCATCAACGCTATCTTCATCGTCGTCTTCGAAATCATCTTCCTCGGCCGCTGCTTCTCGCATCTTGGCCAGGGTGGATTCACCCAGCAGCATTTCGTCGTCGGCATCTTCCAGGCCGTCGAAGCTGGCGCCGTAGCTATCCACGTCTGTGATTTCTTCGTCAACGTGTTCCTGACGCAAGGCCATTCCTTCCAGTGCGGCGTCGGCCATCTTGCCCACAATCAGCTTAATCGCCCGAATCGCGTCGTCGTTAGAAGGAATCAGATAATCGATATCGTCCGGGTCGCAATTTGTATCTACCAGGGCAATTACCGGAATCCCCAGAATATTGGCTTCGCGAACGGCCGTTTCCTCATGGTTAATATCTACGATGAAGAGCAGGTCCGGCAAACCCTTCATGTCTCTAATACCGCCCAAACGCATGTTTAGCTTCTCAATTTCACGTTCAACCCGCAAACGCTCCCGCTTTTTCAACAGATCAAAATCACCTTCCGCCTGCCGCTTCTCCAGCCGCTTTAGATAATCAATCCGCTGGCGAATTGTTTGCCAGTTGGTCAGCGTGCCGCCCAGCCAACGCTCGTTAACGAATGGCTGACGGGCGCGGGCCGCCTCAAAGGCAACCGTGTCTTGAGCCTGGCGCTTGGTACCTACGAACAATACAGCTCCACCTTCAGTGACGGTGTCACGTATTACATTGTAAGCATCTTCGATCATGCCCAGGGTTTGCTGCAAATCAATAATGTGGATGCCGTTTCGCTCCGTAAAGATGTAGGGCTTCATCTTCGGATTCCAACGACGAGTTCTGTGTCCGAAATGCACGCCAGTTTCCAGCAGTGCTTTCATAGAAACAACGGCCATAGAGGTATTCTCCTTTGTTTGTTTTGCCGCATGCTGCTAACAGATTTCAGCACGCGCGTCCACACCGTTCAACCAGCCAAAAACTTGCAGGGCCAACATATGCACGCAGCCATCAAGAAGAAGATAGAGGCTGCGGCAAATGACTACAAGCACATTTTGCCTGTCCGGGTGTGTGTGAAATGGTAAATGATTCGCTTGGGAATCTTTAAATGTTGCCCGCAACGGATTGCGGGCAACGAAGAATTATAACGAAAGTGAATTAATGCGCAAACTGCGTAAGCAGCCGCTCAGCCGCCTCGCGAAGTTGAGCAGCCCGATCGGTACTTTCCCAGGGCGCTTCAATATCGTCGCGGCCAAAATGACCGTAAGCGGCCGTTTTGCGGAATATCGGTCGGCGCAGGTTAAGATCGCGAATAATTGCTCCTGGACGTAAATCAAAGTTCGCTTCGATTAGTTCAACCAGCTGCTCAGAAGAGTAGTTGCTGGTGTCAAATGTTTCCACACTAATGCTCACCGGTTCCGCCACGCCAATCGCATACGCCAGCTGCACTTCGCAGCGCTCCGCCAGGCCCGCGGCCACCAAATTCTTGGCCACCCAACGAGCCGCATAGGCCGCACTGCGATCGACCTTGGTGCAATCCTTGCCGCTAAACGCGCCACCGCCGTGCCGCCCCATACCGCCATACGTATCCACAATAATCTTGCGCCCGGTCACGCCAGCATCACCCATCGGACCACCCACGACAAAGCGTCCCGTAGGATTTACAAAAATGCGTAATTCGTCATCCACCAGGTCGGCGGGAAGGACTGGCTTAATAACATGCTCAATAACATCGGCCCGAATCTTTCCATTGTCTACATCTGGCGCGTGCTGGGTGCTAATAAGTACTGCATCTACGCGCTTGGGCTTACCATAGCTGTATTCAATCGTAACCTGCGCCTTGCCGTCTGGGCGCACCCAGGGCAACGTGCCGTTGCGACGTACCTCGCTCAGCTTTTTCGTTAGCAAATGGGCCAGATGAATGGGCAAAGGCATCAACGTTTCAGTTTCGTTGCAGGCATAGCCAAACATCATCCCCTGGTCGCCAGCGCCTAACGTTTCAACCTCATCTTCAGGCGCGCCGTTGTGACGATATTCCAATGCCCGATCCACTCCCTGAGCAATATCAGGGCTTTGGCTGGCAACGGCCGACTGCACGCCACATGTGTTGCCATCGAATCCCTTATCGCTGCTGTCGAAGCCAATATCCACAATGACCTGGCGAACGAGCTTATCGAAATCTACAAAGGCATTGGTGCTGATTTCCCCCAGCAGCAGGACGAAACCGGTTTTAATGGCGGTTTCGCAAGCAACGCGGGCGTTGGGATCTTGCTCTAATAATGCATCCAGCACGGCATCGCTTATCTGATCGCACATCTTGTCTGGGTGACCTTCGGTTACGGATTCCGAGGTAAACAACAGACTGGGTGCTTGCATAAATGTTGTCATCTATTCTACCTCCAGTAGTAAGTGTCTACTTGCAAAAAATTTCAGCAACTACAAACAGCCATTAAGCATTTAGCTAAAAAAAAAGCCTCCTGACAAGCAAGAGGCTGGCAAAATCTGCAATTACCTCTTATCTTTCAGCCTGGGCTGACGGATTTAGCACCTTCCCTGTTTTGGGGGTTGCTGCAGCTTCATCGGGCCGATCCCTCTGCTGCTCCTGATAAGATTGTGAATAATTAAAAATACGAACGTATTAATCTAATGTTTGTCACCTACCCTGGGCAGAACCTGAGGATGTTGGCTGCATACATCAATTAATAACAGGCAGAACGAGTATAGCCAAAGGAATAAAAGTGTCAAGCGAAAATTGGCGCTGTTTACACCCAATTTTCAGGTGGTTCTGGCATACCCAATATATTGTACCCGGCATCCACGTAAATCACTTCGCCCGTTACGCCGCTGCTCAGGTCACTGGATAGCCAAAGCGCCGTCTGCCCCACCTCATCCTGCGTGACGTTGCGGCGCAGCGGGGCACGTTCTTCAGTGTATTTCAGAATCTTGCGGAAGCCAGCAATGCCTGCTGCGGACAGGGTTTTGATAGGCCCGGCGGAAATGGCGTTCACGCGTATATTCTTTGGCCCTAAGTCGGCTGCCAAATAGCGGGTGCTGGCTTCCAGGGCTGCTTTAGCCACGCCCATCACGTTGTAGTGGGGCACGGCTTTCTCGGCGCCGTAGTAAGTGAGGGAAATGATGCTGCCGCCATCGCTCATTAACGGCACGGCCGCTCGCGTCAGGGCGACCAGGCTGTAGACACTTACGTCCATTGCCAGCTGAAAGCCATCGCGGCTCGTGTCCACGTAGCTGCCCATTAAATCTTCTCGCTTGGCATGGGCAATCGCGTGAATCAAAATATCCAGTTTCCCAAAGCGGTCGCCCGCTTTTTGAAACACTTCCGTAATGTCGGCATCATTTTCGATGTTGCATTCCTCGACAAAATCGACACCCAGCTCTTCGGCCAACGGCCGTACGCGCTTCTCTAACTGCTCAAAGCCATAGCTAAAGCCAAGCTCGCAGCCGTGGGCATGAAGCGCCTGGGCAATGCCCCAGGCGATAGAATTTTTGTTGGCGATGCCAAAAATGAGGGCCTTTTTTCCTTCGAGTAACTTCATATTTTCTCCTTCTAAACAAAACGTAGATTTTCGCAGAGGGGCATAGAGTTCTTTACCTGAAGACTCCGTGTTTAACGCTGTTTGCTAAACGCTGCCGCTATTTGGAAACAAATGGATTGCCAGCCACCCAGTAACGCCAGGGAATGGAATACCAGGGTTCTGGGGTTTTGCCCAGGCCGATGCGCGGCCCTACGGCAATCTGGCTTTCAGGCACGGCAGGCCCATCTTCTATCCATATAACCCCATCTGGCTGGCAAAGGTTTGCCCCATTATGGGATTTGTCGATAGCCAGAGCCTGGGCAAGTTTAGCAGGACCGTTGGTTAAGTGAGTTGACGGCCGTCCCCCGCGATGGACAATCATAAGTTCAATCCCGTCTACTGGCTCCAGGGCCCGCACCAGCACCGCATTTGGCTGCCCCACCTGCCCGGTAACGACATTGAACATCCAGTGAACACCGTAGGTAAAGTAGACATACGCAACTCCGGCCGGGCCAAACATAACGGCCGTTCGCGGCGTGGGCTGAGCATCGTTCACCCGTTCACCATGACAGGCCAGATCGCGCTCGTCGCCGTCGCAGTAGGCCTCTGTTTCTACAATGATGCCGGAAAGTAAACGGCCGTTTAGCTGCCGCACCAATTTTTTACCCAACAGCGCCTGGGCTACGGTGCGGGCTGTGCGGGCGTAAAAAGGCTG
>JBHIWP010000357.1:0-6110 GCA_041987425.1 Promineifilaceae bacterium (SeqCode) | reverse complement strand
CTGGCGCTCCGTTCAGCCCAGCGGGCGCATCGTAAGGCAGCTATGCAGGAAAGCGATACGGCGCTGGGGTTTGCCTGGTATGGTTTGGCACAGGTGTTGGCGCAGGGGGGTGAGGGGATACGGCCGTTGCAAATCGACAATATCATTTACACCGCCTCAGACTGCTTTGCCGAAAGCCTGCGGCTCTTTTCCACCGTCAACGGCGGCGGCGTCGCTTCTGCCCGCGATCAGGCCCTGACGCTGTGGGCCTGGGCGGCACACGAGGCCGCCATCGGCAACGAGAGCCAAAGCGAGCGCCTCAGCCAACACGCGCACGAGCTTGCCGATGTCCAGGGCATTCACCTCCCTGAATGGTAGTCTACTTAATCATCTATCAATATTGAAAATCTGGTATCATCTCCCCATTGCCAGCAAAGTAAAATGACCTTGTTTGGAGGACAGAATGCCAATTGAAATTCCCCCGGAAATTCAAGCACCTATTGCCCAGGCCGTTGGTTGGCTGTGGGATAAATACGGCCAGCCAGCTGCCGAAAAAGCCGCCGGTCGCGTGGTGGAAGAAACTAAATGGAAATTTGGCATTGAAAAATATTACACAAGCCTGTTTGAACGGGTGGGCTTTGTGCGCATTCTGGGGCGGATGGAATCTGAACCGCTTGAAAATGTGTTCACCCACGTCAATGTGTTGGATAAATTGACTGCCGAACAACGCTACGACATCGCCAAATTGACTAACGAATTTAATCCGCGCGATTTTGGGCGATTAGAGCGGGTGCGAAGGATGGCAGGGGATGAAGCAGTGGCTGAATTTCCTAAGCTGTTTATTTTGGGCAAGCCGGGGGCGGGAAAAACGACGTTCCTTAAACACACCGCGCTGCGAGCCATCAAACATCAAATCAAAAAGGTGCCGTTATTTGTGACGCTGAAAGAGCTGTCTGATTCGGGGATGGGCATAGTGGAATTTATGACGCACCAGTTGAGCGTACACCGCTTCCCTGAACCAGAGGTATTTTTGGCGCGGTTACTGGAAAATGGGGATGCGCTGGTGCTGTTTGATGGACTGGACGAAGTAAATCTAGAAGATGAAAGGCGTTCAAAGTTGATCCAGCAAATTAATGACTTTGTTTACCGCTACAGCGACTGTCCTACGCTGATGACCTGCCGTGTGGCGGCCACCGATTACAGCTTTACCCAGTTTGAATACGTGGAGATGGCCGATTTTGATAGCCAACAATTGACCACTTACATTGGTTTATGGTTTGTAGGCAATAAGATCAAGCGGGAAAATCTTAAAAAAGTGCTGCTCGAAGATGATAACTACAAACCTGTGCGAGAACTGGCACAGATACCTCTCCTTTTGGCACTGCTGTGCCTAGTGTACGACGAACGCAATGAAATCCCGCCCGAGCGACATGAAATTTATGAAGAGGCGATGCGCGCTTTGTTAAGCAAGTGGGACGCAAGCCGCAATATTAGTCGAGATGTAGTGTACCAGCAGCTTTCTCTGGGGCGTAAGCAGAAGATGCTGGCTACAATTGCTGCCCGGACTTTTGAGCAAGGTGATTATTTCTTAAAAGAGAAGGATGTCGTGCGGATGATTGGCGACTATATGCGAGGAGTGCCAGGTCTTGAGGAGCCAGATGCCGAACTGGTTTTGCAATCGCTGGAAGCGCAGCACGGCATTTTCGTAGAGCGGGCGCGGGGGATTCATTCCTTTAGCCATTTAACTTTGCAGGAATTTTTTACAGCACGCTACATTGTAGACAACGAAAGCAAGGGAACGATTAAGCAGTTAATTAAGCGAGTTGGAGATGATCGCTGGAGTGAGGTTTTCCTCTTAGTAGCAGGAATGCTTAATGATGCCACTAATTTCAGTGAATTCTATGTGAATGCGGCTTACGCTCTTTTACGAGCTGATAAAGACCTGTTAGATTTTTTAACCTCGGTTTGGCAGAAAAACATGCATAGAGAGGTTGATTACAACTCATTATCAAGTAGAGTTTTTCTTAGCTACAGTATATTGGGCCGTATACATAATGTTGGCTTTACACATGTAAGTAGCCATTTATTAAAACTTGCACTCAGTCGGGATCGCTCCCTAGCTCGTGATCAGGCACTTATACACGACAATATTAGGCTTCGCACTTTTCAAACTGATTTTGCAAAAATAAAAACTGCTTCTCAGGCTCGAAATCAGGCAAGTTTCTTAGCAAATGTTCTTAGCCGCGCTTTTAGTACATCTAAATTTCACAAATTGAGTGGGATGCAAGAAGCTCTAAATGATTTGTCCTCAAAATTTAGGGGAGCTGAAATTCAGGTGCTGACAAGTATTGCCCAACAATTAAATGAGATATTAGATGAGTATTGGAATCGATGGAATCCATATGCATCATTGTCTATAACCGATAGGGAGGCTGAAATATTGAAAAGTTTTTCCCGAGAGCAGATCATGATTTGGATACGATATTTAGAGGCCAATTTGCTGCTTGTGCGCTGTTTACAGGTGGCGTATGTGCCCAATCGCCAGGCAATTGAAGACAAAATTTTGCTTCCGCCGGATATGTGGTAAGGGTGGGAAAGGCAAATCCTGAGTTTTTAGCTTCCTACCACACTCGACACAAGAAGCCCTTTAGATAAGCAGATTCAGGAAACGTAAGTAGCACCGGGTGGTCCGGTCCCTGGGTGAGTGTCTGGATGATTTGTACCTGCCGCCCGGCATCCACGGCCGCACCAAACAGCACCTTCTGGAACAGGTCTGCGCTGACGAGGCCGGAGCAGGAAAAGGTGGCCAGCAGACCGCCTGGGGGAAGCAGGCGCAGCGCCAGCCAGTTTAGATCCTTGTAGCCACGGCAGGCGCGCTCCACGTCGCGCTGGCTGTGGGCAAATTTGGGCGGGTCCAGCACAATAACGTCAAAAGTCTGGTCCGTGTCGCGATAATGGCGCAAAACGTCGAAGGCGTCGCCAGCCAGATATTCATCCTGCGGCCGTTTCCAGCCGTTACGTTCTACATTTTGCTCTGCCAATGCCAGCGCATCGTAGGAGCTATCTACGTGTGTTACCTGTTGCGCACCATTGGCAATGGCATACAGGCCAAAGCCGCCGGTGTAGGCAAAGACGTTGAGGAAAGTTTTGTTGGCAACATGATGCGGCAGGCAAACGGCCGTGCGATTGTCGCGCTGATCCAGGTAAAAGCCGCTTTTGTGCCCACCGATCAAATTAACGCCAAACTGGATGCCGTTTTCCTGAATGACAAGCATTTCCGGCGGTTCCGCGCCACTGGCAACGCGGTTCACAATCGGCATCCCTTCCTTGGCGCGCACATCAGCATCTGAGCGTTCCACAATGCCAGTGGGTTGCCAAATTTCATTCAGCGCCGCCAGGACGGTTTCTTTTTGCGCTTCAATTCCAGCCGTGAGGGATTGCACGACGAGAAAATCGGCGTATTTGTCCACGATGAGGCCAGGCACACCGTCGGCCTCGGCGTTGACCAGACGGTAGGCGTTCGTGGCAGGCTCTAAGTTGAGCTGCTGGCGATGCTGATTGGCCCGGTGCAAACGGCCGTGCCAGAACGCATCATCAATCTGTTCGTTAACGTCCCAGCTGAGTAGCCGCACGCGAATTTGTGAATGGGGGTTGTAGTAGCCGGTTGCCAGGAAACGGCCGTTTCCCCCCAAAACCTGCACCAAATCCCCTGGCTGCGGCTCGCCCTCCACCCTGGCAATCGCCCCGGAAAACAACCACGGGTGCCGGTTCAAGACCGATTTTTCTCTGCCGGGTTTTAGCGTGAGTTGGCCGGTAATTACGTGCATAAGTCTGGAATTCAATAGATTTTTATCAGCAGATTATGCAGATTGAACAGATTTTTAATTCGTTTAATCTGCGTAATCTTTGATTTATATATTTCTTTGTACAAACCTGGTTGACAGGAGATTAGACCTGCCGGTGTTGGCTTTCGCTGCTCGGTGCTTCGGTAAGTAGCTCCAAAGCGTGGGGCAAAATAGGCAGCAGAACGTCCATATTTTCACGCACTGCTTTGGGGTTGCCCGGCATGTTGATAATAAGCGTACGGCCGCGAATGCCCGCCACGGCACGAGACAGCATAGCGTGGCGGGTAATTTTCAAGCTTTCGGCGCGCAGCGCTTCGGCTATGCCTGGCGTTTCCCGTTCTATTACTAATTTCGTTGCCTCTGGCGTCACGTCACGCGGGGAAAAGCCGGTTCCTCCACTGGTGAGGATGAGGTTCACGCCAGCATTGCACCACTGGATGAGCGTGTCGGCAATCTGCGTTTTTTCATCCGGCACAATGGTGCGGTGGCTGACGCGCCAGGGCGTTTTACTGGCTACAATCTCGGCCAGAATGGGACCGCTGCGATCTTCGTACTCCCCCCACGCCCCCCGATCCGATACGGTTAAAATACCCACCTGCATCATCTGCTACGCCTTTTCGATGAGGGCCAGCCAGTTGTCATTAAGCCCGCTGTCGGTGACGCCATAGTAAAAGTGGATTGTGCCGTTCTCGCGCATTGCCAGATCGTACCAGACGTTGTCGTTCTTTTTGCGCACGTCCAAGACGGCAATATTGCCCTGCCAGGCAATGTCTGTTGGCCGGGGGGTGCCGCTTTCCACTTTGGTAATGGCGTAATGCCACAGTTTTCGGGCTGAGGAGCGGGTGACGTTCTTTATCAGGTTGCCGTTACGTAAATCGCGCACGGTATGATAGTAAGTGCCTTCGCGTTTCTCGCTCTCCACAATTTCTACGCCAGTGCGCGGCGGTTCAACCACTGTGGTAGCAGGCTGACCAATTTTGGGAGGCAGCTGGCCAATGGGGGGCAGCGGTGGCAAAATCTCTTGTTCTGCATCGTCATTTTGCACCCGGTTGCTTTCGATTAGCTGCACAATTTCGTCGCGCACGGCCTGGCTGGTTTCCGTGTCATCGCGAATGTAGAAAAGATTATCGTCGATGGCGTAAGGTTTATCCTGGCCGGGCTGCACGGTTACACGCACAATTTGCTCGTTCTTTGAGGGCAAATTATCTATGTGTACATTAGGCTCTGGGGTGATGCGGTTACTTATGACGGCCTGTAACTTGTCGATTGCCCGATTGTGATCGCGCACGCCAACTGGTTTTTCATTTGGGTTAGCCGATACGCCAATGTAGATAGTGCCGCCATTGCCGTTGGCCATGGCGCAAATATCCCGCAGCACCCGATTTTGGTGCCCGCCGCGCTGGGACATAGAGGCGTGGAAGGACTGGACAATGGATTCCCCTTCTTCGCGCGCTAGCTGCACAAAGTCAATGGGATTGGCCGGGCCGCGATACGGCCGTGTCAAGGACAAATCATTTCCCTTCAGCACTGCGGCCAGTGCCTCAAACGATACCTCTGGCAGTAAAATTTCCGTCACGCGGTCGCCCACGCCCAGCAGCTTAGAATTGGGCGACTCACGCAGCAAGCGGTGTGCATCTGAGCCCTGAATGCAGCGCATAGGGCGCGGATATTCCGGTTTGGAGCCATCAAAGAAGCGGCGGGTTGTGTAACGGCCGCGTTTGTCCAAATCTGTCACTTCCAGCACGTGCAGGTTACTGTCCTGAGTGTAGGCGATGCGGGTTTGGCCGCCAAAATCCAGGCCGCGCATGGCGACGCCGTTGCTGGAATTTGCATGGGCCGCAATAACGATGCCACCTGCGTCATTAATGACGCGGTAGGCGGTGAGTACGTCGGCCGTGGCCCCAACGGTGGCACTGCCCTGGCTTAAAGATTCCACCGGAACGCGCAGCGTAAGCAGCAGATGTTCCAGCAGACTGATGGGGCTGTCCTGGGGGAAAATGCCCAGGATATGGAAGCCAAACGTGGCCGTAAATTCAAAGCCTGGCAGCACCAAAATTTTGTCCAGCAGGCGGCGGTATTCATCGAGCCGCCGCTTTTCTTCTGGGTCCAGGCGCCCTAGCTCTTCCAGCCAGAGCAGGCGCTCTACTTCCTTGCGCATGGCAGCGAAACCGGCCACGGAGTTGTGATCGGTGAAGGCGATAATGTCCAGGCCGCGGATTTCTGCCTGGCGCAAAATGTCTAGATAGCTGACGTTGTTTTCCTGGTAGTCGATAGAGCCAGGGGTGT
>JBHIWP010000356.1:0-6133 GCA_041987425.1 Promineifilaceae bacterium (SeqCode) | reverse complement strand
GATGGTGTATCTGCTGGGAAAGCAACTGATACTTTAACTTCCCCCTTAAACAGCTTATATTTAACCAAAGAATTCGTAGCAGACCCCGTCCCCCCTGGCAGCGAAGTCGATCTGGTTTTTACCATTCGGAACCAAGATCGCTTTAGCAGTGCGACCAGCATTGCCTTTAGCGACGATTTGGATGCCACGTTGACTGACTTAACGGCCGTTGGCCTGCCGCAAAGCAATATTTGCGGTTCAGGTATGCTATCTGGCACAGACACCATTAACTTTAGTGGCGGAAGTTTGCCACCTTCAACCTCATGTACTTTTACAGTAACGCTGCAAGTACCGGCTGGCGCTGCTGCCGGAAATTACGAAAACATTACCAATGATGTAACAGCCATGATAGATGGCGACGCAGTCACAGGCACAGCCGGAATAGATACGCTCTTCGTTGCGCCAATCCCCCTTCTCACCAAAGAATTTTTAGACGATCCAGTTTCGGCAGGTGATGAAGTAATCCTGCAATTTAATATAACGAATAGCAGCGCCGCTTTCACTGCCTCAGATATAGCCTTTATGGATGAATTGACGACATTTTTGCCGTTCCCTGTGTCGGCCACTTTCTCTTCCGGCGACCCTTGTGGCGCTGGTTCGTCAGTTTTTCTAGACGTTTTTGATACAGATAGACAGGCTATTGTTCTAAGTGATGGCATTCTGGACCCTGGTGCCTCGTGTACGTTCAGCGCCACAATTTCAATTCCCCTGAGTATGGGCAGCGGAAGTTACTTAAACACGACAACAAACGTAACCGCTATGGTTGAAGGAAACGCTGTAGAAGGGCACCCGGCAACTGATACATTAGAAGTTGTGTCTGCCCCCAGATTAACAAAAGTCTTTACCGATGATCCTGTTTTGCCAGGCGATACGGTAACGCTAGAGTTCACCATTGAACACGGGAGCGAAGAACCGGGCAATGCAACCAACATCGCATTTACGGATGATCTAGACGCGGTTCTGAGCGGACTGACCGCAACGGGACTCCCGCAAAGTAATATCTGTGGCACAGGCTCGCAAATTAATGGAACTAGCCTATTGAGCTTTACCGGAGGCAGCCTATCGCCAGGCGAATTATGTACATTTAGCGTGCAGCTGCAGGTGCCAAATGGCTCTATTCTGCCCGGGAATCTTACAAACACAACTAGCAATATTACGGCGAATGTCTTGGGCCTGGATGTTGCAGGCTTACCAGCCGAAGATGATCTTATCATTGGTGGAATAAACTTCAGCAAAGCGTTTACGGATGACCCCACAATACCTGGAGATACCGTTGAGCTTGAGTTCACAATTGAAAATGAAAGCTCGACCTTCACGGCCACCTCGATGTCTTTTACGGATAATCTTGATGCCGTACTTTCTGGCCTAACCGTTACAGGCGCATTACCTGCTGAGCCTTGTGGATCCGGTTCGTCTATTAGCGGAACTACTTTACTGATCTTTTCCGGCGGCAATTTGGCCCCGGAGACTTCCTGTACTTTTAGCGTAACGCTACAGGTACCGGCAAGCACCGTGGATGGCACTTATTCCAACGTGACTAGCGACCTTTCGGTCACAATAAATGGGAATACGTTTACGGTAGATCCGGCGTTTGATGACCTGCTGGTTGATTCAAACCTGCTATCACTGACAAAGCAGTACATTGCAGATCCCGCAATTGCAGGTAGTACTACTACTTTGCGATTTACGCTTGAAAACCTGCACCAAACCGATACCGCCACGGCGATCGCTTTTACCGATAATCTAGGAGCGTCCTTAAGCGGGCTTGTTGCCGTTCCCCCACTGCCAAGCGAACCTTGCGGAGCTGGTTCATCAATCAGTGGCACGTCGGTGCTCTCATTTACCGGTGGGGTAGTAAATGCCGGTTCTTCCTGTGTGTTTGACGTGACGGTTCAGGTACCGGGAAATGTTTCTCCAGGTGAGAGCTATGAAAACGTAACTAGCAGCCTCACAGGAATGATCGACGGGTTTGACGTAACGGGCGATCCGGCATCAGATACCTTGAATATTGGCAGCCCCACCGTCTATTTACCGTTAGTCTTAAAGAACGTGTCTTTTGCTCCAGATTTAGTGGTCAGCAGTCTAACTATTAACAACGGGAATGTACAAATCGTGGTTGCCAATCAGGGCACAACGGCCGTTACCGATGACTTCTGGGTCGATCTCTACATTAATCCCAGTACTGTGCCAACAATGGTCAACCAAACCTGGCAATTGCTAGGCAACTACGGTGCGGTTTGGGGTGTTGAGGGCGCTGCTTTGCCACTTGAGGTTGGAGAATCAATTACATTAACGCTAAACGACGCCTATTACCATGCCAATCTGAGTAATCTACCGGCCTCACTTGGCGCAGGAACCACAGCCTATGCCCAGGTAGATTCTGCAAATACGGACACAAATTACGGCAGCGTCAGAGAGACCCATGAAATGCAAAACACGGCCTACAACAACATTACTGGACCCACTGTAGCCGCAAGATAACGTAGAAACGTTAAAACTGAAGCAATTGGCGAAAAGTTTTTTCGCCAATTGCTGTTTATTTCAGGGCTGGCCTCTCGGAAATTTACTGAGCGATTTCTGTAATGGTTTGAATTGCGTGGTCGGGGTCGGTGCCCAACGTAAGCGACACGGCCGTTTGCCCCACCAATAGCTTCTGCAACTTTGCAATATTTTGCTGCCAGACAGTTGGCCGGTCCACATAAAGGCTGTTGCGCAGAATCGCCTGAATTACGGCCGTTTCCGTCACTTCTTCCACAATCGTTTCTGCCCCGGCCCGGCGGGCAAGAAGGCAAAGGATTATTTTGTGCGGCCGCACGGTCGTTTCCTGCACATATTGTGATCCGGCCGCCCGCAAATCAACTCGATACTTGGTCTCGTTGCGCACGATTTCGGTTTGGAGAAACGGCCGTATCTGCGGAAATTCACCCACCATATCGCCGCGCAGCTTTACTATGCCCACCGGATAGCCATGCAAAAACCCCGCCTCATCTACAAACACCATGCTGTCGGTGAGCAGCGGAAATCCAGTCAGCGCCAGCCGCAGCGCCATTGTTGATTTGCCCGTGTTGTGCGGCGCTAGCAGCAGCAGCGCCACACCCCCGCGCACCAGGCAAGAGGCATGCAGCATCCCATACCCTGGGGTGGACACCTGCCCTGGGACAGGAGACTGTCCCTGAGAAATGATGAGGTTTAGCAGCAGCGTGTGCAGCACGCATTGAGCCACCAAGTCAGTTCGGCAAGCCAGCTGGGGATCAAGAACGGCCGTTCCCAGGCGCCTTGCCAAGTTCAGGTGCACAATACCCCAGCCAGCTAAATGCATTATTAGCCAATCTCCGCTGCCGCTGTAGGTAATGTGCTGCATCAGATCGTCCGGCGCGGGGCCAGGAGCCTGGCGCATAGGCTGTACAACCAACTCAATGTCGCCAATAGGGGGTTTTGCCTGGCTGGTCTGCGTGTAACTCTGCAACGCAAGCTCCACAGCTTCCAACACAGACGCTTTGTTACTGTGCACGCGCAAAGAGTGCCCAAACAGCCGAGCTTCTTGTTCAAACAGCAAACGATTGGCGCGTCGCTGCCAAAAATCCTCCAACGCTGCTTCATCCAGGTGGGTCAACCAGTTTGCACGGGAAATTTTCATGAGGAGTTCGCTATTCACACGCCCTACAAATTGCTTAAAAGAGCAAAGTGGTTATACTATCCACCGTAGCTTCTGGCAAACAAGCCATCCGTTACCGGACCCGCATTGCCACTCCATCATGCTTAACAAACCAGGTTACGTTTGGATTGCATCCAGAAACAGGTGAAAGATTTGGTCAAAGGGAGGCACGTTACCGCCAGGGACAGCCTTTTTCTTTTTAACTTTAGGAGAAAACATGTATAAGAAACCAAAAATCACCAAGCACGAAGAACTAACCCAGGTTACTTTCAGCAGCCACTAATCAGTTATCCCATATTAATTTTAACCATACAGGCCAATAGGAGAAGGTAAATGTACAAAAAACCAAAAATAACAAAGCACGAAGAATTGACCCAGGTGACTTTCAGCAGCCACTAACATTTAACGGAAAGCAAAAAATAATTGAAATAAATCCGCTGTGTCGGTTGGTAATGTGCCTCTCTTTGACCAGAATAAGCGCAAATACATTGCATGACAACCCCAACAGCCACCGGAACAACGCAGCTACTCTTAGACATCTTACGCCCCAATCAAGCATCAGAAAATTGGGTACAGCAAGCCCAAAGGCTCAATTGGGATGATTTTACTGTGCGGGCAATCGCCTTTGGTTTAGCGCCGCAGGTGCATCATAAGTTGCTGCAATGGGCCATAACCATTCCGCCGAAAGCCAGCGCAAAACTAGCTGTCAGCTACAAAGCCCAAGCTCAAAGAAGCCAATCCATTTACACTCAACTGGCGCAAATTTTGGCCGCCTGCAATGACGCTGATTTAAGCCCCATTGCCCTCAAAGGTGTTCATCTGGCGGCGTGCTATTATGCAGAGTCGCCTCTACGCCCCATGAACGATATCGATTTGCTGTTCACGCCAGAGGAGCTGCCAAAGGCAGAGGCCCTGTTATGGGAGCTGGGATACAGCGGAAAGCATAAATCATCTGAGGCCGGCGCGCGCGTTACCAAGCACACCAGTACCTTTCGCCGCGAAAACCGTGCCAAAAGCAGCGCCACGCCAAATCCATATCTATCCACCTCGCTAGACCGCACAGTTGAGCCGCATATTTCGCTGGAGGAGTCGTGGTTTGGGCTGAAGGCAGACATTACGCCAGGAATACGAGAGCGAGCCGATACGGCCGTTCTCACCCCCAACGCCCCACCTTGCCAGGTACTAAGTCCAACCGATCTGCTGCATCATGTTTGCCTGCACTTTTGCTTTCACCTTATTCAGGGCGCGCCTGCTTTTCTTCAGCTTACAGACTTGCTGGTTATCACCCAGGCGAACAAAGTAGAGTGGGACGCCTTTTTGCAACGCGTGCACGAAGCAAATACAGCAGGCTATGTATTGGCAGCGCTCCTGCTGGCCACAAAGCTGGTTGGCGCGTCAGTCCCCTCTGAAGTTGTGGCTCAATTATCGGAAAGCACACCGCTCAAGCTGCGGCAGCGCATTGACCAAATGGATCTGGCCTATGTTCTACGCCGCACGCAGCAAAAACCGCTTGTCACGATGAGCGACAGGCTGCGTCGGGGCATTAAGGACCGGATGGAAATTGCCCGGTGGGCACCCACCTTTGCCGAAAAGTGGCGCATATGGCAAACGGCCGTCCAGTTCACCCGCACCGACACGGCAAAAATGCTGCGAAAATATGGAGAAAAGGACATTTGAAATTATCACGCTTGCTTTCGCTCACTCTGGCCGTCGCTGGTGGCGCAGCCTCCAGCCGCGTTTTGCAACGCCGCCAACGGTGGGAACAGCGCAATAATCGCGTCGCCATCTGCGTCGATTTTGATGATGCGCAGGCGGCTGCTATTCGCGCCGGGCTGCCGCTGGCGGAACTGGTGAAGCTGCTGGCTAACAATGGTGCTACACACATCTCCTTACCGGAGTTAACGTTGAACCGCCTGCTGCACATGGGGCAACTCACACCCCAGGCTCCCGCCAAAACGCGCGGAGACACACCCCAGGTGGGTCACTGGAATTATCTGCACGGCCCGCAAGCATTAGTAAGCTATCTGGCTGCTGAGCTGCGAGAACGCCTGCCCTACACGCAGGCAGATTGTCTGGCGGAAAACTCGCTGGTCTTTGCCGGAGATTTGCCCACAATTGGCGAAATCGGGCTTGGGTACGATATGGCTCTGGCGCAGAATATCCAGGCCAACGGGTTGGCGCTGCTTCCCCGGCCGGTTAGCTACGCCTGGCCCGAGAAAGCATTGCTAGAGCGAACGCTGGCGCAGACGGCCGTACTTAGCCACACGGTTGCCTTGTCGCTCATAAAGCAAGATTTTATTCAGTTATTTAAAGATCCTAAAGCAATGATTGTTGGGTTGATGAATCAACTCATTCTGTTGCCCATTATCGCCTATGTTTTAATCATACTTTTTGATGTAGGACCAGACATTGCTATAGGGGTCATGATTTTAGCTGCTT
>JBHIWP010000355.1:0-6162 GCA_041987425.1 Promineifilaceae bacterium (SeqCode) | reverse complement strand
TTCTGCCGGCGTGCGCCCCCGCGATTATTTCCGCGCTTAAAGTGAACGTCGGTTTATCCTGGGTCGGTGTCATCGTCGGCGAGCTGGAAGAGAAAAACTTCATTATCCAGCGGATTAGAGAAGCTTCTCAGTTCATGCCGTTAGAGAACATGTGCCTGAGTCCACAGTGCGGTTTTTCCAGTACGGTGCACGGCAATGAGCTAACTGAGGACGCCCAGTGGGCCAAGCTGGAGATGATTGTCAACATTGCCCGGGAAGTGTGGGGAGACTAAACCTAAATGCTTCAGGTAGACAGGATTAGCAAGCATTTTGGCGGTTTGCGCGCTCTGAGCGACCTCTCTTTCGACATCGCACAGGGAGAGATTGTAGGCCTGATTGGGCCAAACGGCTCGGGCAAATCGACGGCGTTCAACGTGATCACCGGATTTTTGCCCGCCACGTCTGGCACAGTCGTGTTCAACGGCGAGACGATCACCGGCTTACCGGCCCACGAAGTGGCGCGGCGAGGCATGGCGCGCACGTTTCAGCTGGTACGGCCGTTTCGCCACCTCACCACGCTAGACAACGTGCTGGCGGGCTGCCTCTTTGGCCGGGCAAAAATGGCTTCCAAAAAAGAAGCTGAACCGCGCGCCTATGAAGTGCTGGAACTGGTTGGCCTGGCGCACAAAGCCCACGTGCTGGCGCGCGATCTCACCATCATGGAGCGTAAATGGCTGGAAGTGGCCCGCGCCCTGGCCGGTGACCCAACCCTGCTGCTGCTGGATGAATTCATGGCCGGACTGAACCCAAGGCAAATCCCAGAAGCCCTGGCCCTCATTCGGCGGCTGAACGAGTCCGGTATTACCATCGTCGTTGTCGAGCATATCATTAAGGCCATTACCAGCGTCTGCCAGCGGGTGATTGTGCTGAACGCGGGGCAAAAGCTGGCAGAGGGAACGGCCGTTGAAGTGATCGAAAATCCGCACGTAATCGAAGCTTACCTGGGGTCTCATTATGCTAAACATTGAGAATCTTCAGGTGGCCTACGGCGAGATTCAAGTGGTGTGGGACGTGTCGCTCAACGTGCCGCAACGGTCCATCGTTGCTCTGCTGGGGCCAAACGGCGCGGGCAAAACGACCACGCTTAAATCTGTCATGGGGCTGCTGCCACCTCTGGGAGGGAAAATTACGTTCCAGGGGGAGTCCATTGTCGGCAAAGCGCCCCATGACATTGTAAACAGCGGCCTGACGCTGGTGCCAGAGTGGCGCGGCACTTTCTCGACGCTCACCGTGCTGGAAAATTTAGAGCTCGGCGCTTTTCCACCCCGCGCCCGCCCACACAAAGATAAGACGCTGGGCGAGGTATTCGAGATCTTCCCCCGGCTGGCGGAGCGCAAAAGCCAGCTGGCGGGCACGATGAGCGGCGGCGAGCGGCAGATGTTGGCCATCGGCCGGGCACTGATGGCGAAACCGGAATTATTAATCTTAGACGAACCATCTCTGGGGCTGGCCCCGCTGATTGTGGAGAACACGTTCACCCGAATCAACGAAATTAATCAGCAGGGCGTTTCTATTTTAATCGTGGAGCAAAATGTGCACCTGACGCTGGAAACGGCCGACTACGGCTACATCATAGAAAGTGGGCAAATCGTTAAAGAGGGGCCCTGCAAGGAGCTGCTGCAGGACCCCGCCGTAAAAGAAGCATATCTGAGTTTATAGTTTATGGATACATTGATTCAATCGGCCGTTTCTGGCGTGCTTGTGGGTGCGGTTTATGGGCTGGCGGCGCTGGGGCTTTCGCTGGCCTTTGGCGTGCTCAAAGTTCTGAATGTGGCCCATGGCGAGCTGATCATGCTGGGCGGCTATGCGGCTTTTTACCTGTTCACCCTGGCTGGGTTAGATCCCTTTTTGGCCCTGGCCATCGTGTTTGCCATGCTGGCGGTGATGGGCCTGGTGCTGCATGGCCTTGTCTTCCGCCACATTGTCAAGCTAGATGAGGAAAACCGGATCAAGAATTCCCTGCTCTTAGGCTTTGGTCTGACGCTGATTTTGCAAACGGCCGCAGTGCGCCTGTTTACGGCAGATGATCGCAGCATACTCACCACTTATTCTTCTTCTGCCTGGCAAATAGACGATATTCGCTTTCCCATTGTTCGCGTGGCCGGGCTGGTGGTGGCCGTTGCCGCCGTCCTCTTGCTGGAATGGTTCCTGAAGCAAACCTACTGGGGCAAGGCGCTGCGGGCCACCAGCGAAGATTGGACCACGGCTGCCCTGACGGGAATCGATATTCGCCGCGTTTACCTCCTGGCCTTCGCTATTTCTGCCGGACTGGCAGGCATTACCGGGGTGCTGATTGGGCTGGGATTTAGCGTGAATCCGGCCATTGGCCTGCAATGGACGCTCAAGGCGCTGATCGTGGTGGTGCTGGCGGGCCTGGGCAGCATGCGGGGCACGCTGCTGGGCGGAATATTATTGGGCCTGGCCGAAGCATTTACGTCCATTCTCATTCCCGGCGGCGGTGCCTACCGTGAGATTGTGGGGCTCATCATTTTTCTCATCGTTTTAAGCCTACGGCCGCAGGGCCTCTTTGGGGGGCATCATGCCTGAGCAGCGTAACCAAATCATCGCCGCGGGCGGCATTCTGGCCGTGTTGCTGCTGCTGCCGCTGGTCATCGATAACGACAAAACGATGACCATTGCCATTCTCACCTTCATTATTGCGGCGCTGGCTGCCAGTTGGAACATTGCGGGCGGCTTTGCCGGGCAAGTCAGCCTGGGGCACGCGGCCTTTTTTGGTATAGGCTCGCTGCTGACGCGCTATCTCTGGCTGGAGGGCGCGCCGCTGTTGCTGAGCACGCTGGCCAGCGGTCTGGCGGCGGCCCTGGCAGCCATTATTTTGGGGTTCCCCGGGCTGCGCCTGAAGGGAATTTATTTTTCTATTGGCACGCTGGCCCTGGCCGAAGCGGTTCGCATCACCGTGGGCAACCTGCTGCCCGGCGTTTCGGCGCTGCCTGCGGTGGCGCTGCGCACCTACGGTTTGGAGTCTCGCTACTATTTGGCGTTGGCGGTGCTGCTGCTGACAACGGCCGTTTCTTACTGGCTCACATTTTCTCGGCTGGGCCTGGGCATGATGAGCGTGCGCGAAGATGAAGATGCGGCCCGGGCCATTGGCGTGAATGTTTTCTGGCACAAGCTCGCCGCCTTTACCATCAGCGCGGCCCTGGCCGGTTTGGCTGGCAGTAGCTTTGCTTACTTTCATGTCAGCTACTATCCCAGCCTGGCTTTTAGCCCCGAATGGACCTTCGACGCCATCATTGTCACGTTTGTGGGGGGCGTGGGCACCGTGGTGGGCCCGCTGGTGGGGGCACTGTTCTTTGTGCTGGTTCGAGATGTCTTGGCCGCTAATTTAGTCGGATTCCACTTACTCATTTTTGGCGTGCTCTTTATTGTCGTTGTGCTGCTTCTGCCGGGTGGGTTGATGGAGATTTGGGAAAGGTACCGGACGCGGCAACGGCCGTTACCGCCCAGCCCTGTCCTCAGCCCGCCTGTAGAGAAACGTGATTGACCCATTTGTTCCGTCTCGATTTGTCTTTTAATGGCAAATCACTAACTCAGAAAAGGAGAAGAGATGATGCACAAGAAGATCCTATTTTTGTTACTGGCAGCATTCAGCCTGGTTCTGGTGGCCTGCGGTGGTGGCGAAGAGGCACCAGAAACCATAAAGATTGGAGCCGTTGTACCCTTGTCTGGGCCATTTGCCGGTGGCGGGGTGCAGGTACAGCGCGGCTATGAGATGGCGGTGAATGCCGTCAACGAAAATGGTGGCGTATACGTTGAGGAGTTTGATGCCAATATTGGATGATGAATCAGACCCCAACAATACTGTCTCCCATCTGGAATCGCTCAACTCTGATGAAAACGTTGTGGCATACCTGGGTGGCTTTGGCAGCAGCTTACACGCCGCCGCCGCCGCCATTGCGGAGAAGAACCAGATTCCTTACATTGGCGTTGCCTTTGCCCTGCAAGCCCCTCATAATGAAGGGTATCAATATCTCTTCTCCCCCTTCCCCAAGTCCCCCGATCTGTCCGATTCGCTCTTTGAAATGGTAAATGCCTATACGACGGAAGAAAATCGCCCCACGCGCGTGGCTATCTTCCAGGAATCAACCGACTGGGGCATTGAAATGGCCGCCCTGTGGAATGAAAGCGCGCCCAAATTTGGCTACGAGGTTGTAGTTCATGAGGAATATGCCCCCGGCACTACAGACTACACGGACCTGATTCTAAAAGCGCAGGAAGCAGAGGCCAACTTGCTGCTGGCGCTGCCTATTCCGCCTGACGGCATTGCCCTCTACCGCCAAATGGGTGAGTTGGGCTACACACCCGATTTCTCATTCATGGTAAGAGCCGCAGACGTGCCCACCTGGCGCGACCTGGGCACGGTGGGTGACTATGTGGTGCTGGCCCCTGGCTGGTCCAGCGCCATGGAATACCCGGGCGTTGAGGAGCTGAACGCGCTGCACGTGGAAATGGAAGGCCGTCCGGCTGATCCAATGGTGGGACCGGCTTATTCCGCCATCCAGATTTTGGTCGATGCCATTGAGCGCGCGGGGTCGCTGGATCGGCAGGCGCTGCGCGATGCCATTTCTGAGACGGACATGACGGCTCTGATTGGCCCCGTTAGCTTCCGCGCAGACGGCACCGGTGAAGTGGTGACGCCGTTCCTGCAATACCAGGGCGGGCAGATTCAGCTGGTGTGGCCAGAAGAGTTTGCCACGGCCGATCTCGTCATCCCGGCACCGCCCTTCGACGAGCGATAACTTTTTGAGTTTAATTGGGCGCAGCTAAGCACAGACGCTCACTGCTAAAAGAAAATCTGCGCTTAGCTGCGTTCATCTGTATTCCTGGACCGGTTTAAATGGCATTTTCACCCCTGGATTCGCAGCTATTTTCTGCTC
This sequence comes from Promineifilaceae bacterium (SeqCode), assembly GCA_041987425.1. GTDB lineage: Bacteria > Chloroflexota > Anaerolineae > Promineifilales > Promineifilaceae > Leptofilum. The sequence goes on along the minus strand of JBHIWP010000355.1, from coordinate 1,225 downwards.
TGTTCAATCATGCCGAAGTCGCGGAGCTGTTCGCCGACGCACGGTTTGTGCGGATGATGCTGGATGTGGAAGCAGCATTGGCCGCGGTTCAGGGGCGATTGGGCGTCATTCCTGCCAATGCGGCCGACCAGATTGTGGCCGGAGCTGCCACGTTAGCCGTAGACATCGAGCAACTGCAGGCCGGGCTAGAAAAATCTGGCGTGCCGGTAATCGAGCTGGTGCGCCAGCTGCGCGCCCACGTGGGCCAGGACGCTGCCGACTACGTGCATTGGGGGGCCACGTCGCAGGACATTGTAGACACGGCGCGCGTTTTGCAAATTCGGGCCGCGCTGGCGCTGTTGGAACAGATGCTGGCAGACGTTATCAGCGGCCTGGCCCGGCTGGCGGATGCGCATCGGCATACGCTTATGGCCGGGCGCACGCATTCGCAGCAGGCGCTGCCTATTCCATTTGGGCTGAAGGTGGCAAACTGGCTGGCCCCCTTGCTGCGCCATCGGCAGCGGCTGGCAGAGATGAAGCCGCGTTTATTGGTGGTGCAGTTTGGCGGGGCAGCGGGTACGCTGGCGGCGCTGGGTGGCGAGGGTACGGCCGTACAAACAGCTCTGGTCCAGAAACTCAATCTCAACATTTCGCCAACGCCCTGGCACACTCAGCGAGATAACTTTGCCGAGCTGGCAAGCTGGCTCTCTTTGGTAAGCGGCAGCCTGGCTAAAATGGCGCAGGACATTATTTTGTTAGCCCAGTCCGAAGTGGCGGAGGTACGAGAAGCGGATGACGCAACGCGCGGTGGGTCCAGCACCATGCCGCAGAAGCACAACCCCATCATCAGCGAGCTGATCGTTGCGGGCGCGCGCCTGAATGCCTCGCTGCTGTCTGCCATGCACCAGGCGCTGGTGCAGGAACACGAACGGGCAACGCACGGCTGGCAGCTGGAGTGGCTAACGCTGCCGCAGATGATGGGGGTAACGGCCGTTTCCCTGCAAAAAGCGCGCTTTCTCAGCCAAAACCTCGTCGTTGACGCGGCAAAAATGCGCAAAAACGTGGCCGCCTCCAATGGCGTGATGCTGGCCGAAGCCATCACGTTTGCCCTGGCCCCCACCTACATGAACCGCAGCGAGGCAAAACAGTTGGTAAAGGCCGCCTGCCAGATAGCGCTTCAGGAAAATCGCCACCTTGTCGATATCGTGATGGCGCAAGTGGACGCGCCGCTGGATTGGCGCACCTT
>JBHIWP010000354.1:0-6167 GCA_041987425.1 Promineifilaceae bacterium (SeqCode) | reverse complement strand
TTGCCCTGGTCTCGCTGCTTGGCCTCATTCCACTCTGGTACCTCGTTTTCCGCGCCTGGGTCGGATAGCCCCCAGCTCATAACTTGCAAACTATAGGTCTTGCTCTATAATCTGCCACTGTTCGGGGCATGGCGCAGTTTGGTAGCGCGCTTCGTTCGGGTCGAAGAGGTCGTCGGTTCAAATCCGGCTGCCCCGACAAAGGCAAAAACGGCCGTTTCTCAGGTGAGGAACGGCCGTTTTTTATTGCGCAAAATGTTTCGATAACCTCCAACGTTAGTTGGTTTGTCAACGAGAAGGATTCTGTTTTGAATCTATCTTAATGAGGGAGAGCAACTCCATTGCCACTTCCTCTGGTTGTTTTCCGCTTGTCTCTACTTGGGGAAATTGACGATACCCTGCTTCACGCTGCCGAAAAAGCTCAACAATGCGCTCCCCCGGATTTGATACTTTTAGCAAAGGCCGGGGATGGTCCGTATCTTGCGTAAGCCTGGCTAAAATCTCCTCTGGTGCGGCAGTGAGGCAGAAAATACGGCCGCTTCGGCTCAGCGCTGAAACGTTGGCAGGATCAAGCATCATGCGGCCACCTGTTGAGATAACCAATCCTGCGCGCTGTGATAGCTCTTTGGCAACGGCCGTTTCCATTTGCCGAAACGTTTCTTCACCCAGTCTGGCAAAGATGTCGGCAACAGAAAGACCCAACCGCTTTTCAATCACGTCATCGGTATCAATAAATTCATAATTTAACCGCTCGGCCAACAACCTGCCTACCGTTGTTTTTCCGGTTCCCATGAATCCGGTTAAGATTATATTCTCCATCATAATTATCTTTGTGGTGAGACAGTTGTTTGTCCAATTTTAAGCTCACACAGTATGGCCCCATTTCCTTATTTGGTTGCTTAGACTTTATGCTTGCCGCTGATTCTATAGAGGATCATCCTTTCGTCAAACGCTAAAAGTGGGGTTGAGCTGCAGTAAGCGGCTGCCTTTGCTGGCTCAGTTGCGCCCACTCACGTTGATTGGATTCGGCTGCAAAATCATTTGGTAGGGTAGCAGCACGGCTGTAATGACAGCAGCACGGCCGTTTAAAAATGCTTTTAAGCAGAGGCTGGAGAAAAAGAAACGGCCCATCCGCCTGGATGAGCCGTCTCCTTGCTATTTGGGTGTGCCAGGCGCTTTCTCTTGCGCAGCGCCAGATGCACTCATTGGTTTACGGGGATAGCGTATTAACCTCGGTGGGGAGGCCAGTCGTCCCATCCAGGGTGAACACGTTCCACGTATTGCCACTTCCAGTCGTTGGTACATTGTAAGTAGCGATTACCTGATTTCCCCTGTATACCTTCACAACTGCACCAGACTCAGTAAATGGGGCATCCATATCCCAATCAAAGTCTTGATTATATGCCGAGTAATTATCAACAGTAAAAGTATATGTTCCCGCATTCAGCTGCGAAATGGTAATCGTTTCAGGACCAAAGCCATCTCTATCGTCTACATCCAATGTCGCCCCCTCAACGAGCTGCCCTTTTGTGTTCCAACCTATACGGGTGCCGCTTGGTAGAGTAAGATACGCATCCAAGTCACTGGGTTTCTCTCCCCATTCGAGTACGATGCGAAGCTCACCTTCTGCTAACTCCGGCGACAGGGCAACGGGGCGTTCAGTGGTTTCTCCGGCCACAATGGTGACTGCCTGATCAGTGACCGCAATGTAGCTATCTGCCGTAACGCTAAGCGTCTGAGGCCCAGCCGGTGCGTCGGCAATGGTGTAATTACCGCTCGCATCAGTGGTTGCACACAGATCTGTGCCATTTATGCATACTTGTGCGCCAGCGATCGGGTCACCAGAAACGGCGTCCGTTACCTGGCCCGTAAGTGTACCCGTCGTCGGGGCGGGCACAATCTCTGCGACGCCATCGCAAACGTCGTAAGGGAATGCCGGCACGCCGGTGCCGCCCCAGGCATCACCGCTGTTGACCGTGTAAAAGGCGTTTGTGTAATCAGGTGCTCGGTAGAACTTGACTTCGGTATTGTTAGGCAGATTGATGAGCACGTTTATCTGTTCCGAGATGATCAGGTCGCGTACTGTAACGGGGTTTGTCTGCAAGACAGCCCGCACGTTTAGCGATGAACTCTCATCCAGGTAGCTCTGCTCCACCTCTAGCTTGATGCAGGATGGGGTGCGCTTCTCGTAATCAAAGTTCCAGTAGGAGAAGTGGCTTACGTTAGCGCTACAGCCATTTTCATCAAGCGTGACGACAGGCGGTTCTTCTTCCCACAGCCCGGTTTCTTCATTATAGGACCACACGGTGAGCGTGTCGTTTGGATTCGGCTCACAGGGAATCGAGATCTCCGCTTCGGCGCCGTCCGCCAGGTTCAGCTCATTGCCCTCTTCGTCCGAAAATTCGGCAAAGAATGCGCCTTCACTTTCCATAGAAACCAGATCACCATCCGAATTGAGAGCGCTCATGTCACCGACCATTTCTTCCTGTTCCAGGTCGTAGGTGTATATGCTCAGCGTCACTTCACCCTCGGCTGGATTGCCATCTTCATCGACAAGCTGGTTGCCGTCCATCTGAATCTGCGTGCCCATACTGTCTGTGGCATCGACGGGGTCTGCGGCATCAAACGTGAATGTTTCAACTGGCTTAAATTCGAGATTCAGATTCTCTAAATTAGAACCGATATGGAGTTGAGAGATAGGTAGATACCCTTCCTTCTCTGCGTTAATCACGTAACGGCCGTCTTGAGCATGCGGTACCGACAGCTCGAAATTACCGCTAGTATCGCTCTGCGTTTCCGCACCACCGATGTTGACGGTTACACCACTGGCATCACCACCGTCGAGCATTGTCACCGTCCCTGCCCAGCGGTCCATTGGGCCTGGTTCCGGTTCTGCTGTGTCTTCCGGCGCGGGGTCGTCCGGCCCATCGGCGACATCTGTGGCCACTGCGGCGGCCGTAGCAACGGCACCACTGCCTTCTTCAGCAAGGCGCGTTGCGGCCTGTCCGGCTTGATCAACAAGCCCCTCAGTATCACCACAGGCAACAAGAGCCAACAATAAAATGATGGCTAAGGGCAAAAATAGTTTCTTCATGAGTTTGTCTCCTTTTGATAGAGCTACAAATACGATAAAGTTTGTCACACATCACCGTTTGAAGATGACTATCGACAAAATAACGCATCAAGCGCTTCCAAAACGCTTCCACCAATTTTGTGAGTGATTTTGTGGAAGCGTTTTGAGGAGGTGGCGATATAATGGCGAGCCATGAACACAACAGATGACAACCGCCCGCTGGCTTCTAACTGGCGCAGCAGGCTGCACACGATCATTTATGAAGCAGACACGCCCAGCGGCAAGCTGTTCGACGTAGTGCTGCTGCTGGCCATTGGGCTGAGCGTGCTGGTGGTGATGCTGGAGAGCGTGACTTGGGTGCGGAACCTACATGGGGAAACCCTGCGCAATGTAGAATGGTTTTTTACGCTTCTCTTTACGGTGGAGTATGGGCTGCGCTTGATTAGCGTGCAACGGCCGTTGCAATACGCACGCAGCTTTTTTGGCGTTATTGATTTGATGGCGATTTTCCCCACCTATCTGGCGCTGCTGATTCCCGGGGCACAAACGCTGCTAGTGATTCGCGTGCTGCGGCTGCTGCGCGTCTTTCGCGTCTTCAAGATGGCCGCTTACCTGGAGGAGGCGGAGGTGCTGCGCCGGGCGCTGTGGGCCAGCCGCCGCAAGATTATTGTGTTTTTGCTGGGAGTGCTAACGGCCGTTGTCATTATCGGCTCGTTGATGTACGTGATTGAAGGAGAGCAAAGCGGCTTTACCAGCATTCCGGTGGGCATCTATTGGGCCATTGTGACGCTGTCCACAGTGGGATATGGAGACGTGGCGCCGGTGACCCCGGTGGGGCAGATTCTGGCGTCGCTGGTGATGCTGTTGGGCTTTGGCATTATTGCCGTGCCCACCGGCATTGTGTCGCTGGAGCTGGCCCGCCCGACGGGGTTGGTTTCCACACAGGTATGTCCAGCCTGCGGCCGTGAAGGGCATGATGTGGATGCGCGGTATTGTAAGTATTGTGGGGTGGGGTTGTGAAGGGGTAAACGGCCGTGCGATATAGATAGTAGGTATGGAAGTAGATAAGTTTTGGAATAAATTTAGCTAGACTCTTTTACTGATTTAGTGATATTAAGAGCGCAATGACAAAAAGGTGTACATATAACCCTTAGCTTAAGGTATACGTACACCATTGAGTTATGACATGACAAAAGCGAATAATTAGAGCCGATACATATCAACTAAAGGGGTTGAGTTTGCCTAACTCTTTACCTATATCCTTTACACCTTTCCAGGCTTCTCCTGGGATTTTTGCTGCTTCTTTCCCTACATCTACCGCGCCATCTGCAATTGCTCCTGGGATTTTCGTCGCTTCTTTGCCAGCATCAATGGCACCGTCCAAAAGATCGCCAGGCACATCTTTAACAGCATCATAAGCACCATCCTTTGCACTCCACAGAGCGCCTCCAACACGACCAAAATCAATTCCGAAAGAATTGTCAAAAACAGATATGGAGACTTTTTTACCAACTCTAACACCAGTCCCAGCCAACTTTAAATTAATACTTTCATCCTTTATCCCTATACCTGTGCTTAAACCTGCACCCAGGTTGAAGTCGAAAATTGAGACCGAGCCACCTGCAAGTTTGACGCCTACCCCTGCACCAGCATAGAGCGGCTGCAATTCAGCATCCGCGTGACCTTCCAATATTGCAACATCAACAGCATCAATGGCATCTGTTTCGCCACTGGAAACGCGCATTACGGCGACTGAGTCGGTGACTTTGTAGCTTGGCCCAAGAGGAGTCTTAGTCACAATGACACCACCTACAGCAGAAGCAGTTGAAACGCCGCTGTCAGGGTTAACCACGAACATGTTTCCGTCAGACTGTACGCCAACCATTGTTGATTCACCTACTGACAACTGATCATAATTTGCTGCATTTTTCCATTTTAGTTTTGCATTTTCTAGGGCATCTGACATGCTATCCTCCTTACTTGTTCACCTTGGTTTAAAAGGTTCCGTTCCGAATCTAAAAAAACCTTGTAATCACTACTTCTCAAGGGCTAGTGCTAATTGTAAAAATTATAAAAGTGTCACAGCTAGCAGAAGGCTAAGAATATTTGCTCCCATCTCAGAAGAAAGGGTGCCTGCAATTTCATCAACAAATTCAACAGGAATTTCTCCCGTTGCTTTTAGAGTTTGGCTTATCGCTCTGCCCAAGACAACCCGAACGAGACCAAGTTGTCTATTGAAGTCCAGCCCATCATGTAGTATGTGGGCGAAACTATCAAAGTCAATAGAGGCGACGACTTGCTTTGCAATAGATCCTGTATCGAGCTGTTCCGCTATGTGCAGCACCTGGTTTATTGGAATACTATGCTTATTATTTAAAACAGTAATAAGCGTGGTTTCAAGATTCTGGCGAATGAAAGCGGCAATCGCTTTTGCCGGTATAGACCAGATTGAACTTGTTAATGAATCGAATGTACTACCTACAACACCTACTCCCTGATCTACTATTTCTCCAGCTAAATCTACACCACTATTAGCTGTGTTTACTACGGTGCTGGCGCCCGCCTTAGCAGTATTCACTACTATATCTTTGCTTTTATCTACCGCTTGCTCCAAAAAATCTGTTCCTTCATGCAAAGTATCAATAATGCCACCAAACATTTTAACCTCCATTTATCTAATTACTTAACTGCTTATTACTGAATAGTTGCGCAACCTGATTCTTGACTATAGTTAAGCCTCCTTTTCTGAAATATTAAACTAAACGAATTCTAAGGTATCAAGCGTTTCCAAAACGCTTCCAGCCACCTCATCACGTTTGGCACAGAAGAGCTAGGTGAAAGAAACTACAACTCTATATCGCCTTCAAAAAAGGACAATAGAGACTGCAACGCAGTCATATCTTTGATTGGGTACCTGCTACCGGTACTGACGTTCTCGATAATTGCCCGCCATTCGGGGGTTGCTTCCGTGTATTTGCTTGATTCGCGCCAGAGGCGAAGTATAAAGACGAATGACCCGTCATCACCCAATGTGTTGTTCATAGTTCAGCTCGTTGGTTGTCTCTTTCTTCCGTATTTATCATACTCGATTGCTATC
>JBHIWP010000353.1:0-6180 GCA_041987425.1 Promineifilaceae bacterium (SeqCode) | reverse complement strand
TGTCTGTAATCATCTCCAGGCACAGGCGCTCCGGCTTTTGAATGAGGGCATCGTAGTAGACGGCCGTGTAAACAACGTCTGGATGTAGCTTTGGAAACTGCTTTAAGGAAGCCGCTCTGGGCAAAAACTGGTGGCGCGGCACGCTGCGCTGTTTGCCGGTAAAGGAATCATACAGCAGCAAGCCCAGCTTGATCACCAGGCTGCCTCGCTCTGCCGGTTTATCCAGCAGCCCCAGAAATTTAAGGGGTGCATTCAGCAGCCCAGAGAAATGTTTGAAAATAGGAATGACTGTGGCTAAAGGTTTAACGTAGTGCGGCGCATTTTTGAGCAGCCGGTTTCGTTCCGTAACCGCTTCTCTCACCAGGCCAAACTCCCCGTGCTCCAGATAGCGAATGCCGCCGTGGGCCATGTGTGAGGACGCCGCGCTGGCCCCAGAACAGTAATCGCCGCGTTCCACCAGCAGTACGGGCACGCCCTGCAAAGCCAAATCGCGAAAGGTGCTTATGCCGTTCACGCCACCCCCCACAATGAGCACGGGAAATTCGGCCGTTTGGCTTACCTTTTTGATGATTTCTTCTCTATTCATTCTTGTTTATGGTACTATTCTCCTCAAGTGTTTCGGGACCCTGAAACACAAACCCGTTTGGGTTGGCAGAGGCGAGGTTGCCCCCTCGCCCCTGCCGTTCAGCCTGATTGCTCGCTAGAAGTAGCAATTAGACTTTCTAGATGGACACATTAATTCCCCTCGTTCCAGGATTGGATCAACGTGTCGTAATCAACGGTTTCCGGTTCCCCGCGTTCATCTTCCAGGGGGGGCACAGGCGCGCCTGGCTGATCAAACCAGTATTGTGGGTCGCGCTCTTCGTTAAGCTTGGGGGTACACTCGTTTAAGCCAACGCGCTCCAGACGTCCCAGGATTTCATCCTGCTCAGAAGCAAGCTTATCCATGGCCTCTTGCGGCGTCAACTCACCTGTCACAGCGGGCGCTACCGCTTCCCACCAGAGCTGGGCCAGCTTGGGATAGTCAGGAACATTGGTGCCGGTGGGCGTCCACTGCACGCGTGCCGGTGAACGGTAGAACTCAATCAGCCCGCCATAAAGCGCCGCATTCTCTGTAAAGTAATCGCTGTTGACGTCAGATTCGCGAATGAAGGTGAGACCAACGATTGATTTTTTGAGTGAGACGGATTTAGAGACGGTGAATTGAGCATAGAGCCAGGCCGCGTCGCGGCGTTCTGCCGGGGTACTCTTGAGCAAAGTCCACGAACCTGCATCCTGATAGCCTAGCTTCATGCCGTCAATCCAGTAGGCGCCATGCGGGCTGGGAGCCATACGCCATTTTGGCGTGCCGTCTTCGTTGACAACCGGCAAACCCTCTGCCGTCATGTCTGCGGTGAAGGCGGTATACCAGAAGATCTGCTGGGCAATAGAGCCTTGAGCAGGCACAGGACCGGCTTCAGAGAAGGTCATACCGGCGGCTTCGGGCGGTGCATAATCTTTGAGCCAATCCACGTATTTGGTCAGGGCGTAAACAGCGGCTGGTCCATTGGTATCGCCACCGCGGCTAACCGAGGAACCGACCGGCACGCAGCCTTCTACGCGGATACCCCATTCATCCACCGGCAGGCCGTTGGGAATGCCCGGATCACCGTTGCCCGCCATGGAAAGCCAGGCATCCGTGAAGCGCCAGCCTAACGAAGGATCGCGTTTGCCATAGTCCATGTGTCCATACACTTTCTGGCCATCGATGGTGCCATCGCCGTTGACCTGGTAGGTAAAGAAGTTGGCAATATCTTCATAAGCGGCCCAATTCACGGGCACGCCTAACTCATAGCCGTAAATGTCTTCAAACTGCTGCTTGATGTCCGGGTCGGTAAACCAGTCGTAGCGGAACCAGTACAGGTTGGCGAACTGCTGATCCGGCAGCTGATAAATGGTGCCATCCGGGGCTGTGGTAAAGCTGATGCCAATAAAGTCATCGATGTCCAGCGTTGGCAGCGTCACGTCTGCACCTTCGTTGGCCATGTAGTCAGACAGGGGCACGATCAGCCCAGAGCGAAAGTGCGTGCCAATGAGGTCAGAGTCGTTGACATAGGCATCGTAGATATTTTCGCCAGATTGGAACTGAGTTTGCAGCTTCTCAATGACGTCGCCTTCCTGAATCAGGTCGTGGGTGAGGTTGATACCGGTGATTTCTGTAAACGCCCGGGCCAGGACTTGTGATTCATATTCGTGCGTGGTAATTGTTTCCGACACGACGTTGATGTTCATACCGCAGAAGGGTTGAGCCGCTTCGATGAACCATCTCATTTCTTCCATTTGCTCGTCAACAGACAAGGTGCTGGGCTGAAATTCTTCTTCTACCCAGCGCCGGGCGATTTCTAGTCGCTGTTCAACAGTCATGTCACAGCCTTCACCACTGGCGGCCGTTTCTTCAGATGTTGTGCTGTCTTCTGCCGTCGTGCTTTCATCAGACGTGCTGCTTGTGTCGTCGCCCGTGTCGCTTGTCGTTACTGTGTCGCCACTACCGCAGGCGACCAGCAAAAGCAAGCCGATGAGCATTATCATTAAAACTCGATATTTCATGTTTTCCTTCTCCATAGTTTGTTAGAACCATTGATAAGAGTTGCTTAATCAAAACATGCGTTACTTTTGAGACTTACTGATTCAAAGCCTATAGGCACCTCCTTTGTCTTGCCGTGTATGGCAGATTCATCCCCAGCGAATCATTACCACGAGCCAGACGATGCAGATAGCGACGGCTCCCAACAGTGTGGCATCGGTTAGGCCGAGCCAGGTAACAAGGATAATTGCACTGGTAATTAAGCCGATGTAAAGGCGTTCGCCCCGCGTGGTGGCGATGGGCAAGAAGCCTTTGGTTTTTGTTGAAGGCCATTTGAGGCTAACAACTGTCATAATGGTTAGCATAAGAAACAGAGCTACAAAGAAAACGGCCGTTGGCTGCGTCCAGGCCATCCATTCAAATTCTCCACTCATCATTCACCTGTCCTAAACTCTGCCTAAAGCAAAGCCCTTGGCAATATAGTTGCGCACAAACCAGATGGCTAAAGCGCCTGGCACAATCGTTAGAATGCCTGCGGCCGCCAGCAGACTCCAATCGACGCCTGAGGCGCTGACGGTGCGCGTCATAATGGCGGCGATGGGCTTGGCGTTCACGCTGGTAATGGTGCGCGCCAGCAGCAGCTCTACCCAGCTAAACATGAAGCAAAAGAAGGCCGTAACGCCGATGCCGCTGCGGATAAGCGGCACAAATATCTGGAAAAAGAAGCGGGGGAAACTGTAGCCGTCAATTGCGGCCGTTTCGTCGATCTCTATGGGAATACCAGACATGAACCCTTCTAAAATCCAGACGGCCAGGGGTACGTTGAACAGCATATGCGCCAGGGCTACCGCCAGATGCGTATCGTACAGGCCAATGTTTTGATAGAGCTGGAAGAAAGGCAGCAGGAAAACGGCCGGGGGAGCCATGCGGTTGGTCAGCAGCCAGAAAAAGAGCTGATTGTCGCCTAGAAAGTTGTAGCGAGAAAAGGCGTAGGCCGCTGGCAGCGCAATAAGCAACGATAAAATAGTGTTCATCACCGTGTAGGTGATGGAGTTGATATACCCGGAATACCAGGCTGAATCACTAAAAATGGTCTGGTAATTTTCCAGCGTGAAATTACGCGGAAAGAGACTGAAACCACTCAGTAAATCGCTGTTGGGCGTTAAAGACATGTTTAACATCCAGTAAATCGGCAGCATGAGCAAGATAAAATAGAGTGGAATTAGAATTTGGGCAGGACGTAGACGTCGTTTTTGAGCCATTAATACGTTTCTCCTTCAGTAAGAGCGGGTCCAGGGATCAACACGCGGAACGGAATGCTGTTGGCCCTGGCTGCTCACGCATATGCGGCGTTAGAAATGGTCATGCCTGGTGCTTGCTGTCCTGGGCATTCAACACCGTGAAAAAGATGTAACAAATGAACTGAATGATCAGGAAGTAGATGAGCGAGAAAGCGGCCGCTCGACCCAGATCGAACTGCCCAACGGCAATTTTGGGCAGAAAAATGCTGAGAAAGGTGGTGGAAGTGCCTGGCCCGCCGCCGGTAATGACAAACGGCTCTGTGTAGATCATGAAGCTGTCCATGAAGCGCAGCAGCAGGGCGATGAGCAAAACTCCGCGCAGCCTGGGCAGCTCAATGTAGCGAAAGATGGCCCAGCGGCTGGCTGCGTCTATGCTGGCGGCCTGGTAATAGGCGTCTGGAATGGCGCGCAGGCCAGCGTAGCAGAGCAAGACCACCAGCGGCGTCCAGTGCCAAACGTCCATTACCAGAACGGTATACCAGGCATCCCTGGCGTTGAGCGTGTAGTTAAAGTTAAAGCCAAGCTCAGCTAGCACCCGCCCGCCTAAGCCGATATCGGCCCGGGCAAAGATCTGCCAGATCGTGCCGACCACGTTCCAGGGAATCAGTAGCGGCAGGGCGATCAGAACCAGGGCCATGGAGGCGCGCCACCCTTTGGTGGGCATGTGCAGGGCAATGAGGATACCCAGCGGAATTTCGATGAGCAGCACTTCGAACGAAAAGAGCAGGTTGCGAAAGAAGGCGTCATGTAAATCGGGATCGCGAATGATGTCTATGAACCACTCGCTGCCCACCCAAACGCGCTGATTTGGCCCCAAAATGTCCTGGACGGAGTAATTTACGACCGTCATCAAGGGAATAATGGCGCTAAAGGCCACGCCTATGACCATGGGGATGATTAAGAGCCAGGCCCGGTTTGTTTTGATTTTCATGGAAGGGTTCCCTCGCCAGCTAATTGGTTGTCGGAAAATATCAATTGCCCGTCGCTATAAATCATGATGCGTTGGGGCGGAAAGGTAGCCCACACGAGTTGACCCACTTGATGCTCTCCTTTTTCATCGACCCGTGCTTTGAAGGTCAGGCCATCGCTTTGCAGGTCTAAATTTTGCGACTGCCCGGTGCGGGTAACGGCCGTTACATAGCAGGCCAAAGCGTCGGGCTTTTCCTGGGCAGCTATTTCTATGTATTCCGGGCGAATGCCTACTTGCAACCGGGTAGAAACGGCCGTTTCCTCACGTAAATGCGCTTCCCGCACCAGATAGTTACCTACCTGCAGCCCGCCGTCGCGCCACTGCGCCGGGAAAATATTCATGCCGGGACTGCCAATAAAGTAACCCACAAAAGGCGTTTGCGGCCGTTCGTGCAAATCTTGTGGGCTGCCCGTTTGCAGCGGACGCCCTGTGTCCATGACCGTTACCTGCTCGGCAAAGGTCAGCGCTTCATGCTGATCGTGCGTCACATAAATCATGGTGAAGTTTGTGCGCTGATGCAGCTCCTTCAGCTTGCGGCGCAAGAGCCACTTTTGGTAGGCATCAATCACCGTTAGCGGTTCATCAAACAAAACGGCCGACGTATCGCTGCGCACAATCCCGCGACCCATCGAAATCCGCTGCTTTTCCCCGGCTCCCAACGTGCTTGACCGCTGCTGGAGCACATCCTGCAGGTCCAAGATTTCCGCAATTTCCTGCACGCGCGGCTTTATCTGCGCTTCGGCAAGGCCACGATTGCGCAGCGGGAAGGCGAGGTTGTCAAAAACTGACATCGTTTCGTAAACCACGGGGAACTGAAACACCTGGGCAATATTCCGCTGTCGCGGCGTCAGGTGAGTGCTCTCCTTGCCATCCAGCAACACTTTGCCTTCGCTGGGCGTTAGCAGGCCAGAAATAATTTTGAGCAGCGTTGTTTTGCCGCAGCCGGAAGGCCCCAGCAGGGCACTGGCGATGCCGTCTTCCCAGGTCAGATTAATATCCTTCACGGCATAGACGCCGGGAATGTAGGCGTGTGAAACGTCAATGAGTTCGATCTTGGCCATGAATTACCTCGTTTCTACAGAGCTGCGCACCAGTTTCATGCTTCTGGCATCAAAGATATAAATTTGCCTGGGGTCCAGTGAAATGATCACTTTTTCGTCCAAGTCAAAGGACAAATAGTCGGGGACCTGGGCCAGGAACTCTAGCTGGTCGTGGGTGAGGTGCAGGGTGGTGTCTGACCCCACAATTTCTGTCAGGCGCACGCGAGCTGGAAAGTAGATATGGGCGTTTTGATCGTTGGCGGAATTTTTTATTTGCAGGTGATACGGCCGTACTCCCAGCAAATA
>JBHIWP010000352.1:0-6220 GCA_041987425.1 Promineifilaceae bacterium (SeqCode) | reverse complement strand
GTTGTTTAGTCGCCAGATTCTCTCAGCGTAGGCTGGTTGTGCAGCTTCACCGGCTGATTATCTTTGCTCTTCAGGCGCAGCTGCAAGAAGTCCACCAACACCGAGAAGGCCATCGCAAAATAGATGTAGTTTTTCAAATGTAACTCTTCGGCCGCTTCGTGGGCCCAGCCTTCGATCACCAGCATGGAGCCAATGAGAATGAGGAAGGAGAGGGCCAAGATCTTCATGGAGGGATGCCGCTCGATGAAGGCGCTAACCTGTCCGGCAAAGGCCACCATAATGCCCGCAGCTATCAAAATGGCAGCTACCATAACCGGCAGAGAATCAGAAATGCCAACGGCCGTAATTACCGAATCCAGCGAAAACACCAAATCGATCAGCAGCACCTGAGCAATCATGCTGGATAAAGTAAGCTTGCCTTCCTTTATTGAATGGGTGCCGTGTTCAACCGTGTCCAGCTTTTCGTGAATCTCATAAGTGCTCTTTCCAATCAAGAAGAGCCCGCCCAACAGCAGCACCAAATCTTTTCCAGAAATATCGTTGTTAAAGATTGTGAACAGCTCGGTGCCTTCCAGCTGCTGCACCCAGGTGATCGCCAGCAGCAAAAGAACCCGGCTAAGAACGGCGAACCCGATGCCGAGCTGTCGCCCCTTTGCCGCCTGGTCTTCCGGCAGCTTACCGGACAAAATGGAAATAAATATAACGTTATCAATGCCCAACACCGTTTCCAACGCCAGCAATGTTAGAAAGGCAACTAAATTTTGTGCAGTAAATAGATCAGCCATTTCTCTCCCTCAAGAAATTGTTTATCAAATAAAGATGAATAATGATGCCACTGAGACGGCCGTCTGTCAACGAGGACCGGCAGTCCTGAAATTGAACTTTTGGCATCAGTTAGTTTGTCAGGGCTGCCAGTCCAAAAAACCGACAGGCTTACTCAATCACCACCTGATCCAAATCGCCTTCTGCCTCAGGAAACTGTGGCTTCATCTCCTTCAGCGTATGCACAATGGTGCGCATGATGGTCAGGTTGCGGTACCATTTTTGGTTAGCCGGAATCACATACCACGGTGCCCATGCGGTCGTGCATTCACGCAGCATTTCTTCATAGGCCGCCATGTAATCGTCCCAAAACTTGCGCTTTTCCAAATCTTCTCGTGAAAATTTCCAGTTTTTATCCGGTTCATCCAGCCGCGCCTGAAACCGCTCCTTCTGTTCATCTTTAGAAATGTGCAGATAAAATTTCAGGATTCGGGTGCCCGTATCATAAAGCAGCTTCTCAAACTGATTAATTTGTGTATAGCGAGGCCGCCAAACAGACTCAGGTACGATGTCATGCACGCGCACTACCAACACATCTTCATAATGTGACCGATTGAAAACGCCAATCATGCCTTTGGCCGGAACTGCCTTATGAATACGCCACAAAAAGTCGTGGGCCAACTCTTCTGCGGACGGAACTTTAAAAGAGTGTACCCGCACGCCCTGGGGATTAACTCCTTTTAAAACCTTGCGGATGGTGCCGTCTTTGCCACCAGCGTCCAGGGCCTGCAGCACAATAAGCAGCTTTTGTTTGTCTTCGGCGTAAAGCTGCCGTTGAAGCTGGACGAACTCTTTACGGAGGGTCTTAAATTCGGTTTCAGCTTCCTCGCGGTCAGGGTGGAATTGCTTGCCGTCAGTGGGGAGGTCTTGCAGGCGGAACGGCCGATCTAAGGCTAGCTTATGGGTATTGGGCATATCGTCTCCTTTCTTTCTGCAATTGGCAAAAAGCTTGGGCAAACTGTAACCAAAAATATCTCATTTGAAAAGCACATTTTTATGTACACCCTGGCTGATTGGGGCTGTTTTGAGCTGAATTTTTAAGGCCGCAAGTGCTTGAGATTGGCGGTAACGGCCGTTTTACGATCTGCTATTTTCCCTCTATAATGGGCGCCTGAACTGTTCAACTTTTGCTTGTCTTATTCTCTACTGATCAACTGACCTGAATCAATTCAGTTATTCATTTCATTCAAACTCAACTCAATAACCCAGATTAGGAGGCTCTACATGGCTGATGATAAAAATATGGTCGGAGATGTTTACTTTCCCGCGCCAGAAGTCGTTTCTGCAGCGCATATTCCCGACTACGAGAAGGTTCACAAAGCCGCTACCGAAGATCTCGCCGGATTCTGGGGCAAAATCGCCGCCGAAAACTACGAGTGGTACAAGCCATGGGAAACCGTTCTGGATGATGGCAATGCCCCCTTCTACAAATGGTTTGTCAACGCCAAGGTGAATATCGTCCACAATGCCCTGGATCGTCATATGCGCACCGCCACGCGTAACAAAGCAGCCCTTATTTTTGAAGGCGAAAAGGGCGACACCCGCGTCTATACCTATCAGCAGCTTAATTACGAAGTATGCAAATTCGCCAGCGTTCTGCGCTCCATGGGAATTGGCAAAGGAGACCGGGTAACCATCTACATGGGCCGCATTCCCGAACTGATGATTGCCATGCTAGCCTGCGCCAAAATTGGTGCAATGCACTCCGTTGTGTATGGCGGTTTCTCCACCGAGGCGCTGCTGGGCCGCATCGACGACAGCAAATCGAAGCTGCTCATTACCTGCGATGGCGCCTGGCTGCGCGGCAACATCATTGAGCTGAAGAAGATTGCCAATGATGCTGTGGATAGGGCCGGTACCATTCAGTCCGTCATTTGTGTCAAGCGCACCGGGCACGATGTAGAAATGGTGCAGGGCAGAGACTACTGGTACCACGATTTGATGAGCCTGCCCGTGGCCGACGCCAACGCCAAAACCGAGGTGATGGATGCCGAAGACCCGCTCTTCATTTTGTACACGTCTGGCACCACTGGCAAGCCGAAAGCCATTTTGCACACGCATGGCGGCTACATGGTGTGGACTTCCACCACTCTAAAATGGGTGTTCGACATCAAGCCAGAAGATGTCTGGTGGTGTGCCGCTGACCCTGGGTGGATTACCGGGCATAGCTACATTGTGTACGCTCCGCTCATTTTGGGCGCGACCAGCTTTATGTATGAAGGCGCACCAACGTACCCTTATCCAGACCGCTGGTGGTCGCTGGTGGCTAAGTACCACATTACAATCTTGTATACCGCCCCCACCGCCATTCGTGGCCTGATGCGCTTTGGCGAAAGCTGGCCAGACAAGCACGATCTGTCCAGCCTGCGCCTGCTGGGTTCCGTTGGCGAGCCGATTAATCCCGAAGCGTGGAAATGGTATTATCGCGTCATTGGGAGGGAGCGTTGCCCTATTATGGATACCTGGTGGCAAACAGAGACGGGCGGCTACATGATCACGCCGCTGCCCAGCGTGCCGCTCAAGCCGGGGTCGGCCACGCGGGGCTTCCCTGGCGTGCAGATAGATGTTGTAGATGAAGAAGGTGATCCGGTTGCCGCGAACGAAGAGGGGTATCTGGTGGTTAAAGCGCCCTGGCCGGGCATGCTGCGCACCATCTACAAAGACCCAGATCGCTATGTGGACCAATATTGGAGCCGCTTCTCAGAGCAGGGGTGGTATTTGCCCGGCGACAGCGCCAAGAAGGATGAGGATGGCTATATTTGGGTAATCGGCCGTATCGATGACGTAATCAAGGTATCTGGCTACCGGCTGGGAACTGCCGAAATTGAAAGTGCCCTGGTAAGCCATGAAGCGGTGGCTGAGGCCGCCTGCATCGGCGTGCCTGATCCCAATGAGGTGAAGGGCAACATCATCAAGGCGTACTGCATCTTGCGGCAGGGGTATGAACCCAGCGATAAGCTTGCTCAGGAGCTGCGTGACCACGTCGGCCACGAGATGGGCCCCATTGCCAAGCCAACCACAGTGGAGTTTGTCAACGATCTGCCCAAGACGCGCTCCGGCAAGATCATGCGCCGCGTCCTCAAAGCCCGCGTTTTGGGCGAAGAGGAAGGGGATTTGTCTACGCTGGCAGATTAGTCTCCGCCTTGTGTGAGAGTTGCGAAAAAGCTGGCGTTTTTAGGGACGCCAGCCTTTTTTGTGGTCCGTGAATTGTCATTTTGAGCGCAGCGAAAAATCCCTCTAAATCACGCCAGACAGAACATTGCCGTGCGGCCAGGTAAATGCCTGATACACGCCGTAGGGATTCTTCACTGCGCTGCGCTCCGTTCAGAATGACAGGTGGAGCGTTTATTCCTTGCCAAAGTTGAAGGTTTGCGTGATTTCTCCTTCATTTCCTTGTACCAAACCATAGACATTACCTTTTACCTGAACGTTGTATTTGCCAGCGGCGGCCTGCTCTGGCTTGGCTACGGCCATGAGTTCCTGGGCGGCGCGGATGATGGCTTCATCTTCTGCTGCACCAGTTTCTTGTAGTTGTTTAGCCAGGGGTTTTTCATAGGTGTCTGGGTCTTCAACGTAGTCTTCTAAGGCGCGTTCTGCTTTTTCTTGCCCGGCAAATCGATGCTGTAGAAGGGTTTTAAGGCCCTGGTAAGCGTCTTGAATGGCGTCTTTGCCGACGCCAACGGCCCCGGCAGCGGCGCCAGTGGCCAAAGCGGTGAGAATAAGACTAATTGGTTCCATTTGCTTCCTCCTGATTTGTGGGAATAGATTAAGCCAAATTATCTAACTGCTGTTGTGCCCAGGCAGCATAGGGTGATTGAATAGCCGTGAAAATTTGCAGCGACTCCTGTAGATATACTCGTGCCTGTTCTGTTTTTCCTTGCTTACCCCAGGCAACACCTAAATGACCCGCATTAACGGCAATTCCATACTGGTAGCCAATTTCGCGATCGATGACCAGGGCTTGCTGATGATAGTCGATGGCCTGCTCCACCTGGCCCAGGGCGCGGTAGGCGTTGCCCAGGTTGCCTAAAGTAGAGGCTTCGCCTTGCCGGTAGCCAATTTCGCGATGGATGAGGAGGGCTTGCTGGTAGTGGCCGATGGCCTGCTCCACCTGGCCCAGGTCGCGGTAGGCGAGGCCCAGGCTGCCTAACTGATTGGCTTCGCCTTGCCGGTAGCCAATTTCGCGATCGATGACCAGGGCTTGCTGGTAGTGGTCGATGGCCTGCTCCACCTGGCCCAGGTCGAGGTAGGCGTTGCCCAGGTTGCCTAACTGAATGGCTTCGCCTTGCCGGTAGCCAATTTCGCGATGGATGAGGAGGGCTTGCTGGTAGTGGTCGATGGCCTGCTCCACCTGGCCCAGGGCGCGGTAGGCTGAGCCTAGATGATTTAAATGGGCTGCTTCATCCCAGCGTTTGTTAAGGTTTAGAGATGCTGCCAAGCCTGTTTTTAACGCCTGAACACGATCAGCAGTCAGCCCTTGCACATCGAGATAGCCGTTATGCCCGTTTACAGCCCAGGCAAGGTTAAGGGCTGCTTCCCACTCAGATAAATTGGCACACTGGGCAAGCACTGTCATTATCTGTTCTCTTACCAAGTGGAGTTTTTGATAGCCCTCTAATCCTTTTTTGCTTTCTGAGCGGGCCAAGTCCGCAAAAAAAGCTGCCAATTGCTGGATGGCATTTACTGGCAGCTCCACGCGGCGGCGGGCATAGGGTGAATCAGAGCGTGGCTAAGCTGGTTTTGGCCTTTGCTGCGCAGGAGCAGGCCATAACGGAACAGTTCAGCCAATACATGGCGCAGCTGGTTTGGCGGCACCGCCAAAGCGGCTGCAATCGGTTCTGACGCTATGGGCAGGAAGGCCAGCCGCCCCAACACGGCCAGGGCAGCCTGGGCGATGTCGCTCAATTGGGCCACGCTGCGCTCCAGCAGGATGGCCGCACTTTCTTCGCGGTGGTCGCCGTGGCTCAGCTCGGCCAGCGGGCTGGCCTGCAGGGCAGCCAGGTAAGCGGCCGGTGGCTCGCCGGATTGGTCCAGGTAGCGGCCAATCAGGCGCAGGGCCAGGGGCAGCCGCCCCACCAGCTGGCTAAACTGGTCGGCCAGAGCCGGTTCCAGGGGCGCATCCAGCCAGGCGTTGATCAGGTCGGCGGCATTATCATCGGGTAAGGGAGTGAGTTCAAGGCGACGGCCGCTGCTGTGGCTGCGGTCACGGGTGGTCAAAAACAGGCCACATTGACCGCGCAGCTCAAGCACCGCCTTGAGGTTTTCGGCTTCTTCAGCGCCATCCAGCACCAGGAGCAGCTTCTTACCGGCCAAACAGCGGAAAGCGGCGGCAGGCGTAATTTCGCTGGCGTTTTCGTCGTAGGTGCGAATGATGTGGTCCAGGGCGCTTTCGGTGGTA
>JBHIWP010000351.1:0-6239 GCA_041987425.1 Promineifilaceae bacterium (SeqCode) | reverse complement strand
GAGTGGCCGGTCCCAACTGGCATCTTTAACTTTTACGGCCGTTTCCGTCAGCAACGTGTTGGGAATGATCAGGCGCTCGTTGCCTAGCTGGATTTCGGCATTAAGGGTACCGATGCCTGCCAACACGCCTTCTTTGCCGTCGATAATCACCCATTCGCCCATTGCGTACTGCTCGCGGGCATAGTAACCGGCCAGCACGCCGCGCGCCACGTCCCGGCCCCCCAGTCCAAAAGCCAGGGCTAGACCGGCAACGGCAAGGGTTATCACATTGATAAAAACATTGGTCATAATGGTGGCGTTTATTCCCAGCTGTTCCAGAACCACAATCACGACCATAATGATGAGCAGGACGTTGACGCCTTGGCCTATTTCTCGATGAAATTCGACGCCCATGCTATTCATGGCCGCCTGAGCCGCCTTGCCCAGGAACTGAGCCAGCAGTAATCCAGCAGTTAATGTGACAAGGGCAACCAGCAGTCGCGGCAGAAAGGCAATGAGATCGCGCAGCGGGTCTACGGCCGTATCAAGCCCCAGGCTTTCCAGGGCTATCAGAATGAAGTTAAGGAAGACCATCCAATAAAGCAGCATGCCCAGAAGTTGGGCGCCACTCTGACTGATTTGGGCCTTCTCCAGGCCAGCTTTGATGCCGGTGCGTTCCAACAAAGCTTCCAGGCGCACGCCTTCAGCCAGGCGCTGAACGATGATGGCGATGAATTTGGCCAGCAACCAGCCAGCCAGCAGGATAAGCAGGGCAGTCAGCAGCTGCGGCACAAAATTAACGGCATTGGCTACCAGGTTCCTGAATGCGTTTTGGATTATCTCAAAATCAATCATTTCCTTTCGGTCTCCTTCGATTTCTGCGCTCCGCATTTTTGCTGTCTAGCAACGGCCGTAATAAGCCAATCGCTACGCTGCCAAATCCTCTTGTGCCCATACTCACCACATTCTTAGCCAGATCCGAGCGGTGAATTTGGTGAACGATGCGGCGGCGCACCTCCTGAGTTTGCTCCACACCTAACTCAGGAAAGACGGCCGTTGGGTGAGACTGCTGTTCTTGCCATAAGGCATCTACAAATTCCAGGCTCGCTTCGTCTTCCGCCAGCTGCATCATGATTGCTTCATTTTCTGTATCTTCCAATTCTCCTGCGGCAAATTTGCGCAGAAGGGCTCTAGAAAGTGGTTTTGCACGCTTGCTCATAATTTAATTCACCAGCTGATGGGCTGCTACCTCTATACTGCTAATCCGGCTCGCCGCACGCGCATCGTGAAGAGCCCCGCCCTTGTCAGAATTCTAGAAAATCTGATTAGCATAGACCCCATTTTTGCGGACACGTCACAAATGTGACCAAATGCCTATTCAGGCGTCTTAGCAACGGAGCGCAATTTTGAAAAAGTCACAAGGTTTTGGATTTAGTTGTGTTCACCCTTGCGGTACGTAACCATAAGTTTTGTTGAAGCATATTCTGGAGGTCGTAATGAATTTTTGGGTAGGATTATTAGTTGGGTTGATTTTAGGCTGGGTTGTGAAATGGGTTGTTGATTGGGCCTTTTGGCAACGCAATGATGACGTTAAACCAGCAGCTGAACGCGTCAACCATTTAGATCTGCAAGGCAAGGTGTCTGTTTTGGAAGCAGAAAAGGCTTCTTTGCGTGCTCGCCTGCAGGAGATGCAAAATAAGGCACCAGAGGTGGTAGTCAAAGAAATTGTAAAAGAGGTAATGATCGAGCGCGATCGCCTGCAAAAGATTCATGGCATTGGGGATGTATTTACCACCCGCTTCAACAATGCTGGTATATATAGTTTTGCTCAGCTGGCCGCCCTCTCGCCCTCTCGCATCCGCGACATTATTGATCCCGAAGAGTGGCAAACGATTAACCCGGACCTATGGATTGTGGAGGCGAAGCAGTTTGCCGCACAGTCACAGAAGGTGGAGAGCTAAAAGGTACATATGGCCGAGGTTGAGCGCCTGCTTTGCCTGGCCAGCAGTCAATAAAAACAATAAGCCACCGCGCAGTTGCAAAGCGCAAAAGGCGGTGGCTTTATCAGCCTGCTCTGATAACATTGAGAGCACGCGGGCGACGAGTTTAACGATCTATTTCCAAAAAAGGTAAAAGGAGCGATGTGATGACGGACAAAAAAGAAGCATTTGATCGGCAGAATCAGGATAGTAAAAAAGGTGGAGGGGATAAAGACAAATCACAATCAACCCCCAGTCATTTATCGGCTGCGGTAAAGCGAACGGCCGCTCGCAAGGCGCGCCTGGAAGCCGAGAAGGGGCCAGCCGTCAAGGCAAAACACACGGTAGTAAGCGGCGATACGTTAAGCGGTCTGGCAACGAAATATTATGGCTCGGGCAGCCGTGAGAACTGGATGGCTATTTATGAAGCCAACAAAGAGGCAATTGGCGATAATCCTTCACTAATTCGTGTAGGGCAGGTGCTGGAGATTCCAGAGCTAGAGGATTGAGTTAGTTTTAAACAAGGATTGGCATAGTAGTTGCCCTGCGTGGCGTCAGGCCATGCAGGGCAAATAAAATATCAGTTTAAGTTAGCTGATCACTCGAAGGGGTGGTCAGCTTTTTTTGTCTGAAGTTTAACGAAAGGAGCCTGAGCGCAAATCGTCATCGACGGAGGGATCTGTGGGAAACAAAACCCGGCTGGCAATAAGCAGATCTTTTTCGGCCTCGCTCAGCTCGGGGTGTTGCAACAAAACCTCTACCGTGCACTTAAGCAACGGGGAAAAACGCGGTGTTAAATAATCTAGAGTGGCCGAGGTAGCAATTTTTGCTGCGTTTACGGGAAGATTTGCTCTTTCCGATACAAAATCTATCAGGTCTTCCATTAGGGTCTAAGATACCTCCAGAGTGGCTTGCTGGTATTTTCGCTGTATCTTTAGACACGAGAATGTGGATGTAGTCACAAATTGCGGTTTAAGGACAGACTGGGTTAAAGCCGAGTGGTCCTAATATTGATTCCCAGAACGGCCGTAACCCGCCACAATACAGCAGGCGGCCCTGCTCATAGCTATCTAAAAAGAGCACGCCCCCTACGCAGAGCACGCACAGCAGCAGTAGCAAACAGCCACAGCCAATTAGAATGCGGTTGCGGTTGGGGGAAACGGCCGTTTCAGGCGCGTCAAACTCATCCAGGGGCGGCGGGGCGTCAGCGGCAGGTTCCGAGTGGGCGTTTGGCTGAGCGTAAACAGGCACCGGCTCGGGCGGCAAGGTTGGGGTAGGTATTCTGTCGGCTGAGGAAGGGATAACTTCAGAAGCTCGCCCTGCTGCCCAGTAGCGCAGGCGAACCGTATCGCCAAAGGATATGGAGTCGCCGTGCTTTAGAGCCATGGGCTGGCTCAGGCGAGCGCCGTTGACAAATGTGCCGTTGGTGCTGCCCAGGTCTTCCAGCACGTACCCTTCTCCTTGTGGCGTAATTTGAGCGTGGCGGCGGGAGATTTCAGGGTCATTGATAACGACGCCGTTGTTGGCGGAACGACCGATAGTTTGGGGCGCATTGCCCAGGGTAAAGGTTTGCTCCAGTTCGGGACCCTGTTCCACTACCAGACGAGCGGCATAGGCATCAGAGGGATTGGCATCCATATCAAACTCCTGAAGTTGGTCAAAAGAATGGCGGAGTATAAAAATAAAGCGTTCTGTTTGTCAATGCGAGCTTTGGGCGTGCCGTGTCGCTTTGGGGCGGCGGCACACAGAAGGCCGTTGGAGATTGTGCCAGCCTTGGGCATAATAGAAGCATGACGTTAATTTTGCACATTACTACAGAAAACGAGTGGCAAACGGCCGTTACCGCTGGTGCTTACCGCGCCGATTCTCTAGAGAGCGAAGGCTTCATTCACTGTTCCACCACTGCCCAGGTGCTGCTGCCCGCCAACCAGCTCTATACCGGGCGCACCGACCTTATTTTACTGACCATCGACCCGTCTAAGCTCACCGCTGAACTGGTCTATGAAGATTGCTACGAAACAGGCCAGGCGTTTCCCCACATCTATGGCCCGCTCAATCTAGAGGCCGTTACTGGCTTTGTTAAATTCCCGCCTAACCCAGACGGAAGCTTTTTTCTACCGGCGGAACTTGAAAACGAGTGAGCCCTTTTGGCTTTTACACGTTGCTGACTTCCCACGTTATTGAGACTATGTTAAAATGACGCCCAACATTATGTATATGTGGTTGACGCATTTACCATGAGATCAAGGTATGACAACAAAGGCTGAGTTTTTACAAGAGCATCCGCTTTTCCAATACTTGCATGAAGAGCACATTGAGGCCCTGGCCCAAATTACGGATGAGGTGCAGTTTGAAAACGGGGGTATGGTCGCCTATCAGGGGGACATAGCCGATAAGCTTTATATTGTGAAAAGCGGCCGTTTATACGCCGAAACTCGCCACAACGACATTCAAAATAACTCCTACGTTGTTGACAGCAAAGATTATCTGGCTAACCATTATTTTAAGGATGAGTGGCTGTTTGAACCCAATGTTCATCCTGCCAACGTCAAGGCCAAGTCGCAGCAGGACAATCCGGCGACGGTGCTGATTATCGATGGCAGTAACTTTGTTCGCTTTCTCCTGCGATACCCCAATGCGCTGCCGCTGCTGGCGCCAGAAGAAGAAGAGGTGGATGGCGAGCTGGTGGTTGTTGGCGGCCTGTCTCATGCCGCCTTTGCCGAGGCGCAAAAGCTGTTTGCCACGGCCAAGCGTAAACGTACAGTCATCAGCATCCTGCCCGATGAATTAGTAGAATATAGCGCCCGCCGCAGCCGCCTTTATCTTCTGGTACAGGTCTTCTTTCCCGTTTTGGCTTTGCTTATCTTCCCTACGCTGCTATTTATGTTTTTTAATTCGCAGCCTCTGGAAAGCTTCACCTATCGTCTGCGCTCTGGGGTGCCAGCCTTTTTCGCCTTTGTTTTGTTGATTGTGGTTTTGTTCCAGGTGCTGGACTGGTCCAACGACTATTTTGTGATCACCAATAAGCGGCTGGTGCACCGCGAATTTGATTTACGGACGTTCCGAGTAGACATAAAAACGGCGCGCATTGATCAGGTTCAAAGCGTAGAGATTGTCAAACCGACCTTTATTTCAAACCTGCTTAACTTTGGCACGGCCCGCATTACCACGGCTTCCGCTTTTGGCACTATCTACTTCGATAACATTGATAATCCAATCAAAGTAAAAGAAACTCTGGATCACCAGAGTCGCCTGGTAAAAACGTTGGACGCCAGCAAGGAACAAACGCTGCTGCGGGAAACGTTCAGCGAGCATTTTGCCGTTGAACCGCCCTACGAACCTGTTGGCGAGCGGGCCACTATGCTTCCTCCGGTAAAGCCAAGACGCCAGGATGGCTTGCGTCAGCGCCTGCGGCGTCGCTACTCCTGGCGCGTAGAAGAAGAAAATGCCATTATTTATCGCAAGCACTTTATTGTACTAATTATTGAATCAATCATCCCTTTGGGGCTGGCCGTTTTAGGTGTGCTGGTAACGGCCGTTCTCATTCGCTACTTTGATTTCACCTTTCGCCAGCTGCTGGCCGCCCTGATCTTCTTCTATTCGATAGACATCCTGTGGCTGATCTGGCGCGTAGAAGATTGGCGCAACGACATGTTTCAGCTGACCGATCGCTTAATAGTGGATATCGACAGACGGCCGTTTGGCTTCGGCGAAAGCCGCAAACAAGCCCTTTTGAGCAATATCCAAAACGTCAACGCCTACACCCCTGGGCTGATCCACACCATTTTCAACTACGGCAACGTGGAAATTGAAACCGCCGGGGCGGAAAGCAATCTCGTTTTTGAAGATATTCCCTATCCCAGCGTCATTCAAAGCGATATTTTTGCGCAGCTGGAAGACATGCTAGACGAGCAGCGTCGCCGCCAGCGCGGCACGCGGCATAAAGAGTACGCCCTGCTGCTGGATGTCTATAAGCAGACCATTGAGCAAGAGCGCATCCCCGACCGCACCCCCGGCGAAGTCCCCCCCCTTTAAGCCTGCGCCCCTGCTGCCTACTCCTTTTCGCCTCTCCAGGCTGCCCTTCTGTCAGACACGTGTCAGATTCGTGAGCCAGCAGGCTGATAAGCTAGGGACAGGCGCAGCGAGTGACCAAACTGTAGCTGCGCCGGGCACAGAGATCTTTCATGAACGGCGACTTGGACAAAACTCCAGAAATTTCACCACAAGCTGGCTCCGAGGCGGGCGAATTTGCTTCCAGCCGTGCTCGCTATTTGCTGGGCA
>JBHIWP010000350.1:0-6246 GCA_041987425.1 Promineifilaceae bacterium (SeqCode) | reverse complement strand
AGGTGGTGGCTACACGCAGCCCTGGCTTGACTTGGATGTGGCGGTGCTGCAAAAGCTGGCGGCGGGCGAACTGGACCCCGCGCCGGAGCCACTGTACGAACTGTTTCCCTATCATCTACTCCAGGATGTAGTGGGCAAGGATGTGCTTTGTTTGGCGGCGGGGGGTGGGCAGCAAACTGCCGTTTTCGGCCTGTTAGGAGCCAACGTAACCGTAGTGGATTTAACCCGAGGGCAGTTAGACGGTGACAAGAAGGCCGCCGAACACTACGGCTACCCCATCACCGCTATTCAGGCCGACATGCGTGATCTTTCTGCTCTGTCCACCAATGCCTTTGATCTGGTGTTTCAGGCGGATTCCCTGGCTTATGTGCCTGATTTGCAGCAGGTGTATGATGGCGTGGCGCGCGTCTTGCGCCGTGGCGGGCTGTATCGCGTAAAGCACAGTCAGCCTGCCGTACACTGTACGGAATGGAACGGCCGTTACTACACTATCAGCGCTCCCTATGCCGAAACCGTGAAGCACCGCGCCGACGGCGGTATCGAGTTCCGGCACCGCATGGATGATATTTTTAACGGCCTGCTTGATGCAGGATTTACCATTCAGCGCGTTTATGAAGCGCCTCATTATCTACAAGATTACGATAAGGCCGAGCCAGGGAGTTGGGACCACGAAACGCGCTATGTGGCCGGTGGTTTTGCAATTGTCGCCCAGAAAATTTAGCTACTGCTCGTCTTCTACAAGACTATTTTCTGTTACGGCCGCACGATATCCATTTTGAGTGGGCAGGGAAATCGAGAAGGTGCAGCCTTCCCCTTGTTGACTGTAGCACCAGGCCCGCCCGCCGTGCCGCTCTGCAATAGAGCGCACAATGGCCAAACCCAGTCCAGATCCCTTTACTTTTTCTGTGCCGCGCTGCTTTACCCGGTAAAACTTCTCGAACAGTCGCATTTGGTCCTGCTTGGGGATGCCCGGTCCGCTGTCCTGCACGCTGAGAACTATCTCGCTATTTTTTTGCTCTGCGCGCAGCCACATAGGGCCGCTGTTAGGCGCATATTTGATAGCATTGCCCACCAGATTAGTAAGCGCCTGCCGAATCAATGAACTATCACCCTGAACCGGGGTAATGCCATCGGCAATATCTACCTGGAGCTTAATCCCGGCCAGATGTGCGTGCTGCCAATACTCTTCAGCAACAGCTTCCAGGAGTGGCTTCACCTCTATGCGCTCCTGAGCCAAATCAACCCCGGCTTCAATACGACCTAAATCGAGCAAATCATCTACCAGCTGTGACATCTGGTCAATGCCCACCAGGATCTTCTCTAGGTATTCATGCTGCTTGGGGCTAAGTTCATCCACCATGGGAACCATGGTGGCGTAGCCGCGCATGTAGGTGAGCGGACTGCGCAAATCGTGCGAAACGGTAGCCACAAAGTCAGACTTCATCTCGTCGATTTCTTTGAGGTGCGTAATGTCGCGCAAAACCGCTACCCGGCCGAATACCTGTCCTTCATTACTTATGATTGTGGAAGCACTGGCATAATAAGTTTGGCCGTTGGGCATCGGCAGCTCCAGGTTACGAATATGCTCCTCTTGCCCGGTGAGGGCTTTGACCAGCTTCACTGGCTCAAGCACCTTAGCCACCGGGCGGCCCACCACTTTGCTGGCATTCAGGTTAAAAATGCGCTCGGCGGCGCGATTGATCAGCAGAATGCGTTCGGTCTGGTCCGTGACGATAACGGCGTCCGTGGTGCTGGCCAAAACGGCCGCTAACCGGCGACGTCCCCCCTCGGCAATGGCATACAGGCGGGCATTTTCTACAAGTACGGCCGTCTGGCTGGCCAATGTCACCAATAGATTCCGCTCAGAAATATCGTAGCTGTGCGCCTGCCGATAGCCCAGCCACAAGATCCCCTGGAAACGATCGTGCGAGTAGAGGGGAATGGCCACGAGGGCAGGCACGGGAGGTTCCAAGTCGCGATCCAGGTCCAGAGCAGCGCGAATCTGGTTGGGCGTTGCCAACATCAGCTCCTGCATGTGGCGCAGGCGAGTCATAATGGGGCGATCCAACGCCTTCATGGCTGGAGCAGCAGGCCCTTCGCCAAAAGAAAGCGGCGCGCCGCCGCTGGGATTCAGCACCACGGCGCGGGCACCAGCCGCACCCGTGCCGCGCAACGCGCCGCGCAAAACGGCTGGTATGCCCTGGTTTAGGTCAATACTGGTAGAGACGTCGTGGCTGGTGCCCAGCAGCAGCGACAGGTCGTTGAGCTGCTTGCGCGTGGCCCGCTGCATTTGAATAAAGGCCTGGTTTAGCTGGCCAATTTCGTCTTCACGCTGCTCCAGCTCCGTAGCAGACCAGCTGCCCCCCGCGGCCATCGTTTTGCTGGCGGCCACAATCTTGTTAATCGGTTGGGTGATATCACGCCCCAGCAGGGTGACGTTGGTGTAAAACAGGATGGTGCCCAGAATGAGCACCAGCAGCAGCGGCCAGCCAATGCGCAGCGCCTGCCCCAGCACAATTTCATAGGAAACGGCCGTTACCACTAACCAACCCGTCTCGGCCACCGTTTGTGTGTAGATGAGGTACCGGCTGCTGCTCCCCTGCAACCAACCCCGATATGCCGTGCCCGACTCCACATCGCTCAGGCCCAAATACCAAAGCGAGCTTAGTTTATCATCGTCGTCAGGCCAGGCGGCCCGCAGATAACTGCCATGCGGATGGGCGATAATTTGCCCCTGTTCGTTTACCAGAAAGCCTGTGCCGCCCCCTACCGTACCCTGCAAACCCACCAGTAAATTGTCCAGGCTAAAGTCAGCCAGCCGCCCAATGAGCACAGCAGACGTTTGGTCGTCGTTGCGCACGGGCACTACGAGGCTCAATACCTGCTCTGGCGTGGGCATATTGGCCAGCGCAACGCTCTTCGGGCTGGGCACAAAGGCCTGGGCTACTGCAGCGGCTTCATCTTCAGAAAGCTCCATTGTTGCTTCATCGGGGGGATACACGGCCGTAATTTCGCCCGCCTCATCCACCAGCAACAGGCGCTGATAGGTGGGGTTTCTGCGATACAGTTCAGCCAAAGCTTCTTGGGCAACGGCCGTATTGGTGCTGGACAAGGCGGCCTGATCGTCTTCAACCAGGGTGAGCTGGGTTTCAAGCTGGTTCACAAATTCGGGAATCTCTTCAGACACAACCGTGGCATTGTAGGCCATCTGGTTTACCACCAGCCGGGTAGAAACGGAAATAGCCAGATTGTACACAACGGTAATAGAGAGGAGGATGAGCACGGCGGCAAAGGTAAAATAGTTCAGCTGGAGACGCTTTTGCAGGCTGCGCCGGGTCGGCGGAGGAATAAGCGATTGGGACGGCCGTAAATCTGGCAGGTTGCGCAGCACAAACGTAACGACGACACCGGCTACCACTCCTTCTAACAGGCGCGGCCAAAAATTTGCCGAAGCCACTACCAGCGCCTGGTCTAGCGCCGATAGCCCCGACACGCTGGCGGCGGCAAACGCGCCGAAGCCACTGAGGATGGTGAGCAACAAGCCACTCAGCAAGCCAGCCACCCAGGGCTGCCGCAGCCAGTAGTAAACTTGCCCAATGTAATTTTGTTGCAGCAAAAAAGCGACAGATACGGCCGTAAATGCCCCCCAAAATAGATCAAATAGCTGATGGGTCTGGCCCAATGCCGTACCCAAACCGCTAAATGCCCCCACGATCAAAGCCCCCGCCGGACCAATCACGATCCCAGCCAACAAAAGCGGAATGCCACTCAGGAGTACGGCGGCGCTGTCTGGCAGCTCAGAGACGGGAGGCGAGGCAAATGGAAAGTGGAGAGGAAGGAGCTGGCTGGTAAGTAAGCCTGCCAGCGAAAGGACGGCCGTCCACAGCCACTGCCTGCGGGAAAACCGTTGGTATTTTGACCAAAAATAGTTTACCAAGTAGATAAACAGGGCGGCACAAAACAGTAGAAGCAAGTAGCCTACCGCACGGTTTGGCAGGTCAAGTGAAACCTCCCTACTTACACCCCACAGACTTACTGGCATAGGATTGTTCTCTTCACGCTGAAGTGACTCGCCTCTTTTACTGCTGATTGCAATTGAGTGAAATTGCAATCTATCTATAAAGTATAGTTGGCCCTGCTTGTTTTATTTCTAGAACAGTGCACCCAAAACTATACTTAATAAGCCCTCTACGACGCTTACTTTACAATAATGATATATCGTCGGCATTATAACATGCGCTTATAGGCATAGCAATCAACGTGGCGCAAACGCGGCAAACCGAAAGTCATGGGTTCGCCATTTATCTTGTCATTTACAAAGTTGTCAACTATCATCTCCGCAATGAATTCTCGCCGCCGCACTTACCTTATCTTGATTAGCGTCATTTTGCTTACGGTTCCATGCTACATTGCAGGTGTAGTTTTGCTAATTATTGCACCAGATGCGCCAGTTAGCGAGTTACCGCCCACGCTCCCGGTTGTTGTTTCGCCTACACCAACGAATACGGCAACGGCCGTTTTGCCACCCGGTACGCTAACGGCCGTTCCCACCCGCACCCAGGGCCCCGCAACGGCCACCCTGCTGCCCACGCCAGACCAGTTCCAAACGCCGGTCATTTTGCCAACGCCCACCGCCACGGAAACGAACACTGCAACGCCTACTGCCAGCCCAACAGCCACCGCGACAAGCACGGGCACGGTAACAGCAACAGCGACCCAGAGCAATACACCCACGCCTACCAGCACAGTCACCGCTACACCCACCGCAACAACGGCCGTTACGCCTACCGCCACGTTCACTGTTACGCCCGCACCCACCGCAACAACGATCATTTTGCCCACTCTCACAACGGTCGTGCCCACCGAAACGGCGACCACAGAATCTGAACCCTAGCAGGCCGCCAAATTAGAACGAAAAGAGAACTTATGGACACGTTTAAACTGTTACAAACCTTAACCGAAACCCCTGGACCCTCCGGCAGCGAACAGGCAATTGCCGACGTGGTGGAAGAATGGTGGCAGCCATATACCAGCCGCTTTGTGCGCGACCGCGTCGGGAACCTGATAGCGATTAAAGAGGGCAGCGGCGAGGCGCCGCGTCGTTCTATTTTGCTGGCGGCCCACATGGATGAGATTGCCCTGATGGTCTTCCAGATTGTTTCTCACAACGACAATGGCTTTTTGCGCGTTACCAACGTGGGCGGGGTTGATATTCGCCATTTGTACGGGCAGACGGTTGTGGTGCATGGGAAAAATAAGAATTTCCCCGGCGTGTTGGGTTCCCTGCCCAACGCGATGCTGCCCCCAGAAAAACAGTACAGGCCGTTTGACTATGAGGATTTAGTGGTGGATGTCGGGCTGCCTTTATCTGAGGTGGAAGCAGAAATTTCTGTAGGCGACTTTATCAGCTTTCGTCAGCCGCTGCGCAAATTGCTAAACGGCCGTGTAGCGGGCAAGGCGCTAGATAACCGGGCTTCCGTAGCGGCCGTTACCATTTGCCTGGAGTATCTGAGCCAGCGCAGCCATAGCTGGGACGTAATAGCGGTAGCCACCGTGCAGGAAGAAACGCGGCTGCTTGGAGCCTACACCAGCGCCCATTCGCAGGAGCCAGATGCGGCCGTTGCCATTGATGTGGCCTTTGGCAAGGGGCCAGGGACCAGCGACACCAATACGTTTGAACTGGACAGCGGCCCAATGCTAGACCTGGGGCCAAACGTCCACACCGGCGTGTACAAGGCGCTTAAGAAAACGGCCGATTCCCTGGAAATGTCCATCAGCACCGGCACGCACAGCCGTGCCAGCGGCACCGATGCCTTCGGCGTGCAGATAGCCCGCAGCGGCATCCCCACCGGCCTCGTCTCCATCCCCCTGCGCTACATGCACACGATGGTAGAATCCCTATCCCTCAAAGACATAGAGCGATGCGGCCGTTTACTGGGCGAGTTCATTGCCAACCTGGACGATGGCTTTTTAGACAAGCTGGCCGCAGAGATGATGGAGAAATAAGTAAACGTTAAACCGAACTCTGATTACTGAATACCGATAACGGATAACCAACATGAACGAACTACTCAAAAACCTGACCGAGGCCGTCGGTGTGTCTGGCGAGGAAAAAGAGGTGCGGCTGCTCATTCGCGACCTTATTGCCGACCATGTAGATGAATGGCACGTCGACGCGATGGGCAACCTGATCGCCCTGAAAAAAGGCACTGGCGCTGTAAATTTACGCGTCATGGTGGACGCCCA
>JBHIWP010000349.1:0-6249 GCA_041987425.1 Promineifilaceae bacterium (SeqCode) | reverse complement strand
TCGGTGGCGAAGCTAATAATGGCGCGCTGCGGCCAGCCGGAGAGGCCAATGGCCGCAGCCAGGGCGGTTTCCAGATTGCGCCCGCCAATCCCGCTACCGCGCAGGGTGACGGTGGTCTCGCCGCCAAGCAGGGTGGCGCTGAGCGGCGGGGCATCCTTAGCCAGTGCAGCCGCGAACCGGCCCACCTCGCGCGCTTCGCCTTCTAGCCGCGTAGTGAGCAGGCGAGTGTGAAAGCCAAGTGACCTTGCCTGGGCAGCAGCGGCCTGGGCCGATTGTTGAATGCTGCCAATGACAAAGTTATTGATGATATTGTTGGAAGGTAATTGGGCAGCTCGTGTCAGATTTTCGAGCGTGGTTGTGACCGTTTGGGCCACGGCCGTTTCCAGCTCATCCAGTACGCCATAACGCGCCAACACAGCCCGGGCAGCATCGGCCGTTTCCAGGCTGGGCACGGTAGGTCCACTGCCAATAGCCGCCAGGTCATTGCCAACCACATCGCTCAAAATCAGGCTGATCACTTTGGCGGGGAACGCAAGTCGAGCCAGGCCACCGGACTTTACGCTGTCTAACTGGCGGCGCACCGTATTCAGCTCCTGAATGGTGCAGCCGCTGGCGAGCAGTACCTGGTTTAGCTGCTGCCACGCGTGAAGCGGCAGGTGGGGCCGTGTGAACAGTGCCGACGCGCCGCCAGAAATGAGGCAGAGCAGCAAATCGTCTTTCGTGAGGCCGGTGAGCGTATTTAACACGGCCGCTGTCGCCGCAACGCTTTTTTCTCCAGGAACAGGATGATCGCCTTCGTAAACGGGCAGCGAGAGCGACACGCTATTGGGGGCAAATTTTGTGAGTACAGCACCACCAGATACGGCCGTTTCGCCTATCGCTTCAAGGGCAGCCTGGGCCATAGGCACGGCGGCCTTGCCCACGCTGAGCAGAAACAGACGGCCGTTTTGCAGGTCGAACGTGTTGCTGCCGATAGCAAGCTGGTGGTGGCTCTTTTTTAGATGGGTGTGAACGGCCGTGTAGGGATCGGCTGATTTGAGCGCAGCAGAAAGAATTGCCCGAATGTGTTCGCGGTGCTGCTCAAACTTTGGAGCAGCCATTTTTAAGGCTGTAGGGCGGCGACGGCTTCTTCAGCAGCAGTCTGGGGCGTTTTGGCCAGCGTGACAACATCAAAAACGGCGTTGTTGAGAATCGTCATTAAGTTACTGCCGCTGCTGAACGGCATCGCCTCGGCGCGGGCGAGCTGTTCGCGGGCAAAAGCCACATAGGGATCTTCTTGAGGCCAAAAGTCAAGCGCCGCCTGCTGTGCGGGCAAAAGATGGCTGGCGTAGCTCCATTCACCTAGTTCCTCAGCCGCTATCAGGCTGTTGAGCAGCTCCCCAGCCAGTTCGCGCTGCTCTGGGTCTGTGGTGGTGAGCGCCCAGGCCCAGCCGCTGACCAGGGGCGGAAGCGGCTGCTGGAGGCCGGGAACGGCCGTCACTAAATAGCGCCCCTCATCATCTCGCAGCCGCAAATATTGCTCGCTGTTGGTCAAGGCAAAATCGGCCGTGCCTGTCTGGAAAAGCTGCCAGGATTCTTGTAGGGTGGTGTAGTTACTGCTCTGGTCCAAAATAAAACCGTTGCTCTTGGCCGTAAAAAGCTGTTGCAGGGCAGTAGCCAATGGCTCCACCTGTAGCGCCACCTGTCCGGCTTCATTACTAAAGGTACCGCCCGCCGCCATATAAAATTGCAGCCCCAGCATGCCCCCCGCCGCACCGTTGGCGGGGAAGACAAAGCTGCTGGGCAGCGAAGTGAGGGATTCCCAGCGAGCGGGAATCGTTCTGGTGATCGTTTCGCTGTCATAAGCCAGATGCGTGAGCCCGGTAAGGAAGAAGGGGTACCCGATAACGCGCTCATCTCTAAGAACGAGATTGAGGGCTGCTGGATACAGGTCTTCAAGCTGCGCCGATGCAACCAGGCCATCTAGCGGATAAATCAGCTGCTCACTATGGGCCGACGTGAGCTGGTCAATGGGAATGGCGATGAGGTCTGGCAGAATAGTGGGGGCCACGGTGCGGCCAGTGCGCAGATAATTCAAAATGCTGCTCTGACCAGTGACGGCCTTTTGTTCAATGGTAAGCTGCACGTCAGGATGAGCGCTGCGGTAGGCGGCCAGCTGCGCGTTGAGGATGGCTGCCGCTTCTTCTGTGGAAAGGGCAATTTCTGGCGGCAGCCACACCCGAAGTGTGGGTTGTGTCTGGCTAACGGCCGTTGTGGGAATGGCAATATCGGGCGTGCTATTGGCCGATGGCGTGCTGGTAACAACAATGTTGTTATCCGTTGCGCTCACGACAACCTCCGGCGTGGGACCCGCTTCATTGGTCTGCGTGAGGCTGCGGCCCAGATCACAGCCAACGGTTGCCAACAGCAGCATGAAAAGCAAGATAAAGACCTTTTTATTCATGGGCAGAAGTATACCTTTGATTAACTGATCAAGCATTTGCACCGCGCCCGCTATTGCGCTATTCTTTGCCCATGATGTTCATTGTTTGGTTTGATCGTCGCTATTCTGAAGCAACCCTGCGTGGTTCTATCTGGCTGCGTCCCAATACTGGTGCGCCTCCCGGATGAATGTTATGTAAACTAAAATAGATTTCCAGGCCGAGGCGATTTTCGTCTCGGCCTTTTTTATTTAAAATCATGCGTTTGGAGGCTGGCGGTCTCCAAACGTCAGCCCTCAGCGCCAAAATGGAGTGAACGATGGCTGAAATTTTATTTAATCTGGATAAGGTGACTGTTTCCTTAACGGGCAAGCTGATTTTTTCTGGCTTGAGCTGGGAAGTGCAGAACCAGCAGCGCATTGGCCTGGTAGGGCCAAACGGAGCCGGAAAATCGACATTGCTAAAGCTGATAGCCCGTGAGCTAGAGCCCGACGAGGGCAACATTTTCCGCCGGTCTGGTTTGTCTTGCGCCCGTCTAGAGCAGGAGCCAACGCTGCCATCCGGAAATTCTACATTGGCTGAGGCCATGACGGCCGTTCCCGAAATTGCCACAATCCACCAAAAACTGGCTGAACTGGAGCGGCAAATGGGCACGCCCGCCGTTTACGAAGATGGCAATAAGCTGGAAAAAGTGCTGGCCCAGCATGAAAAATGGCTGCACAAGCTGGAACAGCTAGAAGGCGCCAGCTACGAGAGCCGCGTGAAGGAAACGCTAGTGCGGCTGGGGTTCCCTCCTGAGCGGTGGGAGACACAGACTGAGCACCTAAGCGGCGGACAAAAAAAGCTGGTGATGCTGGCCAAGCTGCTGGTGCAGCAGCCCGATCTGCTGCTGCTGGACGAGCCGGACAATCATCTGGACCTGGCAGCAAAACAGCGCCTGGAAGCGGTTATTCGCAGCTACCCGGGCTGCGTCGTGATAATTTCGCACGATCGCTACCTGCTGGACGAGGTAGCAACCCACATTGCCGAGTTGGAAAACGGCCGTCTTACCCTGTACGTGGGCAACTACACCAGCTACACCACCGCACGGGAGCTAGCGCGGCTGCGGCAGGCACAGCTGTATGCCGCCCAGCAAAAGGAGATTGCCCGCATTGAGGCGGCCATTGCTCGCTTTGAGCTGTGGGCCTCGCTGGTGGTCAACGAGCGTCACATTAAGCAGGCGCGCAGCCGCCGCAAGATGCTGGACAAAATGGACAAGGTGGAAAAAGTGCACGAGCAGCGGCGCATGTCGCTGGAGCTGGCCGGTTGGCGCGGCAGCAACAAGGTTCTTGAGCTGGAAAACGTTACCAGGCGGTTTGAAAACGGCCGTACCATCTTTAACCAGCTCAACCAAATCCTGTGGCACGGTGAGCGCGTGGCGTTGGTTGGGCCAAACGGCGCGGGCAAGTCATTTTTGTTGAAGCAGCTGCTGGAGCCAGAGGGCATCAACAGCGGGCGAATCAAAATCGGACCCAGCATCAAGATTGGCTACTATGCTCAGGAGCACGAAACGCTGGACTACAGCCGCGATCTGATTACCGAAATTCGGCAAGCGGCACCGGTAAGCCGGGAAGCGGCCGTCGCCTTTTTGCATCGCTTTCTGTACACCTACGACCAGATGCAGCAGCCCATCGGCAAGCTGAGTGGCGGGGAGCGCAGCCGCCTGCAGCTGGCTAAGCTGGTGCTGGAACGGCCGAATCTGCTGCTGCTGGATGAGCCAACGAACAACCTAGACATTGCCTCGATTGAAGTGCTGGAGCAAACGCTGGACGAGTTTGAGGGAACGCTGCTGATTGTGTCCCATGACCGCTACTTTTTAGATCAGGCAGTAGACCGCGTATTGGAGCTGAAAGACGGCCGTTTTACAGGGTTCGACGGTGCCTACACGGACTACCTGGCGGCGGTGGGTGAGGCGTAAATGGGTAATTGAGTAATTACCCATTTACTCAATTACCTCCATAACGCGCCGTACAGGCTTAATTTGACGGCCGTTTCCCCCTCAGCGACAATTGCGCCAGAAATAACAGATTGGAGCAATATGAAGCGTCCCTACATTTTAGTTCTATTTTTCAGCCTGCTGCTGATTTTGCTTGTGGCTGGCTGTGGGCAGTCGGCTGAGGCTGGTGCTGAAGCCAGTACGGCCCGGCCAGCAGCTATTGCCGCAGCCGCTACGGAACCCCTACCAACGCTGCGGCCCAGCTCAACTCCGGTGCCGCCACCCACAGCTAGCCAAATGCCTTCGTCGACGGCTACGCCGCCACCAACCGCCACGCCACCGCCCACGCAGACAAACACGCCAACGCCGACCCCAACCGATACGCCAACGCCAACGGCTGTTCCTATCAATCGCCGCTGTCCTGAAGAATCGCCAGCCAGGCCCACCTATACCAGCTACTTCCTGGCGTCGGAGGCCTGGCCGCAGCCTCAGGGTGAGCCTGCGGCCCACTTTGATTTCATCAAGCCGGTGCCTGGCGGCGGGCGCACGATTATCAATAAAACATTCCCCTATGGTTCAGACGGTGGCGGCCGTTATCTGCTGCACAACGGCATCGACATTGCCGGGGAGCTGGGCATGCCGGTGCTGGCCGTGGCCGACGGCACGGTGATTGTGGCCCAAGCGGATGAATCGGCGCTGTATGGCTGGCGCTGCAACTGGTACGGCCACCTGGTGGTGCTGGAGCTGGATCAGACGTGGCAGGGTCAACCGATTTACGTGCTGTATGGGCACGTATTGGAACTGAAAGTAGAAATTGGTCAGCGCGTGGCACAGGGCGAACCCATTGCCGAAGTGGGCGTTGGTGGGGCAGCAACGGTGCCGCATCTGCACCTGGAGGTGCGGGTGGGCAGCAATGAGTTTAGCTCAACCCGCAACCCCATGCTGTGGATTGATCCGGGCCCGACGCGGGGCGTGGTGGCTGGACGGCTCATTGACCCGCAGGGACGGCCGTGGCAAGGCGTGATGGTAACATTGGTGGATGCTAGTGAGGACGAACCACAATTTATCAACACCTGGAGCTATCAGGGCGATCCGCAAAGCTTGATTAATCCCGATGAGCTGCTGGGGGAAAACTTTGTTTTTGCCGATGTGATGCCCGGCGAATATACGCTGTACGTGAAGGTGCAGGGAGTAGAGTATCGGCAGACGGTGCAGGTGGTGGGCGGTGAACTGACGGTGGCGGAGCTGGTAACGGAACCCTATAAAACGCCGACGCCGACGCCGGAATCTTCACCAACGCCGGAGGCGACACCCACGGCCGTTGCCAATGACGATGGTTAGCCCGCGCTACACAGTCCAGTCAGCTTCAGCTTCAGGCAGGGTGAGGATGAATTGGCTGCCCTCGCCCGGCGCGCTGATTACGGTGATACGGCCGTTGTGCGCCTCGACCAACGCTTTAACGATAGTCAGGCCAATTCCCAGACCGCTGTAACTGCGACTATCCCCCTGTTCTAGCTGCACAAACCGCTCGAAAATTTTGCCGTGATTGTCTGGATGAATGCCAATTCCCTGGTCAGCGACACCCACTTCAATTTCGCCAGCTTCGTTTACGCTGGCCCAAAAGCGTATGGTCTGGTTGGGGTGGCTAAACTTTAGTGCGTTGTCCAGCAGATGGTCAAAAACGTGCCTGAGTTTGTGAGTGTCCCCATTAATTTCCAAAGACGGATCGATGTCATTAACAATCGTAAGGCTCTGTTCGGCAATTTTTGGCTGTCTTTTATCGATCAGGCGCTCGATTTCGGTGTGCAGAGGGAAGGGGCGGCGCAAGATTTCCAGGCCTTCGTCCACCTGGGC
>JBHIWP010000348.1:0-6250 GCA_041987425.1 Promineifilaceae bacterium (SeqCode) | reverse complement strand
AGCGCTTTTCGATTAGTTCAGAAGTGGCGGAACGGCCGCTGCACGAAATCTACTTGGAGCCGTTTCGCCTCGCCCTGGAAAAAGCCAATCCCTGGTCGGTGATGAGCGCCTACAACCGCATCAATGGCACCTTCGCCAGTGAAAACAATGCGCTGCTGCGCGACCTACTCAAAGACAAATGGGGCTACGACGGATTGGTGATCTCTGACTGGTACGGCACCTACAGCGACAACGTGCCCGTGGGTGGGCTGGACCTGGAGATGCCCGGACCGCCGCGCTGGATGGACCCGCAGAAGATTGTGACGGCCGTCGCCAATGGCGACCTGGACGAAGCAGTGCTGGACGACAAGATTCGCCGCCTGCTGCGACTGATCGGGCGCGTTACTGCCTGTGATGAACCCATCGACAGCGACGACCAGCTGCCGCGCAAAGTGGCCGCTGAAGCCATTGTGCTGCTCAAAAACGAGAATGAGCTGCTGCCTCTTAATGCCGATAAGCTGCAAAAAATCGCCGTCATTGGCGAGAATGCCCATCGGGCGCAAATTATGGGCGGGGGCAGTTCGCAGGTGAATCCACACCGGGCCGTGTCGCCGCTGGCGGGCATCCGGCAGCATGTGGGCGATGCGGTTGAGGTTTCCTACGCAATTGGAACGCCCATTCACCGCCTGCCGCCGCTGCTGGAGCCGGACTGGTTGACTACGGCCAGTGGCGACGCGGGCCTGACGCTCGATTATTTTCATAATCTCGACCTATCTGGCGAACCAGGACACAGCGGCATCGTGGGCAAGAGCGAGCTTGCCTGGTTTGGCACGGTCAATCCCTTTGTAGACCCGCGTCACTTCTCGCTACGGCTGCACGGCACGCTGTCCGTGCCAGAAAGCGGCGAGTACCAGCTTCACGTGTGGAGCCTGGGGCAAGCCAGGCTGCTGGTGGATGGAGAAGTGGTGATTGATCATTGGCAAGGGGAGACGGATCAAAAAACGGCCGTTTCCCTTCCCCTACAAGCCAACAAACCGGTTTCACTACTCGTTGAGTACGTCACCGAACCAGACAGCCGCTGGCGCACGCTGCGCCTGGGCTGCGTGCCGCCTTTGCCGGACGATCCGATTCAGACGGCCGTAGACCTGGCGGCGCAGGCTGACGTTGCCATCATCGTGGCTGGGCTCACGCGTGAGTGGGAAAGCGAAGGCTTTGACCGTGAGGACATGAAGCTGGTTGGCCAGCAAGACGAACTGATCGCCCGCGTGGCGGCAGCCAACCCCAACACGATTGTGGTGCTGAATGCCGGTTCGCCATTGGAGATGCCCTGGCTGGATTCTGTTACGACCGTTGTGCAGCAGTGGTACGGCGGTCAGGATGCAGGACACGCCCTGGCCGATGTGCTCTTTGGCGACGTAAACCCATCGGGCAAGCTGCCCATGACGTTCCCCAGGCGGCTGCAGGACAATCCTGCTTATGTCAACTATCCCGGCGAAAACGGCCAGGTTTTTTATGGTGAGGGCATTTTTGTGGGCTACCGTTACTACGACAAAAAAGAAATAGAGCCGCTTTTCCCCTTTGGTCACGGTCTGGCCTACACCGGCTTTAGCTATGGCAATTTGCGCCTTAACGGCACAGAATTTGGTCCGGGTGACCAGATTGTGGTGGAGGTAGACATCACCAACGAGGGCAGCCGGGCGGGGCAGGAAGTCGTACAGCTTTACGTGCGGGACGAAGCATCTCGGCTGGTACGGCCGTTGCAAGAACTCAAAGCCTTTGCCAAAATTATGCTGCAGCCGGGTGAAACGCAAACCGCTCGCCTTACGCTCGATCAGCAATCGCTGGCCTTTTACGACCCGGCGCAGGCGGCGTGGCTCACCGAGCCGGGCAACTTTACGCTGCTGGTGGGCAGCTCCTCGCGCGACATACGGCTGCAAGAGCAGATTACCTGGGTAGATGCGGCGGGGGAACCCAGCAGCACTGACCCCGAACCGAGCCAACTATCGACGGTGGCCACCTAAAGAAAACATTTTCAAACTTTGGAGACTGGAGCATGATGCGTAAAAACGGCCGTTTGGCCTTAATTTTGTTGCTGATTTTTTTGACGATCGCAGGATGTGGCGAGCGGGATGTAGACATTACCCCTCAACCAACGACTTCGCCGGAAGCAACGGCCGTTCCCACCAACACCGCCGTGCCAACCGAGACAGCTGCCCCTACGGAAACGGCCGTTTCCGCCGAACCTGTAAGCCAGCCAAACCTGCTGGCGCCACAGGGCACTGCAGGCGAAACGTACAATGCCCCCTTCCCGGTCAATATCTCCCTGGACGGTGACCTCAGCGATTGGGAGGGCGTACCCCGCGTCACCATTCCCGAAGTTTCCGACGCTGTTCAGGGGGCTACCACCATCACCTTTGCCGCCGCTGCAGACGATGAGTTTCTCTACCTGATGGCCGACGTGGTTGATGCCAATATTATCAGCGGCGAGCACGGCCCGGATTATTGGAACGAAGATTCGGTGGAGTTTTATCTTAACGCCAGCGGCGATCTGAGGCGCACCTCGTATGGGGACGGCGTGACGCAAATTACCGTCCCACCGCTGAACGCCGGGCGACCGGCGGAAGAAGTGGTGCTGGGCGGCGTGCAGTACGAGACGGCCGAGGCACAGGTACAGGTAGTGTACACCGAAAGCGGTTATGTGATTGAAACGGCCGTGCCCCTCAAAAATAGCGTGTGGAACATTCAGCGCGAACACGGCAACGTCATCGGCTTTCAGGTTCACCTGAACGGCGCCTCTCAGAGCAGCCGCAATCTAAAAGTGATCTGGTCCGCTTTTGACCTGTCAGACAGCTCTTACCAGAACCCCAGCGTCTTCGGCCAGCTCGTCTTTTTTGAGATTGGGCAAAGCGACGTCGTGGCGAACGTGCCGGAACCAACGCCCGGCCCCACGCGCCCGGCCATTCCCGCCGACGCACCGTACCTCAACCCCGAGCTACCCATAGCTGAGCGCGTAGAAGATTTGCTGGCGCGCATGTCATTGCCGGAAAAAGCAGCACAGATGACGCTGGTAGAGAAGAACAGCATCAATCCTGAAGACATCACCACGCTGGGGATTGGCGGCCTGCTTAGCGGCGGGGGCGGCTACCCCGATCCCAACACGCCAGAAAGCTGGGCCGCAATGGTCGATGGCTTCCAGGCGGTGGCGCTTGACGCTTATTTGGGCATTCCCCTGATTTACGGTGTAGATGCGGTGCATGGACACAGCAATGTGGCGGGGGCAGTGATTTTCCCCCACAACATTGGCCTGGGCGCGGCCAACAATCCAGAATTGATGACCGAAATTGGGCGAGTAACGGCCGCAGAAATGATCGCCACCGGAATCTACTGGAATTACGCGCCCGCTGTCTCCGTGCCGCAGGACATTCGCTGGGGGCGCACCTTTGAAGGCTACAGCGAAAACACGGAGTTGGTATCTGCCCTGGCAACGGCCTACATGCTGGGCTTGCAGGGCGATGATCTATCCGCACCAGACACGGTGCTGGCGACGCCCAAGCATTTTGTGGGCGATGGCGGCACGGTCTGGGGCAGCTCCACCACCGGCAGCTACATAATCGACCAGGGAGTGACCGAAGTCGATGAGGAAACATTGCGCGCCGTTCATTTGCCGCCGTATACGGCCGTCATCGACGCGGGTGCGCGAAACATCATGATCTCCTACTCAAGCTGGGGCGGCATGAAGATGCACGCACAACAGTACCTCATCAGCGACGTGCTGCTGGGCGAACTGGGCTTCGAGGGCTTCATCGTGTCTGACTGGGCGGGAATCGACCAGATTTCCAATGATTATTATGAGGCAGTGGTCGCCTCCATCAACGCTGGCATCGACATGAACATGGTTCCGTATGACTATCGTCGCTTCATCAACACCGTGTTGGAAGCCGTAGAGAACGGAGACATCAGCGAGGAACGAATCGACGAAGCGGTACGCAACATTCTCACCGTGAAGTATGAACTCGGCCTGTTTGACCATCCCTTTTCCGACTCGGCGTTGCTGGACCAGGTTGGCTCTGCAGAACATCGCGCGCTGGCGCGAGAGGCGGTGGCCCAGTCGCAGGTGCTGCTGAAAAATGAGGGGGACCTTCTGCCGCTGTCGCCAGAGCTGCCCGTGCTATACGTTGGCGGGCAGGCGGCCAACGACATTGGTATTCAGTCCGGCGGCTGGACCATTGAGTGGCAGGGCGGCGAAGGCGAGATCACCACGGGCACCACAATTTTGCAGGCTATTGAAGCCACCGTATCGGCAGACACCAACGTGGTTTACGATGAGTTCGGCCGTTTTGACGACCTGCCCTCCGATGAGTCGGCTGTGTGCCTGGCGGTGGTGGGTGAACGGCCGTACGCTGAGGGCTTGGGCGACAGCGCCGACCTGCGCCTGCCGGTGGGCGACCTGCGCCTGGTGCAGCGAATGGCAGAAGTATGCGATCAGCTGGCCGTTGTTCTCATCTCCGGGCGGCCGCTGATCATTACCGACCTGATTGAAGAGTGGGATGCGCTGGTGGCGGCCTGGCTGCCGGGAACCGAGGGCCAGGGGGTGGCCGACGTGTTGTTTGGTATACGGCCGTTTAGCGGGAAATTGGCTTATACCTGGCCTCACAGCGTGGAGCAGCTTCCTTTCGACTTTGCCAGCCTGGGCGAAGAGGAGCCTCTTTTCCCCTTTGGTTACGGCATAGAGACTGGAAAGTAAAGCCCACACACAATCTAATTCATCGCAGAAAAGAAAAAGAGCATCCTGGGGCGCAGGATGCTCTTTTTTACGTTTTTCAGGCCTGCAAACGCTTGACGGCCGGGGCGACTTATGCTACTATTCTCTTAACTTTTGTTAATTTTCTACAAAAGTTCATCCAAGCCCTACATAAGCTAGCAAATTTTTCACGAATGCTCGCTGAATAGACTGCCCCAAACCGCTACCACGCCCGCAGTCACAACCTAGGAAGCAGCTACTTGTCTAACTTAATCACCGTCGAAGCACGCACGCTTGATTTAGCTGAAGCCCGTATTTTGGACGCGATTCGCCAGGCCGGGCCCTTATCCCGAGCAGAGTTGGGTGAACGTCTGGGATTGTCACGGGCCAACACCACGGCCGTTCTTAATCACCTCCTCTCTCTGAATATTCTGGAGGAACGAGCGCTGGGCGAATCGCAGGGCGGGCGGCGGCCGCGCACGTATGGCCTAAACGGCGCGTTGGGCTTTGTGGTGGGCGTCGATATCGGCGCTACCAGCCTGGATCTGGCGCTGGCCGACTTCGAGGGCACGGTCTTAGAACGGCTGGATGAGCCTGCCGACGTGCGTGAAGAGCCAGAATTTTTGCTGGGGCGCGTAGCGGATTTGATTGAACAGCTGCTGGCCCGGCAAAACGGCCGTCCCGACCAGGTTCTGGCTATCGGCATCGGCGTACCCGGCCCGGTGCAGTTCGACGAAGGCATTCTCATCGCCCCACCCCTTATGCCCGCCTGGGAATCCTTCCCCATTAAGCACTTTATGCGGCAGCGTTTTGCCGCTGCCAACATTGCTGTAGACAACGACGTGAACGTTATGGCCCTGGGCGAAGCCAGCGCTGGCGCGGGCAAAGGCCTGGACAACCTTATTTTTCTCAAAATTGGCACCGGCATCGGTTCTGGCATTATCTGCCAGGGGCACATTTATCGCGGGCGCGATGGCGCTGCGGGCGACGTAGGCCATATTTGCATTGATTACAACGGGCCTGTGTGCCACTGTGGCAATGTGGGCTGCCTGGAAATTATGGCAGCGGGTCCGGCCATTGCCGAGCGGGGGCGAGAAGCGGCCGTTTCGGGCGAAAGCGAACTTTTGGCCGAAGCCCTGGCTGCCAACAACGGCCAGATGACAGCCCAGCTGGTGGGCGACGCCGCCAAAGCGGGCGACCGGGCCGCCAACGAAATTGTGAAAACAAGCGGCCGTATGATCGGCGGCATGTTAGCCAGCCTGGTCAACTTCTTCAATCCACAGCTCATTCTTATCGGCGGCGGCGTCAGCCAGATTGGCATACGCCTGCTTTCCGCCATTCGTCAGGCTGTTTTGCGCCGCTCCACCGCCCTCTCCACCCGGCACCTGCGCATCGAGTTTTCACCGCTGGGCAAGGACGCTGGCGTCATTGGCGCAATCTCCCTGGCTTTGGAACATGTTTTTACAGTGAAGTCATAGTCTAGAAAGTTTAAGGAGGTGATGAGCAAAACTTAAAAAATAACTGAAAACC
>JBHIWP010000347.1:0-6263 GCA_041987425.1 Promineifilaceae bacterium (SeqCode) | reverse complement strand
CCGTTCCACCGTTCGATGAAGCGGCGTGCCAGCGTCAGC
The DNA here is from genome assembly GCA_041987425.1 of Promineifilaceae bacterium (SeqCode). Classification (GTDB taxonomy): domain Bacteria; phylum Chloroflexota; class Anaerolineae; order Promineifilales; family Promineifilaceae; genus Leptofilum. Next base: position 6,224 of record JBHIWP010000347.1, on the reverse strand, counting down.
GCATCTTCGTAGGTTGCCGCATCGGGCGCGGGGAAGACAAGGACGGTTTGGCCCAATAAAGCCCGCATACCGATAACGGCCGTTTCCTCCGCAATCGCCTCTTCAAAATAATACATATCGGCAAAGGTGGTTACGCCAGAGCGAATCATTTCAGCACAGGCAATGCGCGTGCCCAGCTTCACAAATTCCGGCGTCACAAACTCACGCTCCACCGGCATCAAATACCCCAGCCATACGTCCAGGCGTAAATCGTCATTCAGCCCGCGAAACAAGGTCATGGGGATGTGAGTATGCGCGTTGACCAGTCCAGGCATAATCACCTGGCCTGTGCAGTCAATCTCCTCTTCAGCCTGGTAATCGGCAGCCAGCGAATCTGCTGGTCCCACAGCCACAATTGAGTCGCCCAGGACGGCAACTGCGCCATTTTCAATCACATCGTACTGTTCATTCATGGTGACGACGGTGCCGCCAGTGAGCAAATAGTCAGCCTTTTGTGGCATTTTCCCTCCGCGTTCGGTAATCGGTGATCGGTATTCAGTAGGTCAGTGATCAGTGAAGTATTGTTCGGTAGTCAATTGCTTTTACTGATCACTGCTCACTGATTACTGCTCACGGGATTATACCGAATTCCTGCTATAATCAGGAAATTTCCACCCCGGCTTTTGGAGTAGCGCCATGACTGCTGTAGAAGAGTTGACCTTTCGGCCGTTTCAGTCCACCGATCAAGACTACCTGGCCCTTATTGAACTGAATAAATTGCGCAACCCAGGTGAGCAGCTAACGCTGGAGATTGCGCGGCAGGAAGATGCGGAGTTCCATGATGAATTTACGGCCGTTCGCGTTCTGGGCGAGCTGGATGTGCAGGTTGTGGCGCGCGGCGATTACTGGCACGAACCTAGTTCGCGGCAGATTCATTTTGCCGTTTATGTGATACCAGCCTGGCAAGAAACGGCCGTTCCCGACCAAATGCACCGCTACCTGCTGGCCGAAATTGCCAAACACCAGCCGCAAAAAGTCGTGAGCGAGCCACCAGAAAATGAGCGGTTTCGCATCAAGCTGCTGGAGGCCGACGGTTTTGAGCTGTTGATGCGCTTTCCCCGCTCATCGCTGGACGTGCAGCAGGTAAATTTAGCCGATTATGACTCTGTGCTGGAAACCGTTCAGCGGCAAGGTATTCGCTTTGTCACCCTCACCGATGTGATGCAGGCTGATCCAAATTGGCAGCACAACATCTGGCAGCTTTTTGGCCAAATCGAACAAGACATTCCCATGCCACACCCAGAGCCGCCAACGCCGTTCGAGGAGTATGCCAACTATTACCAGGGTGACGATTTTCGGCCTGATTCCTGGGCGATTGCCGTGGATGAGGCGGCTGGCTATGTGGGAATGTGCGTGGTAAATGTGATGCGGAAACGGCCGTACGGCCTATTCGCGGGCATCACCGGCGTTATTCGCAGCCATCGCCGCCGCAAAATTGCTACCGCGCTGAAGCTGTGCAGCATTCGCTACGCTCAGGACAACGGCTTCACCACCATCTACACCAATAACGAAGAAAAGAACCCTATGTTCCAGCTCAACCTGGCGTTGGGTTTCGAGCCGTTGCCCGCCTGGACCTTTTACGAAAAGAGCTTCGTTTAATTACTCAATTACCGAATTACAAAGGATGTCCACTATGCGTATGGTTGATTTGATTGAGAAAAAACGTGATGGCAAAACGCTGTCTACGGCCGAAATCGAATGGTTCATTAAAGCCTACACGGCCGATGACGTACCCGACTACCAGGTGGCCGCCCTGCTGATGGCTATCTACCTGCGCGGCATGAACCGGCAAGAGACGGTGGACCTGACTCTGGCAATGGCCCGCTCCGGCGACGAGCTGGATTTGCACGATGTGGCTCCATTTGTTGTGGATAAACATTCCTCCGGCGGCGTGGGGGACAAGACGACGCTGGCGGTGCAGCCGCTGGTAGCCGCCTGCGGCGTACCCGTGGGCAAGATGAGCGGCCGGGGCCTGGGTTCCAGCGGCGGCACGCTGGACAAGATGGAGTCGATTCGCGGCTGGCAGCTAGAAATGAGCATCGAACAGTTTAAAAAGCAGCTCAGTGAGATTGGATTGGTGCTGGCGGGGCAAACGGCCGTTCTGGCCCCCGCCGACAAGAAGCTGTACGCCCTGCGCGATGTCACCGGCACGGTAGCCAGTACGCCGCTCATCGCTGGCTCGATCATGTCTAAAAAGCTGGCAGCCGGGGCCGACGCCATGGTGCTGGACGTAAAAACCGGCTCCGGCGCGTTTATGCCCACGGTGGAATCGGCCCGCGAGCTGGCCCAGGTAATGGTGGATATCGGCACAGATGCCGGGCGCAACGTCGTGGCGCTCATCTCTGACATGAACCAGCCGCTGGGGCACGCCATCGGCAATGCGCTGGAGGTGAAGGAGGCAATTGCCACGCTGCAAGGCAACGGGCCAGACGACTTTTGGGCACACTGCCTGGAAGTGGCCGGGCACATGCTGCTGCTGGCGGGCAAGGCGGCTAGTTTGGATGAAGCGAAGGAACTGGTGACGGCCGTTCGCCAAAACGGCGCTGCGCTAGAAAAGTTCCGCCAGATGGTGGCTGCGCAAGGCGGTGACGTAGCCCAGGTAGACGATCCCAGCTTGCTGCCACAGGCCAAATTTGTAGAACCGATTCTCGCGCCACGTTCCGGCAGCATCGCCGCTATGAGCACCGGGGAAATCGGCTGGGCGGCGGTCCGCTTGGGCGGCGGCCGTTTTGTGAAGACAGACAAAATTGACCACGCCGTTGGCTTTGTGCTGCACGCCAAAATTGGCGACACCTTTAGTGAGGGGGATGAGCTTGGCACCGTTCATGCCAACGACGAAGAGAAACTGGCCCAGGCCCGCGAAGACCTGCTTGCCGCCCTTACCTGGTCAGACAAACCCGTTGAGCCCCAGCCGCACTTCCACGGCACCATTCAATAGCAGTGGAAGAATTGGGTAATCAAGTAATTGAGTAATTGCCCAGTTACCCAATTACTCAATTACAATCCTACAACAGTTGCTCATCTAAAACTGAAACGCCCCGGGATTATTCGTGCTTATGGTGTCTACGCCCCAGTCGAGCAGCGTGGGGTAATCCCAGTAGAAGCCGCCTGGGGTGCAGGCATAGCCTGCTTTTTGGATGCGCCGTACTTCGTCCAGCGTCAAAAAGTCCGTGGCCGGGCTGAGGGCATCCAGCGGCATGTCGCCAATGATCGCCAGCGGATCGCAAAAACGGCCGACATAAATCAAGCTCACCGTCAGATTAGGATTCAATCGCTTCACCCGCCCCAGAGCAAACTGATCAAAACTGATTAGCACAACATGATCTTCCATCTCATGCTGCTCAATCAGCTGCACCACGCGTTCATCCAGTCTTGGATCAAAAATGGGGCCGTGCTTGAGTTCTATCATGAGGGCAACTTTATCTTTGGCCCATGCGAGCATTTCATCCAGCAAGGGCATGTGCAGGCCGGCAAACTGTGGGTCAAAGTAGCTGCCAACGTCGAGCGTGCGCAAATAATCGGCCGTAAAATCAGCAATCTGGCCGCGAACGCCGGTTTTGTTAAATAAATCTGTGTCGTGGAACAAAATCACCTGCTCGTCGGCGGTAAGCTGCACATCCAGCTCCAGCAGGTCGGCGCCGCCCGCCAATCCGGCCTCAAAAGCGGGCAGTGTATTTTCCGGGGCCACGTCCATCGCTCCCCGATGGCCAACGAGCAGGGGACGGCCGTTTTTCTCGCGTCTCAATTCAAACATACTACTATCCTTATGGGTTAACTTCTCAAAATTGTTCTACGCTGTGCCGAGCGTTTTTTGCACCACCTGAGCCACCAGTTCGCGCAGTTCGGTCTGGGTGAAAGAGGATGAAGGGGTGGAAACGGCCGTGCCGTTTGTCTGCAACGTTGGCAAATGAGGCTGGCTGGTGGGATGACAGGTGCCACACACCTGGCAAAATTCCTCGTGCTCGCCCGGATGGCTCAGGCCCATCTGCTCTCGCTGGCGCAGCAGCTTTTCTACTTCGTGGGCGGGCAGCGGATTGCGCACCCCAAGCTGGGCCAGCATAAAGCCAACGCGCGCGTTTTGCTCCAGCGTTTCCAGCCGCATAAACGCCTGCATCGGCGAGTCGCCTACGGTTAACGAACCGTGCCGCTGCAGCACCAGCCCGTCGTGGTGGCGGATCAGCTCACGGATGGCGCGCACGTTTTCTTCGCTGGAAGGGGTTGCGTACTCCGTGGTGGGAATGAGGCCCAGCATTACAATTACTTCGGGCAGCAGGCAGTCGGCCATGGGCACGCCAGCAATAGAAAGCGCAATGGTAATGGGCGGATGGGCGTGAACAACAGACTCAATGTCTGGCCGCTGGCGGTAGGCTTCCAGGTGCATGGGCAGTTCGCTGGTGGGCTTGAGGGTGGCGGAACGGCCGTGTCCATTTCGCACCACATTTCCCTCCATATCTATCACCAGCATGTGTTCCGGCTCCAGCAGCCCCTTATGCAGGCCAGAGGGCGTGATGAGCAGCCTATCTGGCCCCAGCCGCGCCGAAATATTGCCGTCGCTGGCGCAGATGAACCCTTTTTCATACATCAGGCGACCAATTTGCACAAACGTCTGGCGCAGCTCCCGCTCGTTCTGCCTCATCTCTTTTCTCCCAAAGCAGCTTCATACCGCTTTACTTCCTGGATGAGCCGCTGGGGACGGCCGTTAAATTCGCGCCAATCCAGCTTTTCCAACGTCAGCTTCCACAAAATATCGGTCAGCGCGGCATTGACGGGTGTGGGCACGCCAACTTCTTTGCCCACTTTCGCAATGGCCCCGTTGTGGTAGACCACTTCGCTTTTGCCTTTGCCAGCCGTTAGATCAATGTGGAACGAGGGCATTTTGTCGCCACGGCCGTCGGCCACCAGCTTGCCCAGACCAGCTTTTAGCAGCCCGCGCGGCAAGTGCTTTATGGAGAAGGCAAGCTTGGACGCCGGTACAGCTGGCAAATCAACTACCTTATGGCCTGCGGCACTCATCACGGCCAGCGCTTCTTGCAGCATCTTTATTTCCAGATCAAAGATCAGATCAGAGCGATACACCACGCCCGGCCGCCGGTTCAATATGGCCGAAGTGGCATTGGCGATGATATTGAGGAAGGCTTTAGACCACTTCATAGATTGGTAATTCTTGTACCCTTTGGTGTCCAGACCCGTATCGCCAAAAAGCTTAACCCACGGCCGAATATCTTGTTTAGGCTGGGTGGGAGCCAGGCACAGCCCGCCATCGGTTCGCTCTGCAACCAGTTGGGTTGCGGTTTCTTTGCGGATGGGCAGCGTAAATGAGCCAGCAATAACGTGTTCCGCACCAAACTGTTGGATTAGCTCTTTCTCGATGCCGATGCCGTTTTGGGTGGTGATGATCATGTTGGGTTCCGGGCAAAAGGCAATAAGCGGATTGATGGCAGCGGCAATGTCATAGGCTTTCATCGTCAGAATGATGAGCTCATAGCTACGGCCGTCTTTGAACGCCTGGGCAACGGAAGTTGCTGCCTGTGGGCGGGTCACCATGCGGCGATTGCCTTCGCTCACTTCCAGGCCCGTCTGGCTAATCAGCTGGGCCATCACGTCGCGAGTAACAAGGGTGACGTTGTGTTTCTGCTGCGCCAGGCGAGCGCCCAAATAGCCCCCGACGGCCCCAGCGCCATAAATTAAGATATCCATAAGCTTCTTCCGCTACATTTCTGAAGACCGGAGATTGACGACTAGAGATTTTCTAATCTCCAATCTCAACTCTCAAAATAATTATTCTGCACCAAGTGTAGAGCCGACAAAGTGATCGTAACCGCGCAAAAAGTCTGACACGGCTGTAACCCGCTTACCGGCTAGCTGAATCTCTTCCAGCGCCAATCCGCCATCGGTCGTTAGCACAGCTGCGCCTTCTTCATACGCTACCACTGTGCCCGGTTCGCCCGCTGGCAAACGGCCGTCTACTGGCGTCGCCGACTTTATTTTAAGCATTTCCCCCTGCCAGGTGGTAAAGGCGCCTGGCCAGGGGGTCATGGCTCGAATAAGACGGTCAATTTCAGTGCTGGTTTGCTGCCAGTTGATACGGCCGTCTTCCTTTTTAATCATCGGGGCGTAAGTCGATTGTTCATCCTCTTGCGGCGCGGGCGTAAGCTGTCCGGCAATAATATTGTTCAGGTGCACAT